>JBOGKW010000102.1:0-12336 GCA_050746205.1 Terriglobales bacterium | reverse complement strand
CCGCCCCCGCGGTGGTCGGCGACGTCATCGCCGCCCGCTATCGCATTGACGTCGCCGACAATCTGGAGGCCCGCAAGATCGCCACGCCCATCCGCGTCCTTAGCCGCGTCGTCACCGTCGTGGTCATTGTTGGCGCGGTGGCCGGCGCACTGATGACGCTGCCCGGCGTCAAGGTGCTCGGCGCCAGCGTCCTGGCCTCCGCCGGGGTCATCGGGCTCGTGATCGGCATTGCTATGCGGCCGACCCTGGCCAACCTGGTCGCTGGCGTCCAGATCGCCCTGGCCCAGCCCTTCCGCATTGAAGACGCCGTCATCGTGGACAACGAATGGGGCTGGATCGAGGAGATCAACGCCACCTATGTGGTGGTCCGCATTTGGGATTGGCGGCGATTGATCGTCCCGCTGTCGTATTTCGTCGAGCAGCCATTCCAGAACTGGACGCGCAACTCCGGCGCGCTGCTGGGCTCGGTCTTCCTCTACGCCGACTACAATACCCCAGTGGACGCGCTGCGCCAGGAACTGGATCGGATTTTGCCGCTCAGCCCGCTGTGGGACGGCCAGGCCAAGGCCTTGCAGGTCACCGACGCCAGCGACCGAACCATCCAGATCCGCATTTTGGCGGGGGCGCGGACTTCGCCGGACTCCTGGGACCTGCGCTGCTATATCCGGGAGAATATGATCACGTTTTTGCAGCGGAACTATCCCGACAGCCTACCCAAAACCCGCGGGGACCTGCGCGCCGACGGGCTTGCTCCCGGCTCGCTGGCTCACCCCGCGCGCCAGGCCTCCGCACCCTGACCCCGTCGCCCTGCCTTCGCCCATGGCCCTGCCCCACATAGCCTCCGCCATTGTCTACGGCGTGGCCGCCGTGCTGCTCATCGCCCTGACCTTCAGCCTGGCGCAGTGGCTGCTGGCGCGCTTGTACGGGGAGCGGCTGGAAGAGTTCGAGGCTTCGACGGCGGCCGCCAAAGCCGAGAGCAAAGCCCCAACCCTGCGCTAGTCCGCCCGTGGCAGCCCGCGCGTGGGCGAGACGGGTTGCGGACGCCAGCCGCGTGTCCTTGTGTTACAGGCCGGCACGTTTTTTCCTTTCCGCGCCCGGCGCACGGAATCTAGAATGATTGCAGCTTCGAGTCCTGCGGGGGAATCCCGCAGGCAAATCCCGCGGGGCGGGCGAAGGCGAGGGCGCATGGAACCAGATCTGCCCATTCGGGTGTCGCTGAGCGAGGATCACGTCAGCGCCGCGCGCATTAAAGTGATCGGTGTCGGGGGCGGCGGCAGCAACGCCGTCAACCGCATGATTGACGCTCACTTGGACGGCGTCGAGTTCATCGTCGCCAACACCGATATCCAATCGCTGCACCTGTCGCGCGCCGCCAACAAGCTGCAGCTGGGGCTGAAGCTGACCAACGGCCGAGGCGCCGGCTCCGATCCCGACATCGGGCGCCGGGCCGCGCTGGAGGACACCGACAAGATCATCGAGGTGCTGGAGGGCGCCGACATGGTCTTTGTCACCACCGGGCTGGGCGGCGGCACGGGCACCGGCGCCGCGCCGGTGGTCGCCTCGCTGGCCAGCGAACTGGGCGCGCTGACCGTGGCGGTGGTCACCAAGCCGTTTCCCTTCGAGGGCCGGCGGCGCATGAACCAGGCGGAGCAGGGCTTGCGGGAGCTGGCCGAGGCGGTGGACACGGTGATCACCATTCCCAACGAGCGGCTGCTGCAGGTGGCGCAAAACGCGCCCTTCATGGAGTCGTTCCGCATTGCCGATGACATCCTGCGCCAGGCGGTGCAGGGCATCAGCGACATCATCACCATTCCCGGCGTCATCAACCGCGACTTCGCCGACGTGAAGACCATCATGCAGGGCATGGGCTACGCCATCATGGGCACGGCCGTAGCCAGCGGGCCCAACCGCGCCGTCGAGGCGGCCCGCGCCGCCATCTCCAGCCCGTTGCTGGAGAGCAACTCGATCGACGGCGCCCGCGGCATCCTGATCAACATCAGCGGTTCCAATAACCTGATGCTGTCGGAGGTGCATGAAGCCTCCAGCGTGATCCAGCAAGCGGCGCACGAGGACGCCAATATCATCTTTGGCGCCGTGCTCAACGACGCCATGGGCGATGAGGTGAAGATCACGGTCATCGCCACCGGCTTCCGGGCCGAGTACATCCACAACCGTGCCGCCGCCCGCGCCGTGGAGCGGCCTGCCCCGTTGCCGCCCACCGAGCCGCTGCCGGAGGTGTTTTCGGAGGTCTTTCCCGACGCCTTTCCCCCCGCCGCGCGACACCGGGCCGTGCCGCCGCAGGTCGGTGCAGGCGTTGCCGACTCCGTTCCGGCTCCGAGCGCGGCGCCCAGTCCCGCGCCCAGCCACAACTCGCGACCACTGGGCGGCGCCCTGAGCGTGGGCGGTTCCCGCCCGGCGGGAGAGCCCTACGCCGAAGCCCAGCCGCAGGCGCTCGCCACAGGCGCCCCGTCCCTTGACGGGCGGCTGACCCGGGAGCCCACCGGCAACGGCCAGGTGCCCGCCACCAACCGGGCCGACGACCTTGATGTGCCCTCCTACCTCCGCCATCGCCCCTAGGCTCTTATGTCTCTCGACCGACGCCGCTTTCTAGAAGCCACCGCCGCCGCCACGGCCGGCTTATCCGTCAACGCCCTAGCCCAACCGGCCGCGCATGTGCAGGGGCAGACCCCCGCGCCCGCGCCTTCGGCTTCCGACGGCGCCGCCTGGCAGCCGCCGGCCAATCCCCGCTACGCCTCCCAGCTGAAGATCGGCCTGTTCACCTGGCCTTTCAACGACAAGCCGTTGCGCTGGGTCTTGGAGTACGCCCAGGGCCTGAAGCTGCAAATGCTGGAGCTGGGCACGGGCAACGATCCGGGCGACGCCCATTGCCCCACGGACGCTTTGCTGGCCGACGCGGGCCGCCGCCGCGCCTACGTCCAGGAGTTGGCGGCGCACGGCCTGGCCATCAGCGCCTTCAGTTGCCATGGCAACCCGCTGGATCCCCGCCCCGCCGTCGCCCGCCGCACGAACGATGTCTATTTGAAAACGCTGCGCCTGGCCGAGATGATGGACGTGCCCGTGGTCAACTACTTCTCCGGCTGTCCCGGCGATGACAAAGGCGGGCTGCGCCCCAACTGGGTGACCAGCCTGGAGCGCGGCAGTTACGTGGAGATGCTCAAGTGGCAATGGGAGGAGAAGATCATCCCCTATTGGCGCCTCGCCGCCGCCGCCGCCCGGCGGCACAAGATCAAGGTGGCGCTGGAGTTCGATCCCGGCTATGCCGTCTACAATTTCTCCAGCCTCGAGCGCCTGCGTGCGGCCGTGGGCGGAGACTATCTTGGCTGCAACCTGGACTTCGGCAACATCTTCGGCATGGGCGTGGATGGCCCGGCGCTGGTGCGCAAGCTGGGCGAGGCCGGCACCCTGTTCAACTTCCACGCCAAGGACGCGACGATTGATCCGCACAACGCCCAGATCAATGGCTTGATTGACGTCACCCCCTATGCGGACGTGCTGCACCGCTCCTGGTCCTACGCCATCTGCGGCTATGGCCACGACGACCTCTATTGGCGCCGCATCCTGGCGACGATGAAGAACGTCGGCTACGAGCACGTGCTCTCGATTGAGCACGAGGATCCCACCACCGAGCCCGTCGTCGGTGCCCGCAAGTCCGCGGAGTTTCTCCGGCCGCTGCTACTGGAGTAATGCGCACCGGCGCGTCCGTGCGGCAGGGATAGCGGGCGGTGGCGCCGGGGCCGCGCGGGGGCGGGGCCCTACGGCTCGTCTTCGGGGGCGGGGCCCGGCCGGCCGGGTTCCGGGGGCAGGAGGCCGTCCTGGGGGGTGAAAAACTTGCGGAACAGCAGCCGGCGGGCGCCGTTGTCTCCGTCGAGGGCGCACTGGAAGGTGGAAAAGACCAGGAGCGGGGCGTTGACGGCCATGAAGCGCACAGCCAGGCCCGCTAGCCAGGCGGCGAAGCCGGGCTGGCGCTGCCAACGGTAATAGGTTCTGGGGTTGACCCCCGACTGGCGGCAGACCTGGGCGGGGCGGATGCGAAACTGCTCGTCGCTGGCGATGCGGCAGAGGGTTTCAGCGAAGCGCAGTTGCGCCTGGTTGGGCTGGAAGGGGGTCGGGGCGGGCGGCACGGTGGCCGAGGCGCGGGAGGGGAGGGTAGTGATCGGGGCCATGGAAACTCCTCAGGCAGAGATTGGTGTTACCCAGATTGGGATGTGAGTGAGTCCAAACTCAGTTGCCCGAAGCCGCGGTCCAATTGACCTGTAAGTTGTCATGGCCGTTTCCTGGGCGGGTGCCGCGGACCTGACCCTACGGCCCGGTGCGGCGAGAGGGAAAAATCAAAACGTGACATTAGGCCGGGGGCCGGAGGTGGCAACTGCTTTAGAACCCGTGGGGCGGAACCTAGTGAGTTACTAAAAACATGTCACGGCCCTAAGACCAGGCCGCGCGTGGCGCGCAGCCGCGGCGCCGGCGCGCGGTGGCCGTATGCTGAAGGCGAGGCGGGCATGCGGGCGTGGGTGCTGGACCAACCTGGACCGATTGAGCAACACCCGCTGGCGTGGCGCGAGGCGCCGACGCCGCGGCCGGGGGCGGGGGAGATTCTGGTCCGCGTGCGGGCCTGCGGCATTTGCCGCACCGATCTGCACGTGGTCGAGGGCGATCTGCCGGTGCGGCGGGGCGGGATGATTCCGGGCCATCAAGTGGTGGGGGAAGTCGCCGCGCATGGGCCACGCCGGGAGGGCGCGCCGGAGCCGCTGCCGCTGGGCGCGCGGGTCGGCGTCGCCTGGCTGCACTCCGCCGACGGCACCTGCCGGTTCTGCCGCCGTGGGCAGGAGAACCTGTGCGAGCGGGCCGAGTTTACCGGCTGGACCGTGCCGGGCGGATATGCGGAGTATTGCCTGGCGGATGGCGCCTTTGTGTACCCGCTGCCGGAGGCGTTCGGCGACCTGGCGGCGGCGCCTCTGTTATGCGCCGGCATCATCGGCTATCGCGCGCTGCGCCTAACCGGATTGCCGGCGGCTTGCCCGGGTGCGCGGTTGGGGATTTACGGCTTCGGCGCTGCCGGGCATGTGGTGATTCAATTAGCTCGGGCGCGGGGCGCGGAGGTTTACGTCTGTACCCGCGAGGAGCGGCACCGCGCCCTCGCGGCGGAGATGGGGGCGGCGTGGGTCGGCGGCGCGGCCGATCCGCCGCCCGTGCCGCTGGATGCGGCCATCCTGTTCGCCCCCGCCGGCGAGCTCGTGCCCCCGGCCCTGCAGGCCCTGGATGCGGGCGGCGCGCTGGTGCTGGGCGGCATTCACATGAGCCCGATTCCCGCGCTCGATTACGCTTGGCTGCACCCAGAGCGGCTGATCCGCGGCGTGGCCAACAACACGCGCCAGGACGGGCGGGAGTTTTTGGCCGAGGCGGCGCGGATCCCCGTGCGCACGCGGGTCACGGCGTTTCCCCTGGCCGAGGCCGATCGCGCCCTGCGCCAGCTCAAACACGACGGCTTCGCCGGCGCCGCCGTGCTCGAGGTCGGGCGCTGACGATGGAGCGGCCGCGAGGCGCTGGCGTCCAGCAGGCGACTGAAGACGACCGCAACCGAGTGTGGATACGTCCCGCCGTTTTGGGGCCGGAAGCCGCCCATGGCGCCGCGCCCAGCCAGACGCCTGCCCCACTGGGGGCCTGAGGGGCGGGCCCGCAGGCCCCAAAGACCGGACCACTCGCCTGTCCATCCGACCGGACAAGTCACGTGCTAACCACAGCTTATGTCCGGTGTGCTTGACGCCCGCGGGTCATCGACATAATGTGACTCTGGGAGTTTGAGATGTGATGGGCCATGGACCGGGCCGGTATTTCATAGCTCTAGCCGGGGTGGCGCTGGCGATGGGGCTCATCGGCGCGGCCCGTCCGCCGCGCGGCGCGCCCCAGCAGCGGATGCCACGGCGGGCGCCGCAGCAGGCGCAGCACCGGGTCATTACCCAGCCGGTCAACAACCGGCAGCTCGTGCGGCTGCGGGGCAACACCTATCCGCTGGCGCAGCCGGCGTTCGATCGTGGGCCGGCGCCAGCCAGCCTGCCGGCGCAGCGCATGATCCTGGTGCTCAAGCGGGGCGCGGCCCAGCAAGCGGCGCTGCAGACGCTGCTGGCGCAACAGCAAGACGCCGCCTCACCGGAATTCCACCAGTGGCTGACGCCCGCGGCCTTCGGCCAGCGCTTTGGGTTGGACGCCGCCGACCTCCAGGCGGTGAGCCAATGGCTGACGAGCGAAGGCTTTCAAGCGACCCGCATCGCGAACGGGCGGCAGTTCATTGAATTCTCCGGCACGGCGGAGCAGGTGGCGGCGGCGTTTCACACCGCGATCCATCGCTATGTGATCCAGGGGCGGTCGCATTGGGCCAATGACGCCGATCCCGAGATTCCGGCGGCGCTGGCGCCGGCGGTGGCGGGGGTGGTCAGCCTGAACAGCTTCGGACGGCATGCGCAGGCGGTGCTCGCCGGGCGGTTCGCCAAGCAGCGGGACAGCCCGCGGGCGACGCCATTGGGGCCCCAATATACCTACGACGGCACTTGCGGCGGATCCGCCAGCCCAGGCGGTTGCTATGCGCTGGGCCCCTACGATCTGGCCGCGATCTACAACATTCTGCCGCTTTGGAGCAGCGGCATTGACGGCACCGGAGAAACCATCGCCATCGTGGCCGAGACCGACGTCAACACCTTCGATATCAACAACTTCCGATCCTCCTTGGATTTGCCGGCAACCACCGTTAACGTCCTGCACAACGGGCCGGACCCCGGCGTTCTGGGCCCTAGTTCCGCCTCCCTGAGCGACGAAACCGAATCCGACCTGGATTTGGAATGGGCGGGGGCGGTGGCGAAAGGCGCGACGCTGGACTTGGTGGTCTCCGCCAGCACGAACACCACGGCGGGCGTGGACCTCTCCGCCGAATACATCGTGGATAACGACCTGGCGCCAGTTCTGAGCGACAGTTATGGGGCTTGCGAGCTGGAACTGGGAACGGCGGGAAATCAGTTTTATCAGCAACTGTGGCAACAGGCGGCGGCGGAGGGCATCAGCGTATTCGTCGCCAGCGGGGACAACGGATCGGCGGGCTGCGACCCCGCGGGCGCCACGGCCGCGCAGGGCGGGCTGGCGGTGAGCGGCCTGGCCTCGCCGCCGAATGCCGTGGCGGTCGGCGGCACGGACTTCGATGATCTGAGCGATGCGGCGACCTACTGGCTTGCCACGAACGATCCGACCACGCTGGCATCGGCCAAAGGCTACATTCCGGAAATGGCGTGGAACGACTCCTGCGCGAGCCCGGAGATCTCGGCCTTTGGCGGCGGCACCGACCCGGTGGCCAATTGCAACAACGCGACGTTGCAGCAGGAAGGTTTTTTGAGCACCGTCGCCGGCGGCGGCGGCATGAGCGGCTGCACCACCTCGGACGGGCAAACACTCGCCACCTGCGCCGGCGGCTACGCCAAGCCGCCGTGGCAGCCGGGGACGGACGGACGACGGGACTTGCCGGATGTTTCGCTATTCGCCGGCAACGGGTTGAACGACGTTGTGTACATCCTGTGCGAGACGGATTTCGGGGACGCCGCTTGCAACCCTGCGGGCACGCTGTACTTTTTTGGGGTAGGCGGGACCTCCGCAGCGGCGCCGGCGTGGGCGGGCATCCAGGCATTGGTGGATCAAAAAACCGCCAGCCCGCAGGGCGACCCGCATTACGTGCTCTACAGGCTGGCCAGCCAGCAAACGGCGGGCAACTGCAACTCCAGCGCGAGCCCGAATTCCTCCTGTGTATTTGACGACATCACGCAAGGCACCAACGCCGTGCCCTGCAGTGCCGGAACGGCCAATTGCTCGCCGCCGGGGACCGACGCCTATGGGGTGCTGCCTGGATACAATGCGGCGGCGGGCTACGATTTGGCCACCGGGCTGGGCAGCGTGAACGTGGCCAACTTGGTCGCGGCTTGGGCCGGCGTAACCTTCACCCCCAGCCAAACCGCGCTCGCACTCAGCCCTACCGCGAACCTGACGCACGGCATGCCGGTGAACGTGGACATCACCGTGGCGCCGCAGTCCGGCGCGGGCACGCCCACTGGCTTGGTGTCGGTGCTCACCAGCAACCAGCAGGGCGTTGCGAACTTTAGCTTGAACGGCGGCGCCGCCAGCGGGAGCACGGCGGCCCTGCCCGGCGGCACCTACGCTGTCACCGCCCATTATCCCGGCGATGGGACATTTGCCCCGAGCGATTCCAGCCCGATTACGCTGACCATCGCCCCGGAACCCAGCATCACCACCGAAACGGTTCTCACCGCCGATGCCCAGGGCAATCCGAAAACCTTCACCAGCCTCCCGTACGGGACTTTCGTCTATTGGCGCGCCGACGTGCAGGGCCAGTCCGGCAAGGGCGTCCCCACCGGCCAGATCAACTTCCTGAACAACGGCGCGAGCCTCTCCGGAGACCCCCTCCCGCTCAATAGCCAGGGCTCGACCGAAATCGTCGACGGAACGATAACCCTTGCGCCCGGCAGCTACTCCCTGGTTGCCAGCTACTCCGGCGACTCCAGCTTCGACGCCAGCACCTCCGCGCCGGCGACGTTCACCATTACCAAGGACCCCACTACCGTTACTGCGCGGCCCCTGGGCGCCCAGCTGGTCGGAGGCGAAGACGCCATTGAGGCCGACGTCTTAGGCACCACCGAGGCCGCGATTCCGACCGGCACGGTCCAGTTTTACGACGGAGGCGCGCCCCTGGGGGCGCCTGCCCCGATGGGTGGCGGGGAAGGCACCGGAACGGGCTGGCTCATCTTGACGGACCTTAACGACCCCCCGCTCGCCATTGGGCCGAACACGGTTACGGCGGTTTACAGCGGCGACGCCAACTACGCGGGCTCGACCTCGCCGCCGGTCATCGTGAACTATCAAATCCCCACAGTGTTGAACGTGGCGTTTTCGCCGTCGCCGGTGCAGGCGGGTGGGACGGAGACCGTTACCTTTCATGTCGTGCCCGCGCAAACCAATCCGGCGGCCATTGACGGTACCCTGCAGATCTCCACGATCGATGGCCCCTCCTCCGCGCCGGTGGTGAACGGGCAGGCGCAAATTTCCGTCACCACTGAAAAGTTCGAAGCCGGAAGTATGGTGCCGGTAGACGCCACCTACGGCGGCAATAGCTACTATGCCAGCTCGGTCGAGGACACCGACTTCACCGTCGCTTCCCTGCCGGATTTTGGCCTTGGGGACAATCCCACCTCCCTGTCCATCTCCGCCCCCGGCGGCACGGCGCAGACCACAATTGCGGTGACGGCGCAAAATGGCTTCACCGGCAGAGTCAGCTTTGCCTGCTCCGGCCTGCCGGCAAAAAGCACCTGTAGCTTCAGTCCCGCCTCGGTCGCCGCCGGCGACAGCACGGTGTTGACGATCAGCACGACGGCGCCGCAAACGGACCTCATGCCGACCGTCCCTGGTCCTGGGGACCCGCCCCGGGGCCGTCTCGCCTGGGAGCTGGGCTTGGCGGGATTGCTCGGCCTCGCGCTGCTGGCGTTGCCGGCCCGGCCCCGGCCGCGGCGAGCGGCATTGGCAGTGGCGCTGTTCGGCGCGCTGGCGTTGGCGGCCTGCGGCGGCGGCGGGTCCGCCTCGCAGTCCAAGCACGCTATTCCGGGCACGCCCCCCGGCGACTATGCTGTTACCGTCACCGGCGCCAGCGGCACGCTCAGCCATTCGCTGACGATCACCGTCAACATCGGGTAACCGGCTGCGCAGGGTCCGCCCGCGAAAGGCGCGCCAAGCCTTAGCGCTGCAGCATTTCAGCGGCGGCTTGGAAGGCAGGTTTGAAGAAGCCGATCCAGGTGTTCTCCGCCAGTTCCTGGATCGCCGGCAACGAGGCGCGGTCGCGGAGCTCGGCCAAGGCCAGTGCGGCACGAACTTGGGCCATGCCAGTGGGGCCGCGCAAGGCCCGCCGCAGCACCGCCGCCACCGCCGGGTTGCCGCCGCCGAAGTGGCCGAGTTGGGCGATGGCCACGCCGCGCAGCGCCGGCGGCTGATCCACCTGGGCGTAGCGCAGCAGCAGCGGCACCGCGAGCGCTCGGTCCCGATGCGCTTCCAACTGCAGCGCCCGGTTCTCTACTTGCCAGTGATAGCTCTTCATCGCCAAAGCCTGGGTGAAGTAGGTCTGGGCACGGGCGGGGTCCAGCTCCACCAGAGCGCCGAGCGCCGCGGCGCGCACGCTGGAGATGGGGTCGGCGCGGAACAACTGCCGCACGCGGGTCCGCTCACCAGGCTGCGTGGCCTGGCCCGGATGGAGATGACCGAGCAGCGTCACGGCGTCGGCGCGCACCGCCGGAACGGTGCTGCCCAGGCGTTGCAGCGCCAGGCGCTGGGCCGCAGCCGGGTCCAGCCCGGCGAGATGGGCGAGGGCATTATCCGCCACCGGCACTGAGGTCTCCACCTGCACGCGGCGGGCAAAGAACGCGGCCATGGTGGCGCGATTGTCGTCGTGCTCGGCGCGGTCCATAGCGTCCAGAGCCTGCTGGCGGTCCCAGCTCCAAGGCGCATGCGCCGCCTCATAGCGCCACTCGCCCAGTTGCTTGGTCCAGAGAACTTCCTTCAGCAGCACGTGGTCCGGATCCATTTGCACCATTTCCGGCTTCGCCGCCAGGGACCAGGCGATGGTTTGGTCGGCGCTGGTGATGGCGACGGTACGCCGCTGCTCGCGGCCGTTCACCCAGGCCGCCAGCGTGAGCGGGCCGGTATAAAGCAGGCCATGAACGGGGGCTTGCCGCAGCCGAAGCTGCACGGTGCCGCCGGGGTTGGGTGCGGAGCCGGCGCCCATGGCCGCGGGCCGCCAACTCCAGGCGGCGTGAAACACCGGGTACCCTCGCCCATAGAACCAACGCTGGAAGAACGGCCGCAGGTTCTGGCCGCTGGATTCTTCCACCGCCAGCTCAAAGTTTCGCGTATCGGCCGGATGGAACTTGTAGCGGGTCAAATAAAGGTGAATCGCCCGCCAAAACGCCGGCGCGCCCAGCCGGGCCTCCAGCATGCGAATGGCGAAGCCGCCTTTGTTGTAGGTGACCGGGTCGAACATGTTCCAGGGGTCGCCGTGTTGGTAATCCACGACGGGATGATCCCGCTCCTGGGCGTAGGCGAAATACCCGTCGGCGTCCTGCGCCCAATCGCGGATGGCCTGATCCTGGCCACGGGCGTGTGCGTCCCAGGTGTATTGCATAAAGGTGGCGAAGCCCTCGTTCAGCCACAGATCCGACCAGTGGGCGCAGGTGACGGTGTCGCCGAACCACTGATGCGACAGCTCATGGGCGATTTCGACATCCATCTCCGGCGCCGCCGCGCGCACATTGGCGAGCGTGGCGTTCTGCGGATAATCCCCGGGGAACTCGGTTTCGCTGGCGTTTTCCAGGCCGGAGAAGAAACCGGGATTGTCCACCTCGTCGTATTTGGCCCAGGGATAGGGCACGCCCGTGAGCTGCTCGTCGTAGGCCATCATCGCCGCCGTGCGGCCATAGCGAGCGCGGGCGATGGCCGCCGACTGCGTTGGCGGCACATCGTACTGCAGTGGCACGCCGTGCGGCCCAACCGCGTCCACGCGATGCCATTGGCCGACATAGAAGGCGAGCAGGTAGCTGCTGATGGGCTCGGTTTGCGCCCAGTGGAAGACGTGCCCGCCGCCGGCGGCGGGCCGCCGCGCCAGCAGTTGCCCGTTGGCGATGGCCCAATCGCCGCGCGGCGCGGTGATGAAGAAATCCGCCGTCAGCTTGTCGTCTGGGTGGTCGTAGATGGGCAGCCAGTGGTGGTTCTCGTCCGGCTCACCGGAGGTCCATAGCCAGGTAGCGCGGCCCGGCTGCGCAAGATCGGCGGGGTAAAACACCAGCCCGGCCGCGGGCGTGACGTGGTAGCGGATGCGTAGCGTGAGGGTCTGGGCCGGTCCGAGGGGCGCAGCCAGGCGGATGTGCAGTTGCTGGCCGCGCTGCTGGTAGCTCACCGGCTGGCCGTTGGCGGTGATGGCGTCAATGACCGGCCCGGCGCAGTCGAGGTGAAAATATTGAAACTGCTCACGCAGCGGCCGCAAGGTGAGCGTCTCCTGGACCTGAATGGACCGCGCGGCGAAATCCGGCTGGATGCGCAAGGTCACGTGCAGGCTTTTGTAGGTGCGGGTCTGGGCGGCGGCGGCCACGGCCAGCGCCGCGCACGCGGCTAGCGCCAGCAGAGCGCGGAGCGGCGACTTAGCCGCCCGATTCTGGACGGCCCCGGCGCCCCACACCAAGGCGCGCCGCTCCGCCCCAGCAGGCGCCGTTGGGCGCTGGGGACCCCCGC
>JBOGKW010000101.1:0-12421 GCA_050746205.1 Terriglobales bacterium | reverse complement strand
CGATCTGGGGCAAAATAAAGGGCCAAAACCGGGGAAAGCTTTTCGGCGGACAAGGGATATTCCTTGCCCAGGCCGGACAACTCCGCCACCAAGACGCGGACGCCCGTGGGAACCGCGAAACCGGCCAGCTCGCCCAGGCGCTGCGGGGACTGGCCGACGCATTTGGGATTCACCGTGAACGTCTCCCGCTGAATGAGCGCGGCGCCGAGCTTGTCCGCCTCGGCCGGGCTGAGGAAATGCGCGCCTTGGCGGCGCAGCTCGGCGGTCACGGCCGGGCGCAGGCTTTCCTCCGCCACAAGCGCTTGTTCGGAGGAGCAGATGGTGCCCCAATCGAAACTCTTGCCGGCGAGGATGTGCCCGACGGCCTGGGCCACATCGGCGGAACGGTCCACAAAGGCGGGAACGTTGCCGGGGCCGACGCCATAGGCGGGCTTGCCGCTGCTGTAGGCGGCGCGGACGATGCTCATGCCGCCGGTGGCGAGAATGACGCCGGTGCGCCGGTGCCGCATCAATTCCTGCGTGCCGGCCAGGCTGGGACGGGAGAAGCAACCGATCAGGCCCTCTGGCGCGCCAGCCTGCAGCGCCGCCTGACGCAGCAGGGAAACCGTTTCACAGATGCAGCGGATGGCGGCCGGGTGGGGGCTGAGGACGATGGCGTTGCCGGCCTTGACAGAGATCAGGATTTTGTAGATGGCGGTGCTGGTGGGATTGGTGCTGGGCAGGACGGCTGCGACTACGCCCACCGGGGTGGCGATTTCGATGATGCCCGCGGCCGAATCCTCGGCGATGATGCCCACCGTCCGCAGGTCGCGGATCGCCTGAAAGACGCGGCGAGCGGCAAAAAGATTCTTTTGGGTTTTGTCCTCCGGCTTGCCGTAGCCGGTTTCCTCCACCGCCAGGCGGCCCAGCGGCTCGGCGTGCTGCTCTGCCTTCGCGGCCATGGCGGCGACGATGGCGTCCACCTGGGTCTGATCCGCGACGCCAAAAGCCAGGCTGGCCTGGTAAGCCCGCTCCAGCAAATCGCGAGCTTCCTGCACGCTTTCGAGATCTTTATCCACGGCTCACCGCACGAGCGGGAACGCCTGTCCCTCGCCGCCGACAGGCACCGAGACCGGTCCCGCGTTACTTGGAGGCGGGCAGTTGGCCCTTATTCGGCAGGATGCGTTCGACCTCGGAATGGGGGCGCGGGATGACGTGCACGCTGACCAGTTCGCCGACACGCCGCGCCGCCGCCGCGCCGGCATCGGTGGCGGCTTTGACCGCGCCGACATCGCCGCGAACCATGACGGTCACGTAACCGGCGCCGATGTATTCCTTGCCCAGCAGGACCACGTTGGCCGCCTTGACCATCGCGTCGGCGGCTTCAATCGAGCCCACCAGCCCTTTGGTTTCCACCATTCCCAGCGCTTCCATTTCGCCTCCTGGCCGGACGGCAAACGCATGGCCGCCACCGCGGCTCCGGCATTCACGTGCAAGCGCATAAACGTACCACGGCGGCCAGGGGCGCGGCAACAGGCGGCTGTTGGCGGTGGGTGCCGGATGTATAATCCCACTGGCAACCGGCAGCAAGACACAGGCGGACACGGTGAAATTGGCTCTCGATTGGTCGCACCCGGTTAAGCTGCGCACTGCCGGCAGTGAGGAAAACCTGATCTACAAGGTTGACGACGGGCTTCCGAACTCCGCTGGGGTCTACATCTTCGGCCGGCGCTTCAACAAGAAGTTCGAGGCGTTGTACGTCGGGCAAGCCGGCAGCATTCGCTCGCGCGTTCAGACCCACCTGAAGGGCAATGTGTCGTTAATGCTGCACCTGCGAAAGGCCAAGAACGGGCAGCGGGTGGTGCTGGCCGGACGGTTTCTGCCGAAGCCCGGGCAGCAGGAGGCGAAATGCCTGAAGCTGCTGGAGCGGGCGCTGCTCCGCTACTTCCTGTCCGAGGGCCACGACCTTGTCAACAAACAGGGCGCGCGTCTGAGCCGACACGAGGTCGCCTCGCGGCACCCTCGCGGCGTGGTCCCGGCGCTGATGTTTGTGGACCGGGGCAAGGGCGAATAATGGCCTCCCCGTAGCGGGCCGCCGTTCACCCGGCCGCGCGTCACTGCCGGAGCGGCGGCTTGGTGGCGCGGATGAAGGCGCTCATGATCTTGCCCGCCACCCGGGCCGCGATCGCGTCCAGGTCGAGGGTCTCGCCCGCCAGCAGCCGCCGGGCGGCCGCGGCGTCGTAAACGCGGGTGGGCTCGATTTCGATCCGGTCAAATCCCGCCGCAGCCAGCTTTTGCACGTACTTGGTTTCCTCGAGCGCGCCCGCGATGCAACCGGCCCACAGCCTCCCGCCGCGGCGCGCTTCGGCGGGGAGGCGGCCGCGAACGACGATGTCGGAGACGGCGAAACGGCCGCCCGGCTTCAGTACGCGAAATGCCTCGCGCAGCACGCGGTCCTTATCCGCGGAAAGATTGATGACGCAATTCGAGATGACCACGTCCACGGAGTCGGCGGGCAGCGGAATGCACTCGATTTCCCCGCGGAGGAACTCGACGTTCTTGGCGCCCGCTTGCCGCTGGTTTTCGCGTGCTAGCGCCAGCATGTCGTCGGTCATGTCCAAGCCATAGGCCTTGCCCGCGGGGCCGACGCGCCGGGCCGAGAGCAACACGTCCATGCCGCCGCCGGAGCCCAAATCGAGCACGGTCTCGCCGGGCTGGAGCTCGGCCAGCGCGGTGGGGTTACCGCAGCCCAAGGAGGCGCGCACGGCTTTCTCCGGCAAGCCGCCGGTTTCGGCGCCGCCGTAGAGGCCCGACGTGATGGGATCGGCATCGGCCTCGCAGCAGTCCGCCGACCCGCAGCAGGCGCCGCGTGAGCCGCCGCTAGCGACCTGCCGCGCCGCCGCGGCGTATGTTTGCTGAACGATTTCCCGTATTTGGCTCATGGCGCTCTCCTCCTCATCGGCAACAGAGAATCTTCCGCGGCTCGACCGCCTGGTTCCGCGTGCAGCATTCGGCGTACAGAAATCCCAGCAGCTCCTCAAGCGTTCCCGTGTTCGCCCCATACCAAAGAAACGTGCCCTCGCGGCGCACCCGTACCAGGCCTTCGTTCCTCAGCTTTTCCAGGTGGTGGGACAGCGTGCTGGCGGGAATTTCCAGCTCCGCCGCGATTTCGCCGGCGGGCATGGCTTCGGGGTGCGCGCTCAGGAGCAGGCGAACGATACGCAGGCGCGGCTCGGCCCCGAGGGCCGCGAGCATATCGGCGTACCGCGTTACCAACTGAGCGTCCTGAGCGTCCGCCCTCCCCGTCATTGGCGCCATATTTCGAACATACTAGAAATTAGGAAATTGTCAAGCGGTCCGACGCCCCGGGGCGGCGGGTACCTAGCGCCGGTTATCCGAACCGGGCTCGGTATGGATGGTGACGCGGGCCAGCTCCGGCCAACGGCGTTTGAGTTCGCTTTCAAAGGCGGTGACGGCCTCATGGACCTGGGCCACGGGCATCGAGTCGGGGAAGGTGCAGTGGCAGGAAAGGGAGAGATGGCCGGAGCTGCGGCGGACATGGATGTCATGGCAATCGAGCATACCGGGGCAGGCGCTGGCAGCCGCTCGCACGCCGCGAGCGATGGTGGCGGCGTGGCGGTCGGCGACGCCAGCGGCGGGAGCAGGCTCCCGTCGCTCGGGCTCAATGTGGGACACGATCTGGCGAATGCGGGGGATTTCCCGCCGCATGTCGCGCTCAATGTCGCTGACCTGATCGTGGGCGCGTTTGAGGGTCAGCTGTTCGTCCAGCTCGAAGTGCAGTTCGACTTCCAGGCCGCCGCCGACGTCAAAGATCGAAAGATCGTGGATGCTGACGTCGTAGCGCAGGGCCAGGGCCCGAATTTCCTCGAAGATGCTTAGGTGGTCGGCCGCGCGGGGACTGGTCTCCACCACCAGGTCGGCGTCGGGTAGGCGGCGGTGGATGCGCTCGGCGACCGCTTCACGGACCTGGCGGGCCCGCTCCAGGCTGAGGGTTCGGCCCAGGCCGAGGCGCAAGTCCAGGAAATAGCGGCTGCCGGAGCGGCGCAGACGGAGTTCATCCACCGCCTCAACACCGGGAACGGCGGAGATGCGGCCGCGCAGTTCCTCGCGGAGTTCGACAGGCGCCTCGTCCAACAGCACGCCGGCGGTGCGGCGGCCGAGGTGCAGGGCCACGGCGAGCATGGCGAGGGCGACCACGATGGCGCCGGCCGCATCGGCGTGCAGCAAACCGGCCCAACCGAGGCGCTGGCCGAGCCCGGCGACGCCGAGGCCGACGATGACGGCGGCGCTGCTCCAAAAATCACCGGCGTAGTTCAGCGCATCCACGGCCAGCACGTCGCTGTCGTATTGGCGGGCGGCACGGCCCAGGGCGCGGGAGCGCCAGGCATTCACGCCCATGGAAAGGCCCATGACGATGAAGGCTGCCAGGGTCACCTGCAAGTGAGTGACGGGGCCGAAGAAGCTGGCGATGGAGGCGACGAGGACAATGACCGCCGTCGCAATCAACAGGCTGGTCTCGAGGAAGGCGGAAAAGTTCTCGAACTTGCCATGGCCGAAGGGATGGTTGGCGTCGGCGGGGCGGGCGGCGATGCCAATCGAGACAAAGGTGAGGATGGCGGTGATCAGGTCGAGACCGGAATTGGCCGCCTCGGCGGTGACGCCTAGGCTGTGCGTGGCCAGGGCCACCCAGACATTCAAGACCAGCAGCCCAATGGTAGCCAGCAGGGAGACGAAGGCTAGGTGCCGCTTGGCGCGAGTGGCGGTCGCGGCGGAGGGGGAGATGGCGGCCATGCCGTCGCCGGCCCGACGTGGGCCTATGTGTATCTGAAGCGACCGAGGGCCATGACGTCAAGCTGGCGTTTCCGATCGGCCCTGCGGAAACGCCATCCCGCTGCGAAGGTGAGCTGGTGTGATATGCTCCCCTCGCGCCGCAGTCGTAGGCTCAGGGCCGCCAGGGGCGGCGAATCGAGGCTGGGCGCGGAGGAGGGCAATGTCCGAGGACGATGGCCGCCGGGTGGGCGCCGGGGTGACCCGCCGCGCATTTCTGGAAAGCAGCGCCGCCGCCGGGGCCCTGACTCTATGGCCCGGAGCTAGCCGGGCGCGTGCCGCCAATGTCGTTTCCGACCGGCCGATCCGCCTGGCTTCGATCGGCGTGGGGGCCCAGGGCACGCGGGTGATGATGGACTTTCTCCGCTTCCCCGAGGTGGAGGTCGTGGCGGTTTGCGACGTCAATCAAGGCAGTGACAACTACTCCGAATGGGGGCCGGGAGAGATCTTGCGGAAGCAGCGGCGGCTGCTGAACGACCCGGGTTGGGGCGCGGACTGGAACGGGCCCACCTGCGGCCGGGAGCCGGCACGGCGACTGGTGGATGCGTACTACCGCCGCGTGCGCCAGCGGTCGGGGTATACCGGCTGCCGGGCGTACAACGACTTCCGTGACCTCATCGCGCAGGAACACGATCTGGATGGCGTGGTGGTTTGCACGCCCGACCACTGGCACGCCTATATCTCCGTTTACGCGCTGCGGCATGGCAAACATGCCTTCTGCCAGAAGGCGATGGCGCACACCATCGCCGAAGCGGGAGCAATGGCGCGGGCGGCCCGGGAGACGGGCTTGGCGACCCAAGTGGCGGTGATGAACGAAGCCTCCAAGGCAACCCGGCTGCTGACCGAGTGGGTGGCAGCGGGGGTGATCGGGCAAGTGCGGGAGGTGCACAACTGGTCGCAGCGGCCGTATTGGCCGCAGGGGCTGAACCGCCCCACCGACACGCCGCTCACGCCGGCGGGGTTGGACTGGGACCTGTGGCTAGGACCGGCGCCCGCTCGGCCCTACAACCCGATTTACCAGCCGTTCGTTTGGCGCGGCTGGTTTGACTTCGGCGAAGGGGCGATCGGAGACATGGCCAATTACAGCTTCGACACCCTGTTCCGGGTGCTGGAGCTGACGGCGCCGACGGCGGTGGAAGCCAGCTCGACGCCGCGCTTTAAAGAAACTTTCCCCGTCGCCGAGCTGGTGCGGTGGGAATTTCCGGCGCGGCAAGGGGCGCTGGGCGGAGAACGCACGCCGGTCGTGGTGCATTGGTACGACGCCCATCTGCGCCCGCCCCGGCCGACAGAGCTGGCGCGGGGCGAGGCGATGAGCGCCAGCGATGGCGAAGGCATGCTGTACGTCGGCGATAAGGGCAAGATCTTGTGCGGCTTTGAGGGCGAGAATCCACGGCTGATTCCGGCCAGCCGGATGCAGGGTTTTCAGCCGCCGCCGGACGATCTGCCGGTCTCGCCCGGCGCCTATCAAGAGTGGCTGCACGCCATACAGGGAGGCCCGATGCCGCGGGCCAACTTCGAGTTTGAGCAGCCGGTCGTGGAGGCGCTCCTGCTGGGCTGCATCGCCGTGCGGGCCAGCGACAAATTATATTGGGACGGCGCGAACAAGCGCATTACCGCATTGGCCTCGCGCCGCGCCGGCGCCTTGGACCAGGCCAATGCTCTGATTGATCCGCCCAGCCGCGAGCCCTTCCGGCTGGCCTAACCCCGGGAGCCGAAACGACCATGACCCTGCCACGCCGAGACTTTCTAAAACTTGCCGCTGCCACGCCCGCAGCCCTGCTGGCGGCCAATGCCGGCGCCCTCTTCGCCTATCCCCTGGGCCTGCCCATTGGATGCCAAACCTGGGTGGTCCGCCACCGCATCGCGCGGGATTTCCCGGGCACTCTGCGAACGCTGCGGCAGGCGGGATTCCAGACGATCGAACTGTGCTCGCCTTGGGGCTATGCGCACATGGGTTTCGGCGGGCTCCAGAAATATTCCGGCCGTCAGTTGCGACGGATCATCGGCGATGCCGGGCTGAGCTGCATCAGCTCGCATTTCGGCCTTGCCGAGCTGCAACATGACCAGCCGGCGCGGCTGCAGTGGGCCCATGAGGTCGGACTGACGCAGATGATGGTGCCCAGCCTAAACGGGCCGAGAAATCCCTCGGCGGATCAGGTCAAGCGCGTGGCGGACCAATACAATCAGATCGCCGCGGCGGCGCACCACGCCGGCATCCAGCAGGGACTGCACAATGAGGCCTGGGTGGACGGCAAGACCAGCGACGGACGCCGGATCTATGACCTGTTGTTCGAGTACCTCGACCCGACGCTAGTCAAGTTCCAGTTCCAGGTCTCCAGCGTCATGTTCGGCTTCGACGCGGTCACCTACTTCCGCCGTTACCCGGGCCGCTTTATCTCCATGCACTTGCAGGGCTGGTCGGCGAAGACGAAGAAGATCGTGCCGGTGGGACAAGGGACGCTGAACTGGCGCGCGATCTTCGCCGCGGCCAAGCCGGCGGGGGTGAAAAATTATTTTCTGGAGATGAACCTGCCGTACATGGAGGCCAGCCTGCCGTACCTGCGGCGGTTCCACTAGGCGGCGGCTGGGCTAGGCGGCTTCCCGGGCGGCTTCATCCTCCGGGATGGCGGGCCGGGCGGCGTGGGCGGGAACCGCGATGTGTTCGGGCACCTGATATCGGGGCCGCATGCCGCCGGTGAAGTCCAGATAGAGATGCCGGCGCAGCCAGCGCTCCGGGTAGTGCCCGACGCGAAATAGGCCGTATTTCATGCTGCGGCCGAACAGGCGGCGGCCCAGCAGGCTGTAGTAGATGGGGATGCCGACGGCGTATTTCCAGCCGATGTCGGTGGCGCGCCAGCGGAACAGGTCCAGGCTGTAGCGCCAGCAGGTGAAGAAGAACTCCCACTGGAGGTCGGTCAGCTCGACCAGCTTGGCCGCCTTCTGCTGCGCCAAGCGCGTCTGCTCCAGGGGAACGAAGACGGTCGGAATCGCGGCAAATTTGAAATCCTTGAGGCAAAACAACAGATCGAGGCTCTGCTTCATGTCCGCGTCGGTTTCGCCGGGCAGGCCCACGATCCAGGTGCAGAAGGGGAACCAGTTCCGGCGATTGAGAATGTCCATTCCCTTCAGCACCACCTCCGGCCATTGCGAGGGCTTGAAGGGATAGGACTTGCCCTTCATGTACTGCTCGAACAGGCGGGGAGAACCGGTCTCCAGGCCGATAAACAGCATGGCGTAGCGGTGATCGGGATGGGTGGACAGCGGATGCTGGTTCCAGCTCTGGCCGACGGCTACCGGCGTGAGCGCGTCAATGACCTCCGGAGTATGCACCACGGGAGCCATAGTGCCATGGCTCACGACGACGTATTTGACCCCGGGCTCCGAGCCGATCGCGTGGAACAGGCGGGTGAGGGCGGGGATGTTGGTTTGGAAGCGGCGGCCCTGTTCATAGAGGAATAGATCCTCCGTAATGAGCATGATGGTGTCGGCGCCTTCGGCGACCTGGCGGCGGACGTCGGCGAGGATGTGCTCGAGCGGAACGCTGGCGCCGTGACGCAGTGCGATGGAACAGAACTGGCAGCCGCGGCCACAGCCGCGGGTGATCTCGACGGCGCCGAAGGTGGAGCGGTGCCGAACGTTGGGAATGCCGTTGGGGCCGGGGCTGTGACCCTGGACGGAACGGGGGAGGGGCTGGCCGTGAACGGCGGCGGCGAATAGGTCGGCGGCGCAACCCTCGGCCTCGCCATCCACCAAGCAATCAATCGCCCACGGATCCTGCATGCCCTTCCGGGCAATCTGCCAGGTCCCTGGCCCGCCGACAATGAGGCGGAGGTGAGGGTGATGGCGGCGGAGGATGGGGTGCTCGATCATGCGGCGGAACTCGGCGGCGTTGACCGATTCGCAGTCGCGGCCCCAGAAATGGGAGTAGAGATCGGCGGCGAAGGCGATCCCCATGGGGTTGTGGGCGTGCAGGCCGACCACGCGCGTGTCGTCCCCAATAAAGCGATCGAACTGATCGGGAAAACAGACTGCGATGTCGTCGGCGCGGAAGCGCTCCAGCAGCAGCGCCTCGACCACGCGCAGCCCGTGGGGGACATATTTGGCCTGCCCGTCGGGCAGAACCTCATTCTGGATGGAGACGTCGCTGATCCGATGCCAATATTTGGCGGGCAGCGTGGCCAGCAGCATCTGACGCCAGGTGCTCCGCTGGTACTCGCAAGACTCCGAGGGACTGGCCGCTAGGACGATTCGTTTTCCGCTCATGCTGCAGCGACGGCGGCCCATCCGGCCCACCGGCAATACCTCCTAAAGTGATGCGATGCGGCGGCCAGCCCCGACGCGCGGGCACCGCGACGCGAGTGGACGGAAATGACCGGGCATCCGCGCCGAGCGGGGAGCACTCCAACCGCGCGAGGCGGTTGGGGAAAAGGACGACATGGCGTGGCTGTGGGCGTTTGTGGTGCTATTCATCTTGTGGATTATCGGCTTGGCCGTCGGCTGGGCGGCGGTGGCGATCTGGACGCTGTTTGTGCTGTGGATTATTTTCCTCATTGTCTTCTTTGCCAAGGGACGGGGCCAGCGGCCGCACCCGGCCCATCCAGCAAAATCTTAAGGCGCGGAGCCTCTGCACCGAAGCGCCGTTTCGCCGCGCCGCCGCTCCCGGGAGCGCCTACCGCGCCAGGCGCATGTAAGTGACTTGGGCGACCGCAACGGGGACGCCGACGGCATCCCGCAGCTCAACCGCGACGGGGCAAAGCGTGCGGCCGAACTTGATGATTCGGGCCACGGCGGTGGCGTCGGAACGGCACGGGGCGAGGAAGCGGATGTTCATATCGGTGGTGGTCACCTCGGCCTCCACGCCGGCCAGGGTCAAGACCGCGACGCAGGCGGCGGTATCGGCGAGCGTCATAAGCAGGCCGCCGTGGAAGCAGCGAAAGATGCCGTCAAAGACCGGGTCGTAGGGAGCCGTCAAGGTGGCGGCGCCATCGTCCACGGCGTCGAGGCGGAGATGCAGGGCGGAGGAGATGGGGATGGCCCGCAGGCGATCCCGTAGTGCCTGGCGCTGGGACTCGTGCATGGGTTGGAGGGCTAATGATGCCAGAAAAGCAACAGGATCACGACCACCATGACCAGCACATAGACGCGGAGGCCCCAGAACAGGCACTGGAGACGACCACTGAGGCGGCGGCGCTGGTAATGGGGTTTGGCGGCGACGAACTGGTCGCTCTCCAGGGAGGCGAGCAGCTCGGTCGGCGGCTCATGGGGACGTTGATCCGTCATTAGAACCACCGGGCAAAGGCGTGTGGGGCAACCGTGGCCAAGCCGAAAAGCAAGCCGGCGGCCACCAGCGTGACCACGACGGCGGTGGTAGCGATGTTGGTCCAGCGCGGATTGGTGAAATCCCCCATCAACTCTCGATCGTTAACCAGCAAGTACAAGAATAGCAATGCGGGCGGCATGGCCAGAACCGCGACCACATTGACGATCAAGACGACGTACTCCAGTGGCATGTGCGGGATCAGCACGATGCCGGCGGCGACACAGGCACCCAGCATAAGCACGGAATAGAACAGCCAGCCTTCGCGGAAGGGGCGGTTCAAGCTGTGGGGATTGCCGGTGACCTCGCCAAAGGCGTAGGCGGATGAGGTCGAGATGGCGATACAGGCGACCAGGCCGGCCTCAAAGATCCCGAGGGCGAACAGCGCGGCGCCCCAGTGGCCGATATAGGGCTCCAGGGCCTGGGCAAACTGGGCGGTTTGGAAGTTGTGGCTGCTGATCCCGTGGTCGTACAACGAGGAGGTGAGGACGATCGTGGCCACGGCGGCAACGGCAGCAAGCACCGCCCCCAGGCGCGTGTCCCATTGACCCATGCTGATGTCGCGGGGAGTGAGCCCCTTGTCCACGACAGCGCTTTGCTGAAAAAACAGCATCCAGGGTGTCACGGTGGCGCCAATATCGGCTAACAGGATGAGCAAGGTGCTCGAGTTCAGTCCATTGGGCAGCGGTTGCCAGGTGGCCAGGGCGCTGCCGACCAGGCGCCAATGAGGATGCGTGAAGACCGCAATGGGAACAAAAACCAAGTTGAAGATGGCTAATCCCAAGGTCACGCGCTCCCAAGTCCAGTAGCGATGGGTGGTCAGCAGGATGGCCGTAATGACGAGAGCACCCAGAACGGCTACCGGCGCGGGGATGCCGAAAAAGCCCAACCCGGCGGTGATCCCGATGAATTCGGTGACCAGGGTCAGGAAGTTGCCGATCAACAAATCGCCCATGGCGAACCAGCCCCAGAAGGGGCCGAAGCGGTCGAAGATGAGCTCGGCGTGGCCGCGATGGGTGGCGGCGCCCAAGCGGACGGTCATTTCCTGCACCACGATGGCCATGATGAAGGTGAGGACCACAAAGGGAACAAAGAAGCCGATTCCGAACTTGGCGCCGGTGGCGGCATAGGCAAGCATGCTGGGGGCGTCATTTTCGCCCAGCATTACCAAGACCCCGGGGCCAATCAGCAGCCAAAGCAGCCAGAGGCGGGCTCCGCCGCCGTGACGGCGACGCGCGGCGAAGACGCGGAAGCGGTCTTGCGCCCGATCCAGATCCTCGTGGGTGATTGCGCCCGGCCCGGACACGGCGGCGGGGCCAGAGGGCACAGAGGAAGGACTTTCCTGGGCTGCGGAGGCAGCCGGCTGATCGTCTACACCCATTGAAATTGATACTAAGCTATCGGCGGCGCCGATTGGCGGCGGCTGCCGTTGCGCCATGTTTGGCGGCGGGCAAGAGACGCAGTTCACAATGCCCGGCGAGGGCACCGGTGGTTCGGGCGCGGCGATGAGCGTCGCAGGGGTTCGTTCTTTCACCGCACCGCGCACCGCCCCGTGGCGTAGGACCTAGGCCCCGCCCCCCAAAACGCACCGCCGGTTTTTGGGGCACCTTTTTTGGGCACCAGGGGTTCGCCCTGCCCGCGGCTTCCCCTGCCCATCCGCTACGACGCACGTGCCCCGCTCGGGCGTCCTGGCCCGGCCGCGGCCCGCCTTGCGGCGCTACGCGGCCTTGCCGCTTGGCCCTGGCGTCGCTGGGTCTCAGCGGCTAACTCGCGGGCTGCCGCGAACGGGGCGAGGATGCCTGCGTGGCCGCCCGCGTTTCCGGTCCGATGGTCGCGGCACGAGGTACTTTTGGGTCAAATTTGGACGGCGTGCCAGCCCCGGCACCGCGCCCGAGCGGCTAACTCGAGCCCAGGCCTGATGATCCGCAGCCGGAATGCTGGCCCTTGGCGTGCTCGCCCGATTTGGGTAGGAGTGTCTTACGTGTTTAAGAGACGGCAGGCCGGACGGATCGGCATGGGAGGACTGTTGGCTTTAGCCCTGGTCGGCGGGGCAGGCTATATGGCGTACAAGCTGGTGCCGCCGATGGTCAACAACTTCCAGTTCGACAACGACGTGCAGCAGGAGACACGACTTTCCACCTATAACGGCGACTCCGACGCCGCCATCCGCAAAAAGCTGTTGGGCCAGGCGGAGGCGCTGGACCTGCCGCTGGGTCTGAATGGGATCGCGGTCAGCCACGACGGTTCTCGCGTGACGGTGCAAGCGGTTTACCAGGT
>JBOGKW010000100.1:0-12453 GCA_050746205.1 Terriglobales bacterium | reverse complement strand
AAGGCGTCACCGAGGACGGCGGCGTCTACCGGTTGCAGGCGCCGGCGGCGGCGCCGACGCTGACGGCGCTGATTCGCTGGCTGGATCAAGAAAACAATTCCCTGCTCGAGTTGCGGCTCCGCCAGCCGACCCTGGAGGACGCGTTCGTCGAGATGACCGACCCTGGGGCCGGAGAAGCAGAGGGCTGAGCGATGCGCATGCTCCACTCCGCATGGCGGCTGGCCCTGGTAGACGTCCGGCTGGCGGCGCGCACCCCGGCGGCGATGTTTTTCAGCTTCTTATTCCCGCTGATTTTTCTCTTCGCCTATGGCGCCATCTTCGCCCAGGGCTCGCCCCGCATGGTGGCCTACCTGTTCGGTCCGGTGGTGGTGCTTCAGATCCTGTCCAGCACCTTCTTCGGCCTGGGCATCCGCGTGGTGGCGCTCCGGGAACAGGGCGCTCTGCGCCGCTATCGGCTGGCGCCGGTGGGCGCCGGGGCGATGGTGTGTGGCAACCTGATCGCCAATTATTTGCTGCTGATCCCGACCGTGATCCTGCTGCTGATCTGCGCGCGGCTGTTCTTCCACATGCCGCTGACCATGCACGGCTGGGACTTTGCCGCCATTGTCACCGTCGGAGATTTCGCGCTGGCCGGCTTCGGCCTGATGATCGGCGCCGTGGCGGAGACCATGCAGGAGGCGCAGGTCTTCAGCAACGCGGCGTTCTTCCCCCTGCTGTTTCTCTCCGGCGCCACCATCCCGCTGGCCGAGCTTCCGCATTGGCTGCAGCGCGTGGCCGCATTTCTGCCCTCCACCTATCTGGTGGCCGGCATGCAGCAGGCCATGATCCAGGGCGGCCGCGGCGCGCTCCAGCCTGCCCAGCTGCTCGCCCTGGTGCTCGCCGGCATTTTTGGCCTCACGCTGTCGGCGCAGCTGTTCCGCTGGGACAAGGAAGAGCGCCTCCCCGCCCGCCGCAAACTCTTTGCCGCCGCATTTGCCGTTCCCTTTCTGTTGATGGGGGCCTGGATGAACGCCCGCCCCGCAACCCTGGCCGCCTGGGGCCGGACCTTGCAGGCGGCCAGCGGCTCGAGCGCCGCCGCATCGCCGTCGGCCAGTTCGGCTCCTTCTTCCGCGGCCAAGGCGGCGGCCAAGGTCGCGCCCGCCGCCGCTGCCGGCGCACCCACCCTGGTCAGCGCCTTCGACGATCCCGGCCGTCCGGCCACGTCCAGTTTCGGCGCCGGCTGGGACGCGGCCACCGATGCCCTCCTGGGGGGAAGCTCCCAGGCGGCGCTGCGGGTTGTCGCAGGTGGCGCTCCTGGCAGCCGCGGTTCTCTGTTGGTCACCGGCACTGTCACCGGCGGGACCCGCCAGCCGTGGGCGGGCGCTGTCTTCTATCCCGGCCCGGGTCCGTGGGCGCCGGGCGACCTATCCCGGTGGCGCACGTTAACCTTTTGGGCCCGTGGCGGCGCTCAAACCAACACCTATGCCCTGGTGCTATTGACCGCGGAGCGCCGCACCAACCCGCCGGTGCAGACCTTCATCGCCGGCCCCCGCTGGCGCCAAGTCTCGATCTCTCTGGCCGCGCTGTCCGCCCGGCGCGAGCAAGTCTTGGGGGTGATCTTCGCCGCAACCGAGCCGGGGCCCTTCCGACTGCAACTCGACCAAGTCCGGCTGCGGTAGCGCCATGCGGGCGCCCGACGGGCGGCGCCGCCGCCCTATTCTGGACGCTCCCACGCTATTCCGAACGCTCCCGCTGGTGGCTGCGGCTGGGCTTCGACGGCCGGCAACGGACGCCCGCTCCCGCTTGGGGCGTCTCCAAGCTGCCGCGACCTGAATTGGCGCCCGCATTGCCCGCGTGTGGCGCGGCGCCGGCCGCGCCGCTACTCGGGTTCCAGACCGTACATGCGGATCTTGTACAGCAGCGCCTTGTAGCTGATGCCCAGCGCCTGGGCCGCTTGCTTGCGCACTCCCCGCGACTCCCGCAGCGCCTGGGCGATGGCCTCCGCCTCGGCCTCTCCCTTCAGCCCCTTGACCAGCGACTTCAGATCCCTCGGCGCCGGCCCCGCAAAGCTGCTCGGCGAGCCCGACGGCGCGGCGGTGGCCGCCAGCGCGGCGGCGTGCTGCTCCAGCTCCGCGATCGCCTGCTGCTCGTCGCCCAGAATCAGGTAGCGCTTGACGAAGTTCTCCATCTCGCGCAGGTTGCCCGGCCAGGGATGGCGCAGGCAGGCGTCATGCATCGCCGCGGTGATGGGCAGGATGGGCCGGGAATAGCTCTCCGCGAAGCGCAGCATGAACTGGCGGAGCAGCACCGGGATGGCCTCCTGCCGCTCCCGCAGCGGCGGCAACAGCAAGGTGAAGGCGTTCAGCCGGTAGTACAGATCGGCGCGGAACTGCCCGGTGACGATCGCCCGCTGCACGTCAATGTTGGTCGCGCTCAGCACCCGCACATCGGCCCGCAGCGTCTTGCGGCTGCCCAGCCGCGAATAGCCGCCGTCCTGCAAGACGTGCAGCAGCTTGGCTTGCAATGCCGGCGGCATCTCGCCGATTTCGTCCAGCAGAATCGTGCCGTTCTCCCCCAACTCGAACTTCCCCGGTTTGGCCCGAACCGCGCCCGTGAAGGCCCCCGCCTCAAAGCCGAACAGTTCGCTCTCCAACAGGTCCGCGGGCAGGGCCGCGCAGTTGACCTTGACGAAGGGACCTTGGGCCCGTGGGGAGTGGCGGTGGATCATCCGCGCCACCACTTCCTTGCCGGTGCCGCTCTCGCCCAGGATCAGCACCGGCACGTCAATCGGCGCCACCCGCAGCGCCTCCTGCCGGACCCGTTGCATCGCCGGGCTGATCATGACAAACCGCGCGTCTTCCTCGTCGCCGTCGGCCTCCGGCGGCGGCCCTGCCGCGCTGCCCGCCAGCGCCGCCTGGCCCAGCAGGCTCTTCAGATCGGCCTCCTTCAGCGGCTTGGTCAGGTAGTCGGCCGCCCCCAGTTGCGCCGCCTCCACCGCCTTGCGGGTGTCGTTCAGGTTCGACAGCATCACGACCCGCAAGCCAGGCCGCGCCCGGCGCAGCTTGCTCAAGGTTGCAATGCCGTCCTGGCCCGGCATCATCAGGTCCAGCAGCACCAGGTCCGGAACCGGCCCCCGCTTCACGCGCGCCAGCGCCAGCGCCCCGCTCGCCTCCACCTCGACCGCGCAGGCGTGGGCCTCCAGCAGGGCGCGGACGTAGCCCAGCTTTTCCGGTTCGTCGTCAACGATCAACACCCGCACCGGAGACGCGGCGCGGGGCTCCAGCGCGGGGGCAGCAGCCGAGGGCATCATCTCGGGCCTTCCCTTAGCACGCCTCCGCCGCCGCCTCCGGGGCCGCCGTCCAGGGCAGCAATAAGCAGAACTTGCTCCCCGCCGCCAACTCGCTCTCCACCCAGATCTTGCCGCCGTGCGACTGCACCATCTGCCGGGCGATGGCCAGTCCCAGCCCCACCCCACCGCGCCCGCTCTTGGGCGTGCCGTCGTCGGGCGCCAGGCGGACGAAGGCGTCGAAGATCTCCTGATGAAACTCCGGCGCAATGCCCGGGCCGGTGTCGCAGACGCAGATGCGGCAGGCGTTGGGTGCGGGGCTGGACTGGCGGCGGCGATCGCCGGGCAGCGCGCTCTCCCAGCGATTACGCCGCTCCCAGAAATGGGCCTCCCAGCTCAGCCACACGGTGCCTCCGCTGGGGGTGAACTTCAGCGCGTTCTCCAACAAATTCGACACCGCTCGCTGAATCTTGTGGTAATCGAAGGTGAAATGCGCCAATGCCGGCGGCGCCAGCAGGTACAGCGCCACCCCCTTGCGGCGGAATGAGTCCAGCCAAATCCCGTGCAACTCCTCGAGACAGGCGCCGACATCGGCCAGGCTCGCCTTCAGGCGCACTCCCTCGGCCTCCATCAGGCCAAAACTCAGGCAATCGTCCACCATCCGCTGCAGCCGGGCGCAGCCGGTCTCGATTTCGCGTAATAGCTCCATTTGCCGCGGAGTCAGCGGCCCGCTCTGCCCGGTGGCCAAAAGCTCGGCGTAGCCGGCCATCGTGGCCAGTGGCGTCTTCATGTCGTGCGCGGCCGCCGCCAGCGCCAGGGTGCGCCGCCGCGCTCCTTCCACCGGCTCGGCCTCGCGCTCCCGGGCCACCGGCGCCGAGGCGGGCCCTCGACCGCGCCGCACCACCCCCGAGCGGGCGGGGCGGCTAGAGGTGGCAGACAGTGACTCGGCAGGATTCGCCATAACCGATTCCTATGTGGAAAAGTCGCAACCGCGGGGTGGCAAATCGGAACTACTCTTGGCGGCGCTGGGCAGCCCAGCCAGACGTGACTTGCCCAACGCAACCGCGCAACCGACACTCACTCCTACGTGAAGCCAAGTGGTCCCAAGTGTAAATCGCTGCACACCTGGCGTCAACAAGTTTTCCCGCCGCCGCGGCCTGACTCACCGCCTTATTACGATGCCACCACCCCGCCCATTTAGTGCGGACTAGGGCGGATTTCCCGCGCCCAGCATGCCGTTTTGAATTGGGTCCGCGGGCGCCGGACGCCGGACCGCCAACGGAACGCCGGCCGCCGCAGCCCTCCTTGCCCGGCTCCGGGATGCGGCGCGGGCGGAAATCCCCTTCCCTTCAGTGCCAGTTTTTTTCCGCTCCGGGGCTGCCCCCATCGGAACAAGGCAGGCCCGCCCCAGCGATCCCCATGGACCGTGCGGATTCAATCAGATAGCCCCTGTTCCCGCCGCCCTCCGCTGGCCTGCCGGCGACAATGGCAGCGGAGATGCAAGCAAGCACTGTGAATGGCCCTCGGTACGGCTGCGCCCGTTCGCTCCGACCCGCCCCCCACCCCCGTTCTGGGCCTGCTGTCGGGCGCTGGCCCCATGCAGCAGCTCCGCGCGCAGTTGGCCAAGGTGGCCGCCACGGGCGTGCCCGTGCTGCTGGAAGGCGAAAGCGGGAGCGGCAAGGAGCTCGCCGCCCGCTACCTGCATCACCTTGCGCCCGCAGCCGCCGGGCCTTTCCTGAAGCTCAGCTGCCCGGCGTTGTCCCGGCGCGCGGCGCCATGGTTTGGCGCCGTCGCCGGCTCGGTGTATCTGCACCACCTGACCGAACTGGACGCGGCGCTGCAAGCCCAGTTGCTGCAATGGCTACAGGAGCCGCCCACGGCCCGCGCCCCCCGCCTGATCGCCGCCACCCAGGGCGATCTGGCCGCCACGGTCGCCGCCGGCCGCTTCCGCCGCGATCTGTTCTATCGGATCAATGTCGTCACCCTGCGCGTGCCGCCGCTGCGGGAGCGCCGCGCCGACCTCCCGGCCCTGGTGGCCCAGTTGCTGGCGCGCTGCAATCAGGCCCATGGCCGCTCCGCGCCGGCGCCCCCGGCTCGCGTCTGGCGCGCCTGGGAAGCGTATGACTGGCCTGGCAATCTGCGCGAGTTGGAAAACCTGCTGCAGCGCTACGTCATCCTGGAAGATGCAGAACTGCTGATCTCCGGCCTGAACGCCCCCGGCGCCGCTGGCGTTTCCCTCGACGGTTCGCTCTCTCTCAAACAGCTGACCCGGCGCGCTGAGCGGCAACTGGAACGCGAACTGATTACCCAGGCCCTGGTGGCCAGCCATTGGAACCGGAAACGCGCCGCCGGCCTGCTGCGCATCAGCTACCGTGCGCTGCTGTACAAAATCAAAGCGTCCGGCCTGCCGCCGCCGCTGACCCCGGCGGGCGCGGACCTCAGACCCCAAGGAGGCAGTTGATGAGATCCCCCATTCGTTGTCCGCGTCCCCGCGCGCCGCGCCCTGGACCCGCCGTCGGCGCCCTGGTCACGGTGCTGCTGGCGGCCGGGCTGGCGCTGGCCGCGCCCAACAACGGCCACAAGGCCAAAAACAAACCCGCCCCGGCCCCGGCCCCTGCCGCCAGCGCGCTGCCGGTCTACACCATCGGCCCCAACGATGTGCTGAACATTGATGTCTGGCATGAAAAGGACCTCTCCGTTACACTCCCGGTGCGCCCCGACGGCGAGATCTCCCTGCCCCTCATCGGCCAGGTGCGGGCCAGCGGCTACACCCCGCTGCAGTTCCAGCAGATCCTGGCCGAAAAGTTGAGCGCCTACATTGACCATCCCCGGGTCACGGTCGTGGTCAAAGAGGTCTTGAGCCGCACCTTTAACGTTTTGGGCAAGGTGATCAAGCCGGGCACCTATTCTCTGGACCAGCCCACCACGGTGATCGACGCGCTGGCCCTGGCGGGCGGGCCGGCGCAGTTCGCCAACACCAAGAAAATCTACGTCCTACGCTACAAAAAGGACGGCTCGCGCTGGATCTATCCGTTCAACTACCCGCAGGTCATCCGGGGCCACCTCCCCTGGGAAAACATCCGCCTGAAGCCCGGCGACACCGTGGTGGTGCCCTAGCCATGGGTGCCGCCGATCTCCCCGCCGTGCCCCGCGGCGTCTGGGCCGCCGGGTTGCTGCTGGCGACCCTGCTGCTGGGCGTCTCCGCCGCTGGGGCGCAAAACCCCGGACCGACCGTCACCGACCCCACCGCGCTGGCGCAGTCGGTCAACGTCGGCGGGCCGTTGCAGTTGGCCGGCGCCCAGCCCAGCGGCGATTTCTTTTCGCTCGGCCTGGACGCCAATTCCGGCTATGAAACCAACGTCACCGGCCTGGCCAGCGGCGGCGCCGACTGGCTGGAAACGCTGAGCGCCAGTCTCGAAGCCGGACAAAGCCGCGGGGCGCTGCGCTGGGCCTTGTCTTACGATCCTGGCTACACGGTGTACCGCACCTTCAGCGCTTACGATCGGATTGACCAGTCCGGCCGGATGGAGCTGAGCTGGGAGCTCAGTCCCCGTTGGTTTCTGCGCCTGCAAGACAGCGGCGCCTATGGCCGCTACCTGGCCGCGCCGCAGGGGGCTCAGGTTTCAGGCTCGGTGCTGGCGCTGAACAACTTCGTCGTCACCCCCTTCGCCCGCCAGTTCAGCCAGCAACCCAGCGTCGAGCTGGACTACATCGCCAACTACCGCTGGATGTTGCGCCTCACCGCCGGCTATCTCGAGGACCGCTTCTTTGGGCAAGCGCCCGGGACCGGTCCCGCCCTGAGCGACCTGCAGGGCGTGGTGGGTTCGGCGGGCCTAGACTATCGCCTCAGCGCCCGCACCACGCTGGGCGCCGAGCTGGACTACGATGACTCCCGCCTGGCCGAGGGCGCCTCCCGCATGCAGGTCGGCACGGCCCTGCTGCAACTCACCCGCGTGCTCGGGCCAACGGCGCAGCTGACCCTGTTCGCCGGCCCGCAGGAGTCCCAGCTGCGGGAAAACCTGGGGACCTTTCTGCCCGCGGCTCTGCTGGCCAGCAACCCTGGACTAGCGAGCCTTCATCAAAGCGTCTTGGGCTGGAGCGCGGGAGGCACCTTGAGCCTGGAGGACTACCACACGGCTTGGCAACTGACGCTGTCGCGCCGCACTACCGACGGCGGCGGCCTGTTTGCCGGCGCCGTGGAGGCCGACCAGGTCACCGCCGGCTTCGACCGGCGGCTGGGAGCGGCCTGGACGCTCAGCGCCCAGGGCGGCTATGAGCGCATCAGCCCGCTGGGGGTGCATTTGGCGGGCGGCGCCGCCGCGGCGCTGTCGAGCGGGATCGCCGGCGCCCACCTGCACCGCCAGCTGGGCCGACATTGGGCCCTGGATGCCGATTACAGCTACGCTGACGAGCAGTCGCAAGGCGCGGTGCCGTTCGCCAGCACCCTAGGCCGCCAGACCGTCTCGCTTGGCATCGGCTACCGCCTCGGAGTCGGCCCCGGACAATAGCATGGCCGCCGCCCCGCCGCCCAACTCGCTCGGCCTGCGGGAATTCGCCGCCCTGCTGGGTCGCCGCCGCTGGCTGGTCGGGCTCACGCTGGTGGTGGTCTGGGCCCTGGCCTGCGCCCTGGCGGCGCTGCTGCCCCGCCGCTTCCAGAGCCAGGCCACGTTGCTCATCCGCCCGGCGCAGGTACCGGCCACCGTGGTGGCCCCGGCGGCGGGCGGCGGCGAACTCGAACAAGTCGTCCAGGAAGTGCTGCGCCCGCAGCGGCTGGCGGCCCTGGCGGCGCGGCTGGACGTGTTCGCCCCGCCCGCCGCCAGCCCGCAGCAGGCGGCGCTGCGGATGCGGCGGGCAGTGCGGCTGGAATGGGTCACCGCCCCGGGGGAGCGGCCCGACAGCCCGCCGGCCGCGCTCACCCTGGCCTTCACCGCGCGCACCCCGCGCCTCGCCCAGGCGGTGGACCAGCAGCTGAGCGCCTGGTTCATCCAGACCAACCGGCAGGCGCGCCGGGCTCAAGCCGCCGGCGCCGCCCACTTCCTGGCCCACGCCGTGGCCGCCAGCGGCGCTCGCTTGGCCAGCCAGCAGCAGGCGCTGAAGGCCTTTCAGGCGTTGCACCCGGAGCTCGATCCCCAGCAGGCGGCGTTCAACGCCCAGCGCCTCACCGCGCTCGAAGCCGAGCGCACCGCGGCGCGGCAGATGCTGGACCAGGATCAGCAGCAGCAGCTGTATTTGGCGTCGCTGCAGGCCGAGTACCGGGGCCTGCTCAGCGCCCCCGCGCCGGCCAGCGCCGGCGGCGTCACCACCGCCCTGGACCAGCGCATCGCCCTGCTGCAGTCCCAGCTGGCCGCGCTCAAGGCCCGCTACACCGACCGCTACCCCGAGGTGGAACGGCTGCAGAGCGAGTTGAATCGCGCCCAGGCGCAGCGCCGGAGCGGGCAGACCGGCGCCTCCGCCGGCGCCGCCACCCCGCAGCAAATGGCGACGATGACGCCGCTGCTGCAGATGGAAAGCCAGGCCCGTTCCAATCGCTTGGCGATCCAAAACGAGAAACGGCATTTGGCCACCCTCGCGGCCCAGATCGCCGTCTATCAGGGGCGGGTCAATGCCGCCCCGGTCTTCCAACAGCAGCTGACGCAACTGGAGCAGCAGACCCAGCAGGCCCAGTCGGAGTACGACCGCCTGGGCGCCGAGCAGCATCAAGCGCACCTGGCCATGCAGCTCGAGCAGGGTCCCGCCGGCGCCCACTTCCGCCTGCTCGGCCCGGCCACGCTGCCGCAGCGTCCGCTGTTTCCCGACCCGATATTGTTCAGCGCCCTGGGCCTGATCCTGGGCGCCGCCATTGGGATCTTTCTGGCCCTGGCGCTGGACTGGGCCGATGACCGCCTGCATGGCGAGGCGGAGGCCCGCGCCTGGGCCCCGGCCCCGGTGCTGGGCGCCATCCCCGCCCTGCCGACCCCTCGGGAACAGCGCGGCGCCCGCCGCCGCGCCGCCTGGCAATGGGCCGCCGCCAGCGTCTTGGCGCTGGTGGTGCTGGCGGGCAACGGCTGGATGGCCTGGCACCCCTAGGCGGCCATGTACTGCGCTCACTTTCATCTCCGCCGCCGACCCTTCGAGCTCAGCCCGGACCCCTATTTCCTATACCCCACGCCGCGCCATAACGAGGCCTTGGCCAACCTCTATCACGCCGTCAGCGGCCGCCGCGGCTTTGTGGTCCTGACCGGTGAGGTGGGCACCGGGAAAACCTTGCTGCTGCGCTGCCTGTTCGACCTGCTGGACCGCCGCCAGGTCGCCTTCGCTTATTTGTTCAACCCCCGGCTGACGCCGGAGGATTTTCTCCAGCACCTGCTCGGCGACCTCAATCTGTCCACCGAACTGAGCGGCAAAAGCGCCCGCCTGCGCGTCCTCAACCAGTTCTTACTTGAGCGCCATCGCCGCCAGCTCACCACTGCGCTGGTGGTGGATGAGGCCCAGCATCTCAGCCCCGAGGTGCTCGAGGAAATCCGCCTGCTCACGAACCTCGAGACCACCTCGCAGAAGTTGTTGCAGATCGTCCTCGCCGGCCAGCCCGAGCTCGAGGATCTGCTGGACTCCTCGCCGCTGCGCCAGCTCAAACAGCGCGTCGCCCTGCGCTGCCGCCTCGCCGCGCTGGACCCGGAGGAGACGGCCGGCTACATTCACCGGCGCCTGGAGCGAGCCTTGGAGCCGGGCGCCGCGGCGGACCTGTTCCCGGCGCCGGTCGTCGCCGCCATCTACCGCGCCAGCCAGGGCATTCCCCGGCTGATCAACACCCTGTGTGAGAACGCGCTGGTGACCGCATTCGCGCATCAGTTGCCCGCGGTTACCGAGGCCATTATCGCCGAGGTGGTGGAGGACTTCCGCCTGGGCGCGCCGCCGGCCGCGCCCTCGCCTGTGGCCCACGGCGACGAGCGCCGCCAACTCGTGGCCCTGCTGCTGCGCTTGGCGCGCCAGCTGGAGGGTCAGCCGGACGCCTCACCCGAGCTCGAGTGGGAGTTGCGTGCAGCGGCCAAAGGAGGCTCCGCATGAGCCGCATTTACGAAGCGCTACGGCGCTCCGAGGAGCGCCCCAACGACGCCGCGCCCGGTCCCAGCGGTTGGGCCGCCACCCTCGCGATCGCCAGCCCCGACCGTCCGCCCGAAGCGGCCCCAGAGCCCATCTTTTCCGCCGCCCTACCTCGCCCGGCCGAGGCCAGCCGGCTCGTCTGCTGGACGCAGTGGGAGAGCCCGCAGGCGGAGGCCTTCCGTCAGTTGGCCGCGCGCTTGCTGCATCTGCGCGAACGATGCCGCCAAGAACGCCACCTTCAGTCGCTGGTTTGCGCCAGCAGTGCGCCCCAGGAGGGCAAGAGCCTGGTCGCGGCCAACCTGGCCCTAGCCCTGGCCCGCACCTGCGGCCGCCGCGTGTTGCTGTTGGAAGGCGACCTCCGCCGGCCTGTCCAGGCCCGCCTTTGGGGCATTGAGGACGCCACCGGGTTGGCCGAATGGATCGCCGCCCCTGGCCCCATCGCGCCCCCACCGGTGCTCCGCTTGGGCGACACCTCCGCCTACCTGCTGCCCGCTGGCGCGGTCAACCATGCCACCCAGCCGTTGGCCTTTCTGGAGTCCTCCCGTGCCGCGCAGTTGCTCCTGCTGCTCAACGGCTGGTTCGAGTGGGTCCTCATCGATGCTCCGCCATTGCTTCCCGTCGCCGACGGCTATGCCTGGGCCCGCCTGGCGGACGGGTTGCTGCTGGTGACGCGCGCGGGCGTCTCCCGCAAGGCGCAAGTACGAGAAGCGCTGCGCCACCTGGAGAGCCGCAACCTGGTTGGCGTGGTGGTGAATCAAAGTACCGAGCCGGTGCCGACCTACCCACCCCGCGCGTAGCTCCCAAAGGGCGCCCCGATGGCGGCGGCGCCGCGGGCCACGAACGGGGGCCGCCCGTTCGTGGTCTGGCGGCAGCCTCCGCCGCCATGCTACAAAGCCGGGGCATGGTCCTGGCACGCCGGTATGTTGTGGTCGCCATGCTGCGCTTATTTCACGTCGGCGTCGCGCGCCGCACCGCATTCTTGGCGCTCAGCGAGGCCGGCCTGATCGGCTTGGCGCTGGCCGCCGCGCTCTGGCTGGTGGGCGCCCCGGCGGCTCCGCCAGCGCTGTTCCCCTTGCGGCTCTGGCCCATGGCCGCCGCCGCCCTGCTCGGCGTCCTTTGCCTGTATTACTGCGACCTCTACGACTCCGCAATCCTGGCCAGCGGCGGCGAGGCCAGCGCCCGTCTGGTGCAGGCCCTGGGCCTGCTTTGCATCGTCGCCGCCGGCGTCAATGCCCTGCTGCGTCCCCCTGGCTGGGAGCGCGGGGGCGCCCTGCTCGGCATCGCGTTGGCCGGCGCGACGCTGGCCGTCTGGCGCTCCATGTTCTGGTTCTGGAATCACTCCACCCATTGGTCCCAACCCACGCTGTTGCTCGGCGATGGCAGCCTGGCGCGGCAGTTGGCGGGCGAGATCCAGCGTCGCCCCGAACTCGGCCTTCGTCTGGTGGGCTGCTTCTCCGCCGCTACACCAGCGGGCGCCGCCGATCCTGATCCCGGCGGCCGGCTGTTGGACGTGGCCCGCCGCGAACACATTACCCGCATTGTCGTCACCTTGGACGAGCGCCGCGGGTGCTGCCCGGGCGAAGAACTGCTGCGCCTGAAAAACGACGGCGTCAGCATCGAGGACGGCGCCGAGACGTATGAGGCCATCACCGGCCGCATCGCCATCGAATCGCTGCGCTGCAGCCAGCTGCTCTACGCCCGCGGTTTTACCATCTCCGCCGGGCTGCGGCTCTACAAGCGCGCGGCCTCCATCAGCCTGGCCCTGCTGGCCCTCGCGCTGGCCGCGCCGCTCATGCTGGCCACGGCCCTGGCCATCAAGCTCGACAGCCGCGGCCCCGTCATTTTCCGCCAGCGCCGCGTTGGCTGGCGTGGCCAGTTGTTTACGCTCTACAAGTTCCGCTCCATGTTTGCTGGCGTGGACGCCGATGGCAACTTCGTCCCCGCCGCCGCCCGGGACGAGCGCATCACCCGCGTCGGCGGTTGGCTGCGCCGCACGCGCTGCGATGAGCTGCCGCAGCTATTCAATATCCTGCGCGGGGATATGCACCTGGTGGGCCCGCGTCCATTTGTTCCCAACCAGGAGCGTGAGCTTGAGGACCGCATCCCCT
>JBOGKW010000099.1:0-12458 GCA_050746205.1 Terriglobales bacterium | reverse complement strand
GGTCTGGCCCCGCGGCCGGGCGGCTGGGGCCTCGGGCACGCCGGCCCCGCGCCTAGGCGGGCGACGGGCGGCTGCGCCGCCGTGCGGGCAGCAGCTCAATGAGCAAAATTGCCGCCAAAACCAGCACCGCGCCCACAATTTGGTTGATCAGAAGCGCCTGCACCCCCAGCGCCAAACTGGCCAGCCAGGCGAAAACCGGCTCGGCGGCAAAGATGATGGCGGTGTGGCTCGCCGGAGTAAACTGCTGCGCCCAGGCCTGAGTTGTAAACGCCACCGCGGTGGCCAGCACCGCGGTGATCGCCAGCGCCGCCCACAGCCCGGGCTGCCGCCATTCCAGCCGCATCGGCTCCAGCCACGCCACGCCGGCCCAGGTGAAGCCGGCGGCAAAGGCCACCTGCAGCACCGCCAGGCGCGCGAAGCCGTGGCGGGGAGCGAACTCTCCTTGCGCCGCAATCTGCGCCGCAAACGCCACCGCGCAGAGCAAGGTCAACGCGTCCCCGCGGTTGGCCGCCCCCCAACCGCCGCTGAGCGAGCGCGCGAAAGCCAAAAAATAGATGCCGACCAGGGCCAGCCCGGCGCCGGCGTAGGCGTTCCAGCCCAGCCGCCGGCGCAGCAGCAAGGCCACGAAGAACGGCACCAGCACCACCGACAGGCCAGTCAGGAACGCTGACTTGGCCGCGGTGGTGTATTCCAGCCCGACGGTCTGGAAGCCAAAGCCGACGGCCAACAACAATCCCAGCACCGCGCTGGCGCCCCATACCGCGGCGGGAAGGGCGCGCAGCTCGCGGCGGTACACGACCGCCAGCAGGGCTGCGGCCAGGGTGAAGCGAACGGCATTAAACGCCAATGGCGAGGCCGCGCCCAGCGCTCCCTGGACCACCAGGAAGGTCGCGCCCCAAATGGCCGTGATGGCTAGGAGAGCCAGGTCGGCTTTCCAGACCGCCGGCGGCCGGCTCATCGCCGCCGGCGCGCCGTTGGGTGCCGTGGTGGGAGAGGGCATGGGCCGCCGCCGCGGGTTAGATCCCGGTCTCCGCCAGCAGCGCCATCAGCCACAGGATGCGACGGAGGGCGAGCGGGCGTCCGACCGGGTCGAACCATTCCTCCAGGCTGTGCGCCCCACCCCCCCGGCCGCCCGCGCCCAACCGCACCGCGGAGCAGCCAAGTGCCAGCGGTACGTTAGCGTCGGTCGAGGCCAGCAGGTCCGCGCTGGCGATCCCCAATCGCTCATCCACCGCGTGCAGCGCCGCGCGCAGCGGCGCCTCCGGGGGGAGGGCGGCGGCCGGGCGCTCGCCCAGGGACTCGAGTCGTGCCACGGCCGCACCCTGCCGGGCGTGGCGATTTTCCTCCTCCACGCCCGCCTGCAGCGCCGCCTGCAGCGCCGCAGTCAGCCGATCCAGGCCGGCGGCATCCGCCGCCCGCAAGTCCACCTTCATGCTGGCCGCCGCTGCTACCGCATTGATCGCCCCGCCGCCGCTGATCTGCCCGATGTTGCAGGCCGATACGCCGGGCTCATTGCCGGCGGCCTGCAGCAACCGATCTGCCACCCGCGCCAAGGCATGGATGGCGCTGGCCGCGCCGGCATCGGCCCAGCTATGCCCCCCCGGCGCCGCCACCTGCACCCGAAAGCGCCGGCTGCCCAGCGCCTGCGTGGTCGCGCCCAGCCCCGGGCCGTCCAGCACCAACGTGTGCGCGATCTCTCCCGCCGCCGCGCCGGCAAACAACTGCCGCATGCCGCGCAGGTTGCCCTCGCCCTCCTCGCCTACGTTGGCGGCCAAGCGGAAGGGCCAGTGCTCCGCCCCCAGCTTGGCCTCGGCCAGCAGCCGGGCCAGGGCCAGCAATGCGGCCAATCCCGCCGCATTATCGCCGATGCCCGGGCCGCGCCAGACGCCGCCCTCGGCCCGCATTTCCATCGGGGTGCCGGGGGGGAATGCCGTGTCCAGATGGGCGGTGATCAGGATCCAGGGGCGGCGCGCGCTCCGCGCCGGCATCTGTCCCAGCACATTGCCCGCCGCGTCCATCGCCGTTTCCAGACCCAGGGCGGCGAACTGGGTCCGCATCCACTCCGCGCGCAAGCCCTCACCGCCGGTCGGTGCGGGAAGGCGCGCCACCCCCAGGTGCTGGCGCCGAATCCACGGTTCCAGCCGGGGCAACCGCGCCATGGCCGCCCCAAGCCAAGGCTTCGTGCTCAGTCGCGCGCAGGCGGCGGAGAGATCATCCTCGCGGCGGCGGGCGGCAAGCGGCACCCTTCAGGATAGAGGCGATTGCCCGGGCGCGTCGCGGCCCGGCTGGGCCAGGCCGCGGGCTTTGGCCAGCACGCCCGCCAGCCCCGTCGTGAGGGGATAGCCGCCCACTTCGTCCCAGCGCACCCAAGCGCACGCCACCGCGTCGCTGGCCGCGCGTGCCGGGGCGCTCTCGGAGCATTCGGCCAGAAAATCCAGGATCACGAAGTGGTAGCGCAACCCGCCGGCGGCGTCATGCTCAAGAACCTCGAATATCTCCACCAGCGGGCCCGGCGTGACGGCCAATCCCGTTTCCTCCCACACCTCCCGCACCAGCGCCGCGCGCACCGTCTCCCCGACTTCCACGCCGCCGCCGGGCAGGGTCCACAACCCCGCCGCCGGCGCCTGGCCTCGCTGAATCAGCAATACGCGGTCTGCGCGCGGGATGATGGCGCCAACCGCCAGCCGTGGCGCCGCGGGGTAGGCCCGGTCCCCCACGGCGGCTATCGGCGGGCGGCGGCCGCGCGCGGCTTGGCCGCCGGCCGTCGCCGCGCCAAGGTGGGCAGCGCTGGCAAGCTGGCCAGACCGTCGGCTCCGACCGCCGCAACGGCGATGAAGTAATTGTCCTTGGACTGCCGCAGATGCAGGGCGGTGCCGCTCACCGCCAGGGACTCCGTCCATTGCGGCGCGGCGGTGGGCCGCAGCCACACGCGGTAGCTGGCCGCGCCCCGCACCGCCTGCCAAGCGAGCGTGGTGCCGCTCTCTAGCTTGGGCGCAAAATGCACCCACCCCGGCGCTGGCGGCGCCAAGGCCAGCGCCGCCAGCGTCAGCGCATTCACCCGCGCCGCCTGGGCGGCAAAGGCGGGCGTGGTGAAGCGAATCAGATCGCCGTACTGCACGCCGTCTACCCGCCGCACCGTTTGGTGCTGATGGTCGTAGTTTTCGTAGTAATCGGTGAAGCGCACTGCGGGATAACCCGCCGCGTTGTAGGAGATGTGGTCCCCGCCGCGCAGGTACCGATCCTGGCGGAACTCCAGCACGACGCGGAAGTCCGGCAAATAGCCCGCCGCCAGCGCGGCGGCGTAGCGCGCCACCTCGCGCGAGGGAGAGTCGTTGGCCCCGCCCAGCCAGGACAGCAAACGCAGTTGCCGCGGGGTCAGCCGCGGTGGCACGCCCTGGCTAAACACCCGCAGGCGGTCATGGTTGGCCCGCCCCGGCGTATTGTCTCCGCCGACGATGTCATTGTTCAGCATGGCGGCGACATCCCAGCGGTGGGCTCGCGCGTAGGCGGCGGCATAGCGGCTGCCGTAGAGCCCCTCCTCCTCGCCCTCAAAAGCGATAAAGGCGATGCTGGCCCGAAAGCGGTATCGGCTCAGCACCCGCGCACACTCCAGCACCACCGCCGTGCCGCTGCCATCGTCATTGGCGCCCGGAGCGGCCGTGTGGCCGTCGAACAAGTCGGTGGCGCGGGAATCGTAGTGGCCGCCCACCACGAAGACGCGAGGGTCGCGGGGATCGGTTCCCGGGAGATACGCCTCCACGTCGGCCATCGGCGTCGCGCGCGGGATGCCTCGTCCCGGAGGCGCGGTGAAACGCAAAATACGGACCTGCAGCCGCCCGCCATCGGCGGCGGCGTCCCGGCGGAACTGCGCCGCGATCCATTGCCGGGCCGCTCCCACGCCGTGGCCACCGGCGCCGCTATAACTGGAAAAGCTGCTGCGCGTGCCAAAGCTCACAAGATGGGCGATGTCGGCATGCACCCGAGCCGCCGAGACCGTCCGCGCAATGGCCCGCAGCTCCCTGTTGCCCCGGTCCAGGCGATATGGCTGCGGTCCCGGCACGGCGGCCCACGCGGTCCCGCACGCGATCAGCAGGCAGGGCACGAAGAGTGCGAGGGAGCGGTGGCGAACCATGGTGAACCAATTCGGAAACCAGCGGCGCGAGTGCCATCCTAGGCCGGCGCCAAGACTGTGGGCCGTTCGCCGCCACTTCCTTGGGCGGCGACATGGGTCGCGCCTCGGGCCGTCCACGACGGGGCGTCCCTGCTGCGCAGCGGCATTGTACTCCAATCCCAGCATCTCCGGCGCCGCCTCCACGCCCCGCGCGCGGCGGCGATCCACTTGCTTTTTTCCGGTGGCGGTATAAAAAAGGAAGAGCGGCGGCTGGTGCGGTCTAGCCGCCGGCGTGGTACGCCCAAGCGAGGTTCGCCTTTATGACGATGCTAGCCGACCCCACCGGAGGAATCATGGCGCTGTGCCCGGAGTGTGAAGCGCAATTGGATTTGGACGAAACCCAGATGGACGAGGGGGCCGTCATCAGCTGTCCGGATTGCGGCTCCGATCTCGAGATCGTCAACGCCCACCCGCTGGAGCTGAATGCCGTGGACGAAGACGATGACGAGGACGAGGATGAGGACTTCGACAATGACGAGGACCTCGACGACGATGACGACCTCGGCGACGAGGACGAAGACCTCGACGACGACGGCGACGAAGACGAAGGCGACGAGGACGGCGAGTAATGCGGCGGTGGCCCGTCCCCGCCGCGGACGCCGGTTGGCGGGTGTGCGCCCTGGCGGCGTCGGTGCTGTTAGCTGCCGGCGCCGCTTGGGCCCAGGCCAATCGCACCGTGCGGGGAACGGTGTTGGATGCCCGCAATCATTCGGTGCCCCAGGCGGTGGTGTACATCGTGAACACCCAGACCCAGGCGGTGCAGACCTACATCACCGGCCCACACGGGCACTTCTACTTCCATGCCCTGGCTCCCAACACCAACTATCGGATCTACGCCGTGTTCCATCGCCACCGCAGCAAAGCCCGCAACATCTCGGCCTATGACACGCGCGCCGTGGTGCGCGTGGACCTGACTTTGCCGATCATTCTGCGCTAGCGCCGCCAGCCCGGCCCCAGGGCGGTGGGCCGGGCTGGCACAGGGCATCTAATTCCATCCGATCCTTGTACGTGTCCAAGCAGGCCCAAAAGCCGCGATGCGGAAACGCCCGAAGTTGATCCTGCTGCGCCAGGCGCTCTAGCGGCGCTCCTTCCAGCGCCTGGTCCGGGCGCAGCGTATCCAGAAACTCGCGCCGGAAGGCGAAGAAGCCGCCGTTGATCCAGTCCGGGGAGTAGGGCTTTTCATGAAAGCCGGTCACGGCGTTGTCGGCGCCGAGTTGCAGCAGCCCAAACGGCAGGCGCGGCTGGACCGCGGTCAGCGTGCCGCGGCGCTGATGGCGGCGGTGGAACGCCAGGAGCGCCGTCAGATCCAGATCGGCCAGGCCGTCTCCGTAGGTGACGAAAAAATCCGGCGTCTGGACGCGATCCGCGATCGCCGCCAGCCGCCCGCCGGTGGGCGTAGCCGCGCCCGTGTCCGCGTACTCTACCTTCCAGTCGGGCTCCGGCCGCAGTTGCCGGCGTATGTCCTCGCCCCGGTAGCCGAGGCAGAGGATGAAATGTCGGAAGCCCTGCTGGGCGTAGAGCCGGAGGATGTGCCAGAGAATGGGCCGGCCCCCCAAGGCGATCAGCGCCTTCGGCAGATTGGCGGCGGTGGCGGCGCCAAGGCGGGTGCCTTGGCCCCCGCATAGCACCGCGGTGGGAATGGCGTCAGTGGCGGGCATGGGCACGGCCCGGCGCGCTGCCGGCGCCGGCCTCCGGCGGGGCCACCGCCCGGTAGCGCTCCAGCAACTTCGCCTCCTTCAGAAGAACATAGTTGGCCGCCAGATACGCCAAAATCAACCCCGGTCGTCCGTCCCGGAATCCCTGCCGGAGCAGATAACTGCGCACGAAGGTCCAGGGCGGCGCCAGCCAGAGCCGCGCCCAGGAGGGCCGCCGCCCGGCTTCGGCCCGAGCGGTGGCGGCCATATCGGTGTAGTGGTTCATCACCTCGAGGTGCTCGCGCAGATTGCGCCGGGTGAAGTGCAACAAGTCGCCCGGCAGGGTCGTCACCCGCCCCTGCACCTTGGGCGCCTCATGGGGCGGCTCGCCGGCCCATCGCGTCACCGCCCGCCGGTAGAGCCGCGTCTGATAGTCCGGATACCAGCCGGAGTGCCGGATCCAGCGGTCCAGGTACCAGGTGCGGCGCGCCATGCGGTAGGCGTCCGCCTTCGGGCCGTGGGTGCGCAGCGCCAGCACTGCCTCCCGCAGTTGCGGCGTGACTCGCTCGTCGGCATCCAGCGCCAGCACCCACTCATGCGAGCACAGGCTGTCGGCATGGTTGTGCTTTTCGCCGTAGCCGCGAAATTCATGCTGTTCCACCCGCGCCCCACGCTGGCGAGCGATATCCGCGGTGCCGTCGGTGGAATAGGAGTCCAGCACCAAGCGCTCATCGGCCCAGGCCACCGACTCCAGCGCCGCGGCGATATGGTCGGCCTCATTGAAGGTGTTGATCCGGGCGGTGATCTTCATGACGGCCAAGGCCCAGTGTACTGGCCCCCGCCCGCGGGGGCGCTATCCTACGCGCGTGGAAGTCATGCAGGCGGACTTTGCCCGGGGTTGGCGCGGGGGGCAACAACAGCTCTTGTTGCTGGCGCGCGCCCTGGCGCCGCTGGGCTGGCGCTCGGTGATCGTGACGCCGGCGGCCGAACTGGCCACCCGTTGGCGGGCCGAGGGGTTTGAGGTGATACGGCCCACCGCCGCCCGCCGCCGGCTCCGACATGCCGATGCCATTCATGTCCAGGACGGCCGCGCCCTGGGCTGGGCCCTCGCCTGGCGCTGGCTGGCCTGCCTGGGGTCCGCCGCGCCGCCCCTGCTGGCTAGCCGCCGCGTCGCCTTTCCCCTGCGTTCGCTGGCGGCGTTCAAATGGCGCCGAGTGAACCAGGTGCTGGCGGTTTCGGCATTTGTGCAACGCGATTTGCTGCGCGCCGGCCTGGCGCCGCAGCGGGTCACGGTGGTGCCGGACGCGGTGGATGTCTCCGCCCTGCCGGATGCCGCCGCCGCCCGGCGGCAGACGCGGCGGGCGCTAGGCATTGCCGAGGACCGCCTGTGCTTATCCTGCGTCAGCGCGCTCACGCCGGAAAAGGGCGTGGAGGATCTGATCGCCGCGCTGGCGCATCTGCGGGATTTCCGCCCGCTGCTGCTGCTCGCCGGCGAGGGCGGATTGCGCGGGGCCCTGCAATCGGCCGCGGCGCGGCTGGGCGTGGCGGATCAGCTGCTCTGGGTCGCCGGCCGTTGCACTGCGCCTGAGGCGGTGGCCGCCGGCGACATCTTCGTGTTGCCCTCGCGTCAGGAAGGGCTCGGCTCCTCGCTGCTGCTAGCCCGCGCGCTCCGGCGCGCCGTGGTGGCCACCAGCGCCGGCGGCATTCCGGAGTTGGTTTCCTCCGGCGACGATGGTCTCTTGGTCCCACCCGGCGACGCCGCCGCCCTGGCCGCCGCCATCGGGCAGGCGGCGACCGACGCTGCCGCCCGCACGCGATGGCTCAATGCCGGAGAAGCCCGTCTCCGAGAGCGCTTTACCCCTGCCGTCATGGCCGCCGCCACCGCCGCCGCCTATGCCACCGCCGGCGCGGCTGCCCTGGCCCCCTAGCGTCGGTGGGCATTGTCATGCACCGGGCGGCGGCGTAGCCTACGCAAATGCGATCCGCATCCCTTTTGCCGCCGCTGGTTCTGGCCTTGGCGTGCGGCGGTTTTGCTGCCGCGGTGCCCCATCCGGCGGCGCCGCGGCAGAGTCGCCAAGTGCTCAAGCCGCCACCCTCCAACCCGGCCATTGCCCCGGGGCCGGCCCAAGCCGCCGCACCGGCGACGGCCGCTCCCGCCCTATCCCCAGCGGAGCGCGCCGACATCCAGGCTTTGATCGCCGCCGAAGGCGGCACGAGCGCGATAGACCGGACCATGGCCGCGTCCATGAACCTGATACTCCCGGCGCTCAAGCGGGAACTGCCGCCGGGTGCCTATCAGGATCGCCTGCTCCGGCTCTTCATGCAGGCGTTCCTGAAAAGGGTGCAGGCGCCCCTGACCGAGCTTTTGGCCCACGTGATTGCGCGCCACTATACCGACCAGGAGATCCGCCAGCTCACCGCCTTTTATCTCACCCCGCTCGGGCAAAAGATGGTAGCCGTCCGACCGGCAATCATGGCGGACATGGGCGCGAAAAGCCGCCAACTCGGCGCACGACTGGGTCGGCAATGCATGCTCGATGTGCTCGCGGCGCATCCCGGCCTGAAGGCGCAACTGCGGCAGGCCGCTGTGGCGGCGCGCAACGCCGCGGCGCCCCAACCATAAGCGCGTCCTTCCCGGTCGCGGCAAACGAGAGGCCCCGTGCCCAGGGGCGGGATTTCCGTAGGTCCGCGGCCAAACGGGCGCGAGGCGGTGGCGTCCAACCGGTGGCCTGGAAGGGGCGGGACCGGAGAGCGCGATGCGGGGATTGGCCGTTGGGATATGGACGCTGATCGCCGCTATCGGCCTGATCCCAGCCCACCGACCCCCGGCGGAGGCGGCCTATTCCCGCCTTGAGCAGGCCGGCTATCGGGCGTTTTACAGTCTCGACTACGCTGCGGCACTGGCCGATTTCCGCCGCCTCATCCGCCTGGAGCCGCAAAACCCCGCTGCCTGGAACCATTTGGCCCAGGCTCGGCTGTACCAGGAAATGTACCGCGTCGGCGCCCTCGCGGCCGAACTCTATGGCCCAAGCAATGCCTTCCTGCACGTGCGCCTGCGGCGGCTGAATCCCCGCGCCTGCCAGGCCTTCGTCGCTGCCGATAGTCGGGCTCGGGCCCTAGCCCGGCGTGAATTAGCGCAACATCCCCGCGAATCCGCCGCCAACTACGCCCTTGCTGCCGCCTTGGGTCTGCGGGCCACCTACGAGTTCGCTCTGCGCCGCGCCTACCTGGCAGCTTGGCGTGACACCGTGCGGGCCGATCGGTACGCCCGCCGGTCCGCGCGCGAGCGGCCCGATTGGGCCCCGCCGCAGTTGATCGTGGGCGTGCACGATTACGTCGCCGGCAGCCTGCCCTGGACGGTGCGCTGGCTGGCGCGTCTGGAAGGGTTGACTGGCAGCCGCCGTCAGGGCCTGGCCCGCCTGCAACGCATCGCCGCCAGCGCCGCTCCGGAGCGGATCGAGGCGCGGATTCTGCTGGCGGTGCTGGATCGCCGCGAGGGATGGAACCGCCGTGCCGCCGCCTGGCTGCGCCGGCTGTCCCGAGCGTATCCGCGCAATGGCTTGTTTGCCCTCGAACTGGCGCGGGCCGATCAGGCGGCTGGGCGGCCGCGCCAAGCGCTGCGGGACTACACCTGGCTGCTGCGCGCCCCCCATCACGACGCGCCCAGCTATGCTCGCTTGCCGTGGGCCGAGATCTGGCTCAGCTTGGGGCGGGTGCATCGCCAACTTGGGCAAAGTAGCCTAGCGCTGCAGGCGTTCCTCCAAGTGGAGCAAATGCCCGCCACCAGCGCATCCGAGCGGCAACAGGCCGCGCTCTCGGGCGGCGAACTGGAAGACCTGGCTGGCCGCCGCCGCGCCGCCGTGGCCCAGTACCGCCGCTGCATTGCGCTGGATTCCGCCACGCCCGCGGCCCGCGCTGCCCGCCGCTGGCTGCGTCACCCCTACCGCCAGGGGCACGCTCCCTAGCGGTCTGTGGCGCCTCCCCGCGCGGCCCGGGTGCCGAGGTGCGGCCAACGGCGGCTTCCCCCGCAGGCCGCGATATGCTGGTGCTGACTTATGGCCCCGGCATCCCGCCGCCCCGCCATCACCGTGGCGATCCAGGGCGAGAAAGGCTCGTTCAGCGAGGCGGCGGTGCACCGCGTGCTGGGCCGCTCCGCGGTCCAGTTGCTCTGCTGCGCTAGCTTCGCCGACGTCTTCACCGCCTTGCGCCGCGGCACGGCGCAGACGGCCGTGATCCCAATCGAGAACACCTTGGCCGGCTCCGTGGCCGCCAACTACGATCTGCTGCGGCGGGAAGCCGTCACCATCGTCGCCGAAACCAACCTTCGCATCCGCCATCAGCTGATCGCGCCACCCGGCGTGTCGGCCCGCGCCATCCGCCGCGTTCTGTCCCACCCCGTGGCCCTGGATCAGTGCCGGCGTTTCCTGTCTCGCCATACCCGCTGGGAGGCCGTGCCGTTCTATGACACCGCCGGCAGCGTCCAATACATCTTGGAGCAAGGACTGCGCGATGCCGCTGCCATCGCCGGCGAACCGGCCGCCAAGGCCTATGGCGCCCGCATTCTGGCGGCCAATATCGAGGATAATCCCCGCAACTTCACCCGCTTCCTGCGCCTGCTCCCGGCCGCCGCCGCCCAACGCCGGGGCCTGCCCCCAACCCCCGCCCCGCGTGCGGGCGCCTACAAGGTCTCGGTCGTCTTCGCCACCCGCAACCAACCCGGCGCTCTTTGCCGTGCCCTTAGCGTCTTCGCAGTGCGTGGCATTGACCTCAGCCGCATCGAGTCCCGCCCTACCCCCGGCCGCCCCTGGGAGTACAGCTTCTATTTGGATTTCTTTGGCTCGCTGGCTCGGCCCGCCGTGCGCCGTGCGTTGCAAGACCTGGCAGCGGTCAGCGACGAGGTGAAGGTCCTCGGCTCCTATCCGGCTGTTCGCAAAGGACCTCCTCGCGGTAGGGCAAGGCTCATACATTAGCGCATGTCTAGCAGATTTGATGATTATGCTATAGTCAATTTGTAGTCTGATCGGTCAACCCTATGGCTTCCCCGACGACGCGCCTGCCGGACCTTCCGGCTTCTTTTCCCGCGCTGCCCGTGCGGGACACGGTGCTGTTTCCCCATGCCGTCCTGCCCCTGACGGTCGGCCGGCAATCGTCCATCAACCTGATCAATTCCCTGGGCGAGGACAAGCTGATTTGGGTGGTGGCCCAGCGTGACGCGCATGTGGACACTCCGCAGCCAGCAGATATGTATCAGGTAGGGACCCTGGCCATGGTGCACAAGATCGTGCGCATGCCCAACCAGAGCCTGTTCATCTTTACCGAGGGCATCAGCCGCGCCAAGGTTCGCAACTGGGAGCAGATGGACCCTTACCTGCGCGCGGAAGTGGAGGCGGTGCCGGAAGCGGTGGTGCCCGCGGGCACCGAGGCCGAGGCGTTGCAGCGCAACGTGGTGGCGCTGTTCCAGCAGGTCGTCAGTCTCTCGCCCACGCTCTCCGACGAACTGCAGGCGCTGGTGCTGAGCATCGAGGAGCCCGGCCGCATGGCGGACTTCATTGCCTCCTCGTTGCCCTCGCTGGCCACCAAGGACCGGCAAGAACTGCTGGAGACCCCTTCGGTCCGGGCTCGGCTGGAGATGGTCAACCGCCATTTGACGCGGGAGCTGCAGGTGCAGCAACTGCGCAGCAAGATCCAGACCGAGGTGCAGGACCAGGTGCAGCAGTCGCAGCGCGAGTACTATCTCCGCGAACAGATGAAGGCGATTCAAAAAGAACTGGGCGAGGGGGACGAAAGCCAGCGCGACATCGAGGATCTGCGCCAGAAGATTGAAGCCGTCGGCATGCCGGAAGATGTCCAGAAGGAGGCCTTGAAGGAGCTGCAACGGTTGAGCCGCATGTCGCCGGCGGCGGCGGACTATTCCATCACGCGCAACTACATCGAGTGGCTGGCCGCGCTGCCCTGGAGCCAGAGCAGTGCGCAGGCCATTGACCTGGGCAAGGCGGCGGCCATTCTCGATGAGGACCACTACGATCTGGAGAAGGTCAAGGAGCGCATCCTCGACTACTTGGCGGTGCGGCGGCTGAAGCCGGACATGAAGGGTCCGATCCTGTGTTTCGTCGGACCGCCGGGGGTGGGCAAGACCTCGCTGGGGCGCTCGATTGCCCGCGCCTTGGGGCGCAAGTTCGCCCGCCTTTCGCTGGGGGGCGTGCACGATGAGGCGGAGATTCGCGGCCACCGCCGCACCTACATCGGCGCCCTGCCCGGGCAGGTGATGCAGAGCCTGCGCCGCGTCGGCACCAACGATCCGGTGTTCATGCTGGATGAGGTGGACAAGATCGGCCGCGATTTTCGCGGCGATCCCTCCTCCGCGCTGCTGGAGGTCCTGGATCCGGAGCAGAACTTCAGCTTCCGCGACAACTACCTGGATGTGCCCTTCGACTTGTCCCGGGTGCTGTTCATCACCACCGCAAACATGCTGGACACCATTCCGGAGCCGTTGCGCGACCGCATGGAGACGATCGAGCTGAGCGGCTACACCGAAGAGGAGAAGCTGCACATCGCCTTCCGCTACCTGATCCCCAAGCAAAGCGCGGAAAACGGCGTGGCAGCGGAGCGGATCCGGTTCGAGGAGGAAGCGGTGCGCTGCATCGTCGGGGATT
>JBOGKW010000098.1:0-12564 GCA_050746205.1 Terriglobales bacterium | reverse complement strand
GCCCCTGGCGCTGGCCCCGCCGCCGCGGCGCGCGCCGGGACGCCGCGCAAGCGCCCCCCTGAGCCTGTGGGCGTTTGTCGCCCTGGCCCTCATCTATGGCATCTGTGAAACCCTGCTGGGCAACTGGGCCGTGCCCTACTGGCATGACCAACGCGGCCTCAGCGCCGCGACGGCCGGCCTGGTGCTGGCGGTGTTCTGGGCCTGCGTGACCGCCGGCCGCCTGGGCACCGCAGTGCTGGCGCGTTGGCTGCCGCCGCGCCGCCTCTATCCCCTGCTACCGCTGCTGTTGCTCGCCGCCTTCGTGCTGATCCCCCGCGTCCGCGGCGGCGCCAGCGCGATGGCGGTGTTCGCCTTGGCGGGCGTGGGCTGCTCGGCGCTGTTGCCGCTGACCATCGCCTTCGCCGAGGAGCGGTTTCCCGCGCTGGCGGAGATGCTCTCCGGCGAGCTGATCGCGGTCTACATGGTCGGCTATGGTGTGGCCTCGTTCGGTGTCGGCCCGCTCGCCGCCCGCGGCTTCGCCTTAGGCGGCCTCTATACCGCCGCCGCCGTTTTGGCGCTGGTCATGGCCGTCTTGGGGTTCGTGCTGCTGCGCCGGCCGCGGGCGGCGGTGCGGCCCGCCTAGGCGGAGGCGGCCGCCATTGCATTCGCCCCGACCCGGGGGTATGTTTATCGGTCTGGCCAAATTTGGGATGGCGATTCCGGTGCGGGCGCGGAACCGCGGAGGTTTACCGAGAAAAATGAGACGAAATCTTCCGGTGGTGTATTGGGCGCTGGCGCTGACCAGCATGCTGGCGTTCACGCTGGGCGCGGCCGCGCAGGTCAACCCGAACCTTTATGCCGGCTTGAAGTGGCGCAACGTGGGGCCGTTTCACGGCGGCCGCATCGCCGCGGTCAGTGGCGCCATCGGCCAGCCGGGCGTGTTCTACGCCGGCCTGCCGCAGGGCGGCATCTGGAAGACCACCAGCGCCGGGGTCACCTGGTTCCCCATCTTCGACCAGGTGAAGAGCGTGGATAGCGTCGGCGCGGTGGCGGTGGCGCCCTCCGACGCCAACATCGTTTACGCCGGCGCCGGCGACCCCATCCTCGGCAGCCTCGGCAACGGCATGTGGAAGTCCACCGATGCCGGCAAGACCTGGCAGCACATCGGCCTGGAAGACACGGTGAAGATTGACCGCATCCTGGTGGATCCCAAAAATCCAGACCTGGTTATCGTTTCCGCCCTGGGCGACGCCCACCGCCATGGCGGCGGCATCTGGCGCTCCACCGACGGCGGCCAGACGTGGAAGAACGTCCTCAAGCCCGCCGGCTACACCGGTACGCGCGAGGTCGAGTACGAATACGACGATCCCAAGGTCATGCTGGCGGACACGCAGGGCACGGAGAATCCGTTTGCCGCGCTGTTGCATCTGCCGAAGCCGAAGCACCCGGCCAAGCCGACGCTGCTGTTCAAATCCACCAACGAAGGCCGGACCTGGAAAGAGGTGAAGATTCCGCCCTTCCCCGGCCGCATCGCCGTCGCGGTCGCCGAGCATGGCCGCCGGATCTACATCGTCGGCAACGCCATCGAGCACGGCTCCGGCCTGTTCCGCTCCGATGATGGTGGGGTGCACTGGCAACACATGGCGGGCAAGGACACGCGCATCCAAAACGGGCAGGGCGGCTATAGCAGCGGCGTCTTCGTGGACCCGCAGAACCCGGACGTGCTGTACACGGTGAGCACGGCCATGTACCGCTCCACCGATGGCGGCGTGACCTTCCATGCGTTCAAGGGCGCGCCGGGCGGAGAGGATTACCACAAGATGTGGATTGACCCCACCAATCCTCGACGCATGGTGGTCGGCACTGACCAGGGGGCCAGCGTCACGCTGGATGGCGGCCGCACGTGGAGCCTGTGGTACACCGAGAACGTCGCGCAGATCTACAAGGTGGCGACCACGCACCAGTATCCCTTCTGGATCGTGGGATCGCAGCAGGATACCGGGGCGGTGATGATCAAGAACCGGGGCAACTTTGGCCAGGTCAACGTCATGGACTGGAACCCGGTGCCCTCCTCCGAATTCGGCGTGCTTACGACCGACCCGCTGCACCCGCAGATTATTTACGGCGTTGGCTATGGGCCCGGCGGCGGCGGCGGGAGCGAGCTGGTCAAAATCAACATGCACACTGGCCAGTGGGAGAACGTATCGCCCCGGTTTGGCGTCAACAGCAAGAAATACCGCGCCAGCCGGGACATGGCGAAGGAATTTGACCCCTTCGATCCCCACGCGCTGTACGTCGGCTATCAGTGCCTGATGGTCACCCACAACGGCGGCTATTCCTGGCAGATCTTTAGCCCCGACCTAACCACGGCCAAGGACAAGCCGCAGGTTCCGTGCGGCACGCCATTGCCGCCGTCGAAAAAGAAAGCTCACTCCGGCAACCCCTTCTTCGGCCCCTCCGGCCCGGTGCTCAACGGCTTCTCCATCTCTCCGGCCACGCCGGGGGTGTTTTGGACGGTGAGCAGCAACGGCCAGATCTACAACACCGTGGACGGCGGGAAGCACTGGACCAACGTCAGCAACATCACCGGCGCGGCGGCCCACACGCAATTTCAGGACATCATTGCCGGCGATGTGGCCGGCACGGCATACGTGATCGGCCGGGTCGGGGGCCAGCGCAGCTTCTTCGGCGGCGGCTCGCCGAGCAAGCAAGACACCGACGTGCCGCTCATCTGGCGCACTACCGACGGCGGCCAGACCTGGGTTAGCATCACCGCCGGCCTGCCCCGCGACCAGCGCACGGGCAGCTGGGTGAACGTGCTGCGCGCCGACCCGAAACAGCCGGGGCTGCTCTTTGTCGGCACGGAGACGACCGTCTACGTCAGCTTCGACAACGGCGATCACTGGCAGTCGCTGCGCCAGAACCTGCCGAGCACCTCGATCCGCGACCTGGTCGTCCATACCCAGTACCAGCAGAACGATCTGGTGATCTGCACCTACGGCCGCGGCTTCTGGGTGCTGGATGACCTCACGCCGCTGCGGCAGATCGCCGTCCACGCCCAAGCCATCGCATCCTCGCCGGCCTATCTGTTCCCGCCGGAGGAGGCGATTCGCGCCCGCATCAACGACAACTGGGACCAGCCGTTTTCGGTCGAGGTGCCCCACGCGCCCAATCCGCCCTACGGCGTCATCGTGGACTACTACCTCGCCCAGAAGCCCGACGCGCCGATTCAGCTCCAGATCTTCGACGCCCAGGGCCGTCTGGTGCGGACCATCACCAGCACGCCGCCGCCGCCGATCGAGGGCCAGGCCTACCCGCGCTATTGGCTGGCCTCGCCCCAGTCCCGCGCGCTGCCCACCCAGGCCGGGGAGAACCGCATCAACTGGAACCTTGAGTACAATGATCCGCCCGCCTTCCAGCACGATCTGGAAAACCAGATGAACATGGTGGCGCACAGCGTGACGCCGGGCCCCCACGGGCCGCAGGTGATCCCGGGGGTGTACACCCTCAAGCTCACGGTGGACGGCCAGGTGTACACGCGCCACGTCACCGTCAGAAACGACCCGCGGGTCGGGCAAAGCCCGGATCTGATGGCCGCGCTCCGCGCCCAGAACCGGGTGACGATGCTGGCATACTACGGCATGCAGCAGGCCTATGCGGGCTACGACGAAGTGAACGCGGTCAAGACCCAGCTGGCGTCCCTGCTGAAGAACAAGCCTCCCGCCGATGTCGCCGCCCAGGGGAAAAAACTGGAAGCCGGCCTGACGCAGATCGGCGGCAGGAAGCCGGCGGGCGGGATCTTGGCGTTCTTCCTGAGCCGCCGCCCGCGGAAACCCAACGCGCTGCAATCCTTCGTCGCGCTGAACAACAACTACAACACGCTGGTCAGCATGATGCAGGTGGGCCTGGACATGCCGCCCACGCCGACACAGGTGGCGACGGCGGAGAACGACTGCCGGCAATATAACCGCACCGTGGCCGCCTGGAAGGTGATGCAGACGCAGCAGTTGGCGAGCTTTAACACCGTGCTGGCGAACAATCATCTGCCGCAGTTGAACCTGGCGCCGGTCGCGCTCAGCGATCCGTCCTGCGGCTTTTAGCGGGGTCCCGTGGGGCCGCCGTCCCGGCCTCACGCCGCCCGCGGCTGGGCCGCGCCGGCGGCGGTCGCTGCGCGTGCGCGGCTACCGCGCCCCGCTCAGTTTCCCGCCGCGCCTTCGGGCCAAATTGCGGTCAAGCCCAGGGCGACGGCGATGCCGATCGCCACTTCCAGAAATCTCCGCCAGGCCAGGATCCAGGGTGCGTGGGGCTGGGGGATGATGAGCACGATGATCAGCGTGATGCCAGCGAAGCGGTAGGCGTTATTGCCCAGCTTGAGGACGAAGCTGAGGACGCCCAGTGCGAAGATCCCCGCCGCCAGCGACCACAAGCTGGCCGACCAGAACGCCGCGATCAGCGCGCCCACAACCGCTCCCAGCGCGGTGCCCGCCAGCCGCTGGCCGGAGGAGCCGAGCGCCGCGCGTACCGAGGATTGGGTGACGACCAGCGTCGTGAGCGGCGCCCAGTAAGCTTCCGGCAGCCGGAATTGCCGCGCCACCACCAGCGACACCACGGCCGCCACGGCGGTGCGCAGGGGGTGCTCGAACCAGCGTGCAGCGCGGTTGGGCGGGGGCATGGCGCGCGCCTCCAAGGCGCATTTGCGATCTTATCGCGGCAACTTGGAGACGCCCTGAGCGCGAGCGGGCGTCCTGCCGGCCGTCGAAGCCCAGCCGCAGCGACCAGCGGGAGCGTCCAGCATAGGGCGGCTGGGCCGCCGACCTTGCCGGTTCCCGGGGGCGCGATGCCGCGGGCCCGCGGGCTGATATGATCGGTGGTTCTTGGGAGGCGACGGATGGCGAAGGCGGCGGTGCGGGCGATCTGCGGCCGGACGGCGTGGCTGGCGTTTGCGGTGTTGGCCGTGGCGATGGCGCCGGCGTGGGGGCAGCAATTCAATGCCGCCCTGCTGGCGGGCCTGCGCTGGCGGCAGGTGGGCCCGTTCCGAGGCGGCCGGGTCTCGGCGGTGGCGGGCGTGGCCGGGCGGCCGGGCATTTTTTACATGGGCTCGGCCGGCGGCGGGGTCTGGAAGACGGTGGACGGCGGCACGGTCTGGAAGCCAATCTTTGACGCGGAACCCGTCGCCTCGATCGGCGCCATCGCCGTCGCCCCCTCCAATGCCCGCATCCTGTACGTGGGCACCGGAAACGTCAGCGATGTGGGCGGCGCGCTGAACGACGGCCACGGCGTCTACCGCTCCGACGACGGCGGTCGGACATGGCGATATATCGGCCTCGGGCAGACCCGGCACATCGGCGCCATCTTGGTGGATCCTAAGAACCCTGACGTGGTGTTGGTGGCGGCGCTGGGCCAGACCTACCGGAAAAATGCCCATCGCGGCGTCTACGTCACGCGCGACGGCGGGCGGACCTGGCAAAAAACACTCTACAAAGACGATGTTACCGGCGCCATTGACCTGGCCTTCGACGCGGCCCGCCCGGGCGTGGTCTACGCCGCCCTGTGGCGGCATTACGTCGCGCCGCCGCCAGCGCCATTCCACTTCGGCGCCGCCGGCGGCGCCATCTACAAATCCACCGACGACGGCCAAACCTGGACCCAGCTCACGGGCTCCGGCCTGCCCACCACGCCGATGGGCCGCATCGGGCTGGCGGCCGATGACGGCCGGGTGTTCGCCATCGTGGGCGGCGCCGGTCGCGGCCGGGCGGCCGGGCTATACCGCTCCGACGACGGCGGTCAGAGTTGGCGCCGCATCACCCAAGATCCCCGCATCGTGGGCAGCAGCTACTTCAGCCACGTCTGGATGGACCCGCAGAACCGTGACATTGTCTTTGTCGCCCAGACCTCGCTGTATCGCTCCGTGGACGGCGGCCAGACCTTCGCCGCCTACAAAGGCGCCCCGGGCGGCGATGACTACCACCAGTTGTGGATTGACCCCAGCAGCCCGTGCGTTCCCCTCGCTTCGGGGCCGGGCTGCGTGAGCAGCGGCATGATCCTGGGCAGCGACCAGGGCGCCTCGGTCAGCTTCGACGGCGGCCGCAGTTGGAGCACCTGGTACAACCAGCCCACCGGCCAGTTCTATCACCTCTCGACCGATGGGCGGTTCCCGTTTCGCATCTACGGCACACAGCAGGACAGCGGCTCGGTCGAGGTGCGCAGCCGCGGGGCGTTTGGCGACATCAACTTCCTCGACTGGCGGCCCTCGATGGGCGCCTATGAGTTCGGCTACATCGTCCCCGATCCCGCCCATCCGCAATGGATCTTCGCCAGCGGCGCCGGCCCGCAACTGGACCGCATGACCCGCGGCATTTGGCAGATCTTGGACGTCTCGCCGCACATGGGACCCGGCGGGCCGTACCGTTACGTCAGTTCGCCGCCGTTCGTCTTTTCTCCGCAGAACGGCAATGTCCTGTACCTCGGGACGCAATATCTGCTGGCGACCACCGACGGCGGCCGGCACTGGCGCCGGCTGGGGCCGGACCTTGCCCGCCGCCCGAACCTGCCTCCGCGCCGGTCTTACTTCGGCGGCGTGGAGCGGCAATGGGGCGCCATCTCGGCCATTGCGCCGTCGCCGGCGGCCGCGAACGTCGTGTGGGTGGGCACCAACGATGGCGTGGTGCAAGTCTCGCGCGATGGAGGCAAGGGCTGGACGGTGGCTAGCCCGCCGGGCCTGGGACCCTACGACGCCATCAGCATGATCGCGGCCTCGCCGCGGGATCCCGCCGCCGCGTACGCCGTTCTCGACCGCCATGAATTTGGCGACTATCGCCCGTACATCTACCGCACCCGGGATTTCGGCCAGAGCTGGCAATTGATTACGACCGGCATTCCCGACGGCGCCATCGTGCGCGTGGTCCGCGCCGATCCGCGCCGCGCCGGCCTTCTCTATGCCGGCACCGAGACCGGCGTCTATGTTTCCTTCAATGACGGCGGCCAGTGGCAATCGCTGCAGTTGAACCTGCCCACCGTGTCGGTCCGCGATCTAGCCATCCGCGATGGGGATTTGGTGGCCGCCACCTACGGCCGCGCGTTCTGGATTCTGGACGACTTGAGTCCCTTGCGCCAGCTCACCGCCCAGATCGCCGCGGCCCCAGCGCATCTGTTCGCGCCGCGGCCGGCCTTTCGCCTGCTCCGCGATGCCAACTACGATACGCCGCTGCCGCCGGAAATTCCCGCCGGAACCAACCCGCCCAGCGGCGCCATTCTCGACTACTCGCTATCGGCCCCGCCCGCCGGCCCGATCGCGCTGGCCATCTACGATGCCTCCGGCCAACTGGTGCGGCGGTTCACCAGCAGCCCGCTGCCGGCGAAGGTCATTCGACCCATCGCATCGCCCGTCGTCCCGGATTATTGGATGGCCAATCCCCAGCCGTTGCCCACGGCCGTCGGCCTCAACCGCTTCGCCTGGGATCTCCGTTACCCAGCGCCGCCCTCGCTGGCGCACAATTACCCCATCTCGGCGATTGAGCATGAGACTCCAGCCGAGCCGCTCGGCCCGCAGGTTGTGCCCGGCACGTATCGGGTGCAGTTGACCGCCAACGGCCAAACCTATACGCAGCCCCTGGTGGTGCGCCGTGACCCGCGGGAGGAGACGTCGGCGGCGGCATTCGCCGCGCAGTTGGCGCTGGCGCAACGCGTCACCGCGGCCATGGCCGCCAGCTATAGCGACCATCTCGCCGTTCAGGCTTGGGCGAACGCACCCGGTGGCGGCGCGGCGCAGAAGAAAGCCGCACGGAAGCTGGACCAGGGCACGCGTGGCCACCCCGGCTTCGCTGCGCTCAACCGAGAGTTGGAGCCGTTCCTAGAGGACGTGGAGAGCGCCGATGCCGCCCCGACCGAGGCGATGCAAGCGGCGGCGCGGCAATACCAAAGCGAATTGCAAGCGCTGGAGGCGGCCTGGGCCCGGCTCCGCGCCGCCGGGCAGTGAAGCGAATCCGCTCGCCGCTACGCCGCCTTCGGCGCCCAGGGATCGAGCACCACCTTCGCATCGCGGCAACTTGGAGAGCCCGGAGCGCCGGCGGGCGTCCGTTGCCGGCCGTCCCACCCCAGCATGCTCCGCTGCGTGCTGGGGTGGAGCAGCGCGCTTTGGGGCGGGACCAGCGGGAGCGTGCAGAATAGGGCGGCTGAACCGCTTACAGCGGCTCGTCGGCGCTGGGGCCGTAAACGCCGGGCACGGGAACGTCGTTCAGCCGCAAGTACACGGTCAGCTGGCCGCGATGGTGGATCACGTGGCTCAAGCTCGTCGCCCGCAATGCCGCGGCCCGGGGCATCTGCAAGAAGACCCGATCCCCGTCGCGCAGCGTCCAGGTCTGGGCCAAGGCCTCATCCGACGCCGCCGCCAGCGCCGTGTGCGTCTGCCGCACGGAGGTATCAAAGAGTTCCAGTAGTTCCTTCTGGCTGCCGGCGACGCGGGGCTTGTAGTCGCGGGCGGAGAAGTCCATCTCGGGTGTGCGCAGGATCAGTGCGCCGAAGCCCACCAGCTCCGCCACATGCGTGGCCAGCCGGCCCAGGGTCATGGATTTGGCATGGGGCTGCCAAGAGAACTTGGCTTCCGGCGCGCGCTCCAGCACGCGCCGGGTCCTGGCCATCTCGCCGTCAAATTCGGGTAGCAGCGCATCGCGAATGGGCATAACCGCTTCCGGCTCCAGCAGCTCGGCTTCTTCTGATTTTATCTCGGCGGCCGCCCGGCGGGCGGTTTGGCCCCGGCTCAAATGGAGCGCAGCAGGCGCTGAATGCCGTTCATGGACTCAATGCTGGAGGTCCAGGGGTCGTTTTGCGCGTTGCGATAGTGAGTTTCCAGCGACATCGTGCCCTGGTAGCCCATGGCCTTCAGCGCGCGGAACTGGCCAAGGTAATCAATCCGCCCGCCGCCCACCGGCAGCCAGCGGTAATGGCCGGCGCGGTCGCGCGCCGCGTCCTTCAGGTGCATGTGCGCGATGCGGGAATGGTCGAGCTGGTTCCAAGCGCGGGGATAGGGCTCCTCGCCGGAGGCGAAGCAGTTGCCGGGATCCCAGTTGTGCTTCAGCCGCGGATCGGGGATGGCCCGCAGCAGGCGCGCGGTTTCGCCGCCGGTGGCCATGTTGCAGTCGTACTCGTTTTCCACCAGCAGCTCCACGTCCTCGCGCCGCGCCACCTCCAGGGCGCGGTGCAGGTGCTCCACTACGCGGTCGAACACGCGTTCCGGATGCCGCACGCGGCGGAAGGTGAAAATGCGGACCTTGCGCGTGCCGAGTTCCCGGGCCACGCCGCAGGCGTGCTTGAGGATCTCGAGTTGCTGGGCCATGGAGTCATATGAGGGGTTCAGGTCGGCGCGGTTCTCGGGGCCGGAGGTGCCCGGCAGCCAGACCTTGTAGATGCCGGTGTCCAGCACCGAGAGGCGCACGCCGGCGGCCCGCAACTGGCGCTGGACCTGGCGTACCTCCGCCGGCGTCCCGCGCTCGCCAAAATACACGATCCGCCGCCCAAACCGCAGATCGCGCAGTTCCACCCAATGTAGGTGGTAGCGGGGGACAAAATGCGCCAGCACCCGCGCCAAATCCGGGCTGGCCTCGTCGGTGATCAGGCCCAGCTTCCAGGGGTAGTCAAAGCCTCCGGCGGGCAGAGCCAGCGCCCCCGCGCTCCCGACCCAAGCGGCGCCTAGGCCGGCGCCCAGGGAGGTACGAAGAAAGTCGCGACGGTGCATATGGCGGCGAGTCTAGCAAAATACCGGTCCTTGTGTCTTGCCGGAAATTAGCTGCGGGCTTACAATCCGGCCCATGACCGCGTTGCTTTCCTCACCCACGTCCGTCCCGCGGCGGGACTTTCTGAAGGCCGGCGGCGCGGCGGGCGCGCTGGCCCTGGCCGCGCCCGGCCGCGTGCTGGGCGCCAATGACCGCGTGCGAGTCTGTGTCTGTGGCGTCCACGACCGCGGCTGGGATCACATCCGCAATTACGCCGGCATTGCCGGCGCCGAGGTGGCGGCGATCTGCGACGTGGACGCCCGCATTCTGCGCCGCCGGGCGGCGCAGATGGCCGTCCTGGGCCTGCCCCGGCCCAAGCTGTACAACGATCCCCGCCGCATGCTCGAGGATCGCTCCTTGGACGCCGTGTCTATCGCCACGCCCAATCATTGGCACTCGCTGCTGGGCATTTGGGCCTGCCAGGCGGGCAAGGACGTGTATGTCGAAAAGCCCATGTGCCATTACGCCTGGGAGGGGCGCCAACTGGTGGCGGCGGTAAACAAATACCAGCGCATTTGCCAGCACGGCACCCAGAGCCGCTCCATGCCCGCGGTGCGGGCCGCCATCCGCGAACTCCGCGCCGGGCGAATCGGGGACACCTATCTGGCGCGCGGATTGTGCTACAAGTGGCGGCCTACCATTGGTCACACGCCGCCCGCGCCCGTGCCTCCCGGCCTCGACTATGATCTGTGGACCGGGCCGGCGCCGCGGCACGCCTTCACCGCCAACCGCTTTCTCTACAACTGGCACTGGTTCTGGGATTACGGAAACGGGGACCTCGGCAACCAGGGCATCCACCAGTTGGATGTCGCCCGCTGGGGCTTGGACGTCGCCTACCCCAGCCAGGTCAGCGCCACCGGCGCCAAGGTGCTGTTTGACGACGACCAGCAAACCCCCAACCTGCTGAACTGCGCCTTTCAATTCGACACACCCGCCGGCCGTCGGCTGTTGGAATTCGAGGTCCGCGGCTGGATCACCAACCATGAGGCCGGCATCGGCACGGGCCGCTACCGTGCCCAGCCGCTGCCCGGCGAGGTGGCGCGGCCGCCCAAGCATTGGACCTGGGCGAACACGCCGATGCACTCTAGCTTCCAGGGCCCCGTCTCCGGTCCCAGCACCATCGGCGAGATCTTCTACGGCTCCAAGGGCTATCTGGTGGTGGACGGCGACACTGCCTACCGCGCATTCCTGGGGCCCGGCCAGGACCCCGGCCCGGGCGCCCACGGTGGCAACGAACGGCTGCATTTTGAAAACTTCATTGCTTGCGTGCGCACCCGCCGCGCCGAGGACCTCCATGCCCCGATCGAAGAAGGCTACCGTTCGGTGCTGCTGGTCCACCTCGCCAACGCCTCCTACCTGACCGGGCGCACGCTGCACTACGATGCGGCTGCCGGCCAGGTCCGTGGCGACGATCAGGCCAATCAACTGCTGCGCGGCCACTACCGCGCCCCGTTCACCGTGCCGGAGTTGGTCTAGCCGCTGCGGGCGCCGAGCCCGGCGCTCGGGCCGCGGCGCCGCCAGCCTGGGCTGCCCACCGGCAGACCCTATTGCCTCGGGTCGGAGGCGGCGATAAATTTGACCAGATCGCCGTGCAATTGGGCGCTCGCCTTGGCGTCAATGTACAGCATATGTCCGGTCAAGAAATGATCGGTCGTAATGTTGTGCGCCCGCACCTGGGGCGAGACCCGCATATGCGCCAGCGTCCACTCCACCGCGTAGTAAACCGTGGCGAAGTCGTAGTAGCCCATGCCCACGAACAAATGCATGTGCGGGTTGCGGGCGAAGGCTTGCTCCAGCGAGGGCGCCACGTTGTAGCTGCCCGGCCACGGGCCGATGCCGCCGCCCAGCACGTAAAACACGCGGTCGGTCTTGTATTTGAGCTGTGTTGCGAGGTAATCCATGAACGCCGGCGGGAAGGCCAGCGTGATGTTGGCGTCGCTGGCGTCAAATGCCGTTTGGTTCGAGCCGGCATCCATCTCATAGGCGGTGAAGCGGCTGTCCAGCCGTCCGGTCATCAGATGCTGCGAGCGCAGCAACTCCGTGCTGAACCGCCACAAGGAGACGCGCATGTTGTTGTCGGCGATGAACTGCGGCGACAGGCCCATCAACTGGGACATCTGTGCGATCACCGCCTGCCGCTGCGCCTCCGGCAGGCGCTGGCCCATGTACAGGGCGTGCAGATAGGTGGTCGAGGCGAACTGTTCCGCCTTGTGGGCCATGGCTTGCGGCGTCAGCCGCTCCAGCGCCGGCGACAGCTTGTGGTGATACCAGGCGGTCATCGCCATGGTCGGCAAATAGGCGACGTAATGCAGATCGCCGCCGCGCGAGTCGGTGTCAATGATGGTCGAAAGCAGCGCCACGCCGTTCAAGGCGATGCCCTGGCGCGTCAGATAGCCGGACAGGTCCGCCGCACGGGTCGTCCCGTAGCTCTCGCCCAGCACGAACTTGGGCGATTCCCAGCGGTTGTAGCGAACCAGGAACAGGCGGATAAACTCTGCCACCGAGGCGTTGTCCTGGCTCACGCCCCAAAACTTCGGCCCCCAGTTGGGCTTCATCGCCCGGCTGAAGCCGGTGCCAATGGGGTCAATAAACACCAGATCCGCCTGGTCTAGCAAGGTGTCCGGGTTCGTCTCCCAGTGATAGGGGGGCGCCGGGGCTAGGCCGCTCGGCTCAAGCGCCACCTTCACGGGCCCCAGCCCGCCGATGTGCAGCCAAATGCTGGCCGAGCCCGGCCCGCCGTTGAAGATGAAGAACAGCGGCCGCTGCTGCGGGTCCGTGACACCTTCCTTGGCGTAATAGACATAGAACATCTGTCCCA
>JBOGKW010000097.1:0-12579 GCA_050746205.1 Terriglobales bacterium | reverse complement strand
GGCCGCAACACCGCGCATCGCCGCGCGCTGCTGCGCAACCTGGTCACCTCGTTGGTCAATGAGGAGCGCCTCCAGACCACGGTGGCCAAGGCCAAGGCCGTCCGCCCCTGGGCCGACCGCATGATCACCCTGGGCAAGAATGGCACGCTGCATGCCCGCCGCCAGGCGGCGGGATACCTTCAGGATCCGGCCGCGGTGCAGAAGCTGTTCGATCAGTTGGCGCCCCGGTTTGGCGACCGCCACGGCGGCTATACCCGCATCATCAAGACCGGCTTCCGCCAGGGCGATAACGCGCCCATGGCCTATATCGAATACCTAGGCAGCGAAAAGACTCAGGCCGCCAAAAAGCAAAAGCGCGCCGAGCGCCTGGAGAAGAAAGTCACCGCCACCAAAAAGGCCGCCGAGGAAATGGAAGCCCAGGGCGGCAAGGAAGACGCCGAGGGCGAAAGCTCCGAATCCTAGTGCGTGGGCCGGGGTCCTGAACGCCCGCTCTAACCGTCCCGGAAAGCGAACGGGGCGGCGGCGCCGACCGGCGCCCCCGCCCCGTCCAGTTTCGCGCGTCCGCTCAGCTATCGGCCGCCGGCACTGGCATGATGGTGCAGTACGTGGACATGGGCCACGGTGAGCACCCCATGGTGCAAATTACCCCGCACCACGACGTCCCGGCCGCCCAGATTCTCCAGGACCTTCGGGTTGCTGATCGCGTAAACATGCCCGTGCGAAACCAACACCGGCGCGTCGCCCATTTTGAAGCACTTGTTCACGCAGGCCACACTCGTGTTTTTCGCGCCGCACATGCTGTCCCCAACCTTGCCCCGCAACGTGACATTGGCCGCCACTGCCACCAGGCTGAGGCTGGCCAGCAACGCCGCTAGGGCCACCAGTTTCTTCATACGCAATTCCTCCTCCGGACTCCCGCCCGGCATTCCCGCCGGTAGGCCGGCGGACCCAAGTTGAACCGGTTTGCATCATAACACGGAGGTTTCCCCCGCCCCTGGGCGGTCGGTCGCCGCGCATCCCGCCGGCCGTCGGCCCGCTGGGCTGGAGAGTTCCGGTAAAATACAAGCTTTGGGCCCCTTCGCGGAGGTTCCACCGCTCTCCGGCCGCGCCGTTCTTGTCGCTCAGTCGTCCAATTCGCGCATTGTGGCTTGCACCGTTGTTCGCCGCTGTCTTGGCCCTCGGCGGCTGCGGCGTATTTTGGAGCCGGCATCGCGTCGCCCGCCTGCCCCAAATCCCCCTCAAGTCCGCCACTCTGTCGCAGTTGGTGCAGCGCGTGAACGACCTCGCCAATCGCATCCAGACGCTCGACGCCAAGCTGCTGCTGGTCGCCAGCACCGGCGGCCCGCGCTCCGGCTCGGTCATCGAATACAAGGACATCGTGGCGTATCTGCTGGTCCGTAAGCCGGCGGATATCCGGCTGTTAGGGCAGTTCTCGATCTTCGGCACTGTGTTTGATATGGTGTCGAACGGGCAGACGTTCCAGCTCTCGATTCCGCCCAAGAATGAGTTCTTCCTGGGCCACAACAACGTCATCCCGAAGCACGTCAAAAACCCGCTGGAGAAGCTGCGGCCGCAGGTCATTCTCGACGCCCTGCTCATCAATCCCATTTTGCCCGGCCAGCAGGTGGCGGCCATGAACGATCAGTCCGAATTGCGCGCGCAATACACGCTCTTGGTGCTGGCACCGGGCGCGAACAGCGTGGACCGGCTGGTGCGCAAAGTCGTCTTCAGCCGCTATGACCTGGAGCCCCGCGAGGAAGTCATCTATGAACCCAGCGGCGCCGTGGCCACAGTGGTGCAATTCGGCGAGTTCGTCCCCGTGCAGGGCATTCCGTTCCCATCGCAGATCGTGATCCGCCGTCCCCAAGATGAGTACTCGATTCGCATGCTGATGCAGCATGTGACCCTGAACCAGCCGCTGCGGGCCTCGCAGTTCACGCTGCGTCCGCCCCCCGGCAGCCATATCGTTCATCTCAGCGCCAACACGATGAGCGCCGGCGCGGCGGGCCCGGGGGGCCGCCGCTAGCCCGTGCGGGGATCGCTGCCATGCAGCGCATGATCTTCGCTAACCTGCGCCGTCGGCCGCTGCGCAGCGCGATCGGCGTCATTGCCGTGGCCATCGAGGTGGCGCTGATCCTGCTGCTGGTCGGGCTGACCAACGGCATGGTCCAGGACGCGCACAACCGCCTGCAGGGCCTCGGCGCCGATATCGTCGTGCGCTCGGCGGCCAGCTCGAATTTTTTGGACATGAGCGGCAATACGCTGCCGGTGCAACTGGCCCCGCTCATCGCCCGCCAGCCGGGAGTGGCGGCGGCGACGGCGATGGCCATGCAGGTGGGCAAGGGGCTGACGGCGGTCGGGGGCGTGAACCTGACCAGCTTCGACGCCGTCAGCGGCGGTTTCCATTTTCTAGCCGGCGGCCCGAACCTCGGTCGGCGCACCGTGATCGTGGATGACCTGTTCGCCGACTCGAATCATCTGCGCGTCGGCGACCGCGTCCAGCTGCTGGGGCATTCCTTCCGCGTGGCGGGCATCTTCCTGCACGGCAAAGGCTCGCGCATCTTCATGGCTCGCGGCGTGCTGGATCAGCTCATCGGCGCCCCCGCCAAGGCGGCGGTCGTCTACGCCAAACTCCGCCCCGGGGCCGAGGTGACGCCGGTCGTGGCCCAACTGCGCCGCCTGCTCCCGGGCTACAACGTCGAGCCGATGCAGCAATACCTGACCTTGTTCACCGCCAGCAAGATCCCCTTTCTCGGCCTCTTCCGCGCCGTGGTCATTTCCGTCGGCGCCACCATCGGCTTCCTGGTGATCTTCCTGAGCATGTACACCACGATCTTGGAGCGCACCCGCGAGATCGGCATCCTGAAGTCGCTGGGTGCCTCCCGTTTCTACATCGTTCGCGCCATCCTGCAGGAGACCGGGGCGCTGGCCGTGGTGGGCATTGGTTTGGGCATCGCCGCCGCGGCCATTACCCGCGCCTCGCTCGTCGCCGCCAATCCCACCCTACCCATCCTGCTGCAAGCGGCCTGGGTGGGCTGGGCGGCGCTGATCGCGATCGTGGGGGCGCTGGTCGGGGCTCTCTACCCCGCCGCCCACGCCGCCGCGGAGGATCCCATCGCCGCCCTCGCCTACGAATAAGCGCTCCCGTACAATTGAGTTTCGTGTCCTCCAAGGCCTATTTCGGCACCGACGGCATTCGAGGTGTGGCCGGGGAGCCGCCGCTGGATCCCGCCACCGTCTACGCTGTGGGCCTGGCGCTGGGGGACGAGCTGGCCTCGCGCGGCGGCGGCGCGATCGTCCTCGGCCTGGATACGCGAGAGAGCAGCCCCTGGATCGCCGAGATGCTGGCCGCGGGCGCGGCCGACCGCGGCATCCACGCCGTCTCGGCTGGGGTCATCACCACCCCGGCGATCGCCTATCTGACCCGCGTCGGGGAGTTCACCGCTGGGGTGATGATCTCGGCCTCGCACAATCCCTACCGCGACAACGGCATCAAGATCTTCGGGCATTCCGGCTACAAGCTGCCGGACGCAGAGGAAGCGGAGATCGAGGACCGTCTGGGCCGCTATCTGGCCACCGGTGTCCGCCCCCGCCGCCTGCCGCTGCCCGCCGCCGCCGGCCTGCACGAGCGCTATGTGGCCTTCCTCGCCGGCCGTCTCGACGGCGCCGATCTGTCGCGCCGCCGCGTGCTGGTGGACTGCGGCTACGGCGCCGCCTCCGGCATCGCCGCGGAGGTGCTGCGCCGCGTGGGCGTAACCCCGGCGCTCATTGCCGACCAGCCCAACGGCCGTAACATCAACGACCACTGCGGGGCGCTGTTCCCGGAAGCCATGGCGGCGCAGGTGCTGGCCTGCGGCGCCGAGGCCGGCCTGGCACTGGATGGCGACGCCGACCGGGTCATCATGGCGGACGCCCAGGGCCGCATTGTGGACGGCGACCGGATGCTGTTCATCGCCGCGCGCTTTTTGCAGGCGCAATCCCGGTTGCACCCGCCGCGCGTGGTCGGTACGGTCATGTCCAACCTGGGCCTGGAGTTGGTATTGCGCCCTCTGGGCATCGCTCTGGATCGCGCCCCGGTCGGAGATAAGTATGTGCTGGAGGCCATGCTGGCCAATGGCGCATTGTTGGGCGGTGAGCCTTCGGGCCATGTGATCTTCCGCCAAGACGCCACCACCGGGGACGGGCTGCTCACCGCGCTGCGCGTGCTGGAGGTGATGGCCCGCGAGCACGCCACCTTGGCCGAGTTGGCCGCGCCCTTTCAGGCCTTTCCGCAAAAGCTGGTGAATGTTCCCGTGCGGCAGAAAACGCCCCTGGCGGAGTTGCCCACCGTGCAAAGCGCCATTGCCGACGCCGAACGGTACTTCGGCGCCCAGGGCCGCGTGCTGGTGCGTTACTCCGGCACCGAAAAGCTGGCGCGCGTCATGGTCGAGGCCGCCTCGGCGGCCGAGGTCGAGCGCCACAGCCAGGCCATCGCCGCCGCCTTGCGGGCCGCCCTCGGCGAGTAGGCCGCCCACTGCCTGCCCGCCGCTGGCCGTGGGCGCGCGTCCCGCCGGCCCGCCGGTGGCGTGAGACCGGCTTTCAAGCGGGTCAGGTGCGGCGGGCTTTTAGGGCCGAAGTCGGCGCCGAGAGTTCCAGGCGACTTGAATAGTCATGGCTTGACTGCCGCAGCGCGGCGGGTGTATCACCTGGCCATGCGGCCCCGGTTGCTATCCTCCGCACGCAGAGGCGCGGACATTCGCCCTGCGTGGGGCCAATCGTTGGCTCGGGTCCGCCTGGCGGTCGTGGCCTATGACGGGGAAGGCAGATGACCCTGCGCGCAGCGGCCCGCAGCCTGGGACGGTCCAAGCTGTACTTCGCGACGGCAGTGCCTACGCTGGCTGTTGCAGTGGGCGCTGGCGCCGCGACATTCGCCGCGATTTACGGTCTACTGTGGAAGCCATTGCCGTACCGGCGCGGGCCGGGCCCGTTGGTGGCCATTGAGGAAATAGCGCGGACCGGATCGGTTGGAAACACCGCGCCGCTTCCGCTGGCGCGGCTTTGGGCCGCGGCCGGCTATCCGCTGTCCGCAACAGCCGAGTGGCAATTTACGGAGCCCTTCATCGGCGCGAGGGGGATCTCCGCTGGAAGACCGGCAGCGTCGGTCAGCCGTGACCTTCTTTCGGTTCTCGGCGTCAGGCTTGAACGGGGCGGAGGCTTCGGGCCGGGTCAGCGTCAGGTGATCCTCACCGCGTCCGCCGCCCGAGCGCTCGGGCCCCGCGGCGATGTGGGCCAACTGATTAGAGTGAACCGGCGCGCCTGCCGTATCGTGGGCGTCCTGCCGCCAAGCTTTCTCTTCCCCGCCCGAATGCAGCCGGTGCTGCTGTTGCCGCTGCCGCCGACGCCGCCGGGCTCTACGCGCATGGTCTTTGTCGTGGCTCGCCTCCGGCCAGGGATAAAAGGAGCTGCCGCCGCCCGAGCGTTGGCCGAGTTGCAGCGCTCGCGAGCCTCCCGCCTTCCGGCGTATCTCGGGCCGATGCTGCGATCCTCCCGCCCGCGCGTCTTGCCGCTGCGGGAACAGTGGACGGCGACCGTGCGGCCCATCCTGTGGGCCGCATTTGCGGGCGCACTGTGCTTGCTGGCCGCTGCGTGGGCCGGCTTGCTCGGGCTCGGCATGGCGCGCCAGGCGGAAAGGCGGCGCGAGCTCGCGGTGCGCGTCGCCCTGGGCGCCGCGCCGCGGCAGACCCTGCGTGCCGCCGCCGTGGAGGGCATATTCGTTGCGGTCGTGGGCGGCGCGGCGGGCATTGCGCTGGGAGCGTTGGGCTTTCGCCTGCTGCGCGCTGCCGGCCTGCCGGTCGGGGCCAATGGGTTCGGGTCCGCGGCGCTGGCCTTTGGCGTTTTGCTGCTGGGTTGTTCCGTGGTTTTGGTTGGGCTCCTGCCCGGCATGAGCGCCGCCCGCGCGTGGCCAGCCGCGGCCCTGCGTTCGGCAGGACCAACCGCAACGGCTCCGGGCACGGGGCTGCGCATGCTGGTGGCCATGGAGGCGGCGCTGGCGGTTCTGCTCGCCTGCGCCGGGCTGCTGCTGGCGCGCACGGTAGCCAACCTTCTTGCCATCCGGCCCGGCTTCCGCATCAGCCATACGCTGGTGGTCCGCCTTGCCGGGCCCCGACCCCCAGCGGAGGAGGATCTTCAGGCGTCGGCAACGCTGCGTGGCATCCGCGCCCTGCCGGGGGTGCGCGCGGCGGGCATCATCGGCTCACCGCCGCTGGGTGGTGTTCTGGGTACCGAAGCCGTCGCCACGGCCCCTGGCTCGACGACCCGCCAAATTGGGTTCACCACCGCCAGTCCCGGATTCCTTTCTGCCGAGGGAATCCGGCTGCTGGAAGGCCGAGGCTTCGAAAACAGCGATGGGCCGCACGGCGCGGCGGTGGCGCTGGTCAATGAGGCGTTCGCCCGGCAGGTCTTTGGGCACAGCGCCGCCGTCGGCGGATACCTCCAGGTCGGCCACCCGGCCACGGCGACGCGGATCGTCGGCGTCATTGCCGACGCGCGCCAGTTGGCGCTGGACCGGCCGGCGCAGCCGGAGATTATCTTCCCCTACGCTCAATGGGGCGACTGGGGCAGCACGTTCGTCGTCTGGACGCAGGCCCGGCCCTTGGCGCTTCTTCCAGCACTGCGCACTCTGGTGCGGAGCACCGCCCCCGGCTCCGTGCTGGTCGGGGCGACGACCACAGGCGCCATATGGACCTATGCGACCGCCAAACCCCGCGCCGAGACGGCATTGTTCAGCCTGTTGGCTGGGCTTACCCTGGCACTCGCATTCTTCGGCGTTTATGGCGTCGCGGCGCTAGAGACACGGACACGGCGGCGGGAAATCGCCGTGCGCAAGGCGGTCGGCGCGGCTGACAGGGAAATCCTTCTTGCTGCGCTGCGCCGCGCGATGACGCCCGCATTGATTGGCATCGGCGCCGGTGCGTTGGGAGCGACGGTCCTAACCCGCTGGCTTGTCAGCCTGCTGTACGGCGTGCGACCGCTGGACCCCGCGGCCTTCGCCCTGGCCGGAGCCCTCACACTTGCCATAACGGTAGGCGCCAGCCTGCCACCGGCCCGCCGCGCGGCTTCCGTGGACCCGGTCATCCTGCTGCGCGAGGAGTAAATCAGTCCCGTGTTCCGAGGATCGCAATGATCGTCGTTGGACCCCGCCCGGATGCGGGCGCCGGGAAATCGCCGGGCTGGAAAGCTCGGACCACGCGACAGCCCGGCAAGGCCCCAGCCCGGCCCGAGCGAACGCCGAACAAGGCTACGCCTGGCCCTAACGCCCCGCCCGAACCTTTGCCCTAGCTGGTGCGCCGGTCGCCGAACTTCCTCTGGAAGCGCTCCACCCTGCCGGCGGTATCCACCAGCTTCTGCTTGCCCGTGAAGAAGGGGTGGCATTGCGAGCAGATTTCCACGTGGATATCGCCCTTGTGGGTGGTGCGGGTGGTAAAGCTGTGACCGCAGGCGCACAGGACCTTGGCCTCGCGGTATACGGGATGGATATCCGGCTTCATGGCAATGCTTCATTATACTGGCGCCGGAGGCCCGCGGCTTGGGGCGGCCAGGTGGCGCGTCCGCCTACCGCCGCGCGCCTTGGGGCGGAGCGGCGGAGGGGCCGTCCAGAATTGGGCGGCGGAGCCGCAACCGGCCCGCGCACGCCTCACCCCGGGATACATTTCCATTGACTTCCGGCCAGAGTTGAGGAACACTCGGGCCGACGGTTGCGAACGAGCCGTGAAACACGCCCTGCGCCCCCTCGTGGGGACGCACTGCCGCCCAGGCTCGCCCGCCCGGATCGCTCCGAAGCTGCCGCACCGTCAGCGGTCGCCCCACAGCTCCGGAATGCCCCTCCGCGCGGACGCGCCCAGGCGTCCCTGCTTCCCGGCCGCCCCGGCCCGCCCGACTGATCTCGGGTCCAACGATCGAAAGGAGATCGCGCATGTACACGTTCATCGGCATGGGTTTCTTGGGCTTTCTGACCATTCTGATTGCCGGCATTATCGCCGCGCTGGTGTTGCACTACGCCGTGAGGTTTCGCTACCACCAGGGTTTCCACGGCTTCATGAGCATGTGGATCGCCGGCTGGGTGGGGGCCTGGCTGGGTTCGCCGGTGCTGGGCCATTGGTGGATTCAGATCGCCAACATTTGGGCTTTGCCCGCCTTGATCGGCGCCTTCATCGGTGCCTTCAGCGTGACCGCGTTCTGGAAGGGCCTGGCTCAGGCCAACGCCTCCGGCGGTGCCGAAACCACGGCGCGCGCCGCTGCCTCTGGGCATTAGCCCAGGCCTTGGGCGGGCCCCTCAACCGGCCCGCCCAAACCAACGCGAACCTACTAGTAGGGGATGCCGCCGGCGGGATCGCGACGGCCGCATCCCTCGCCAAGGGCCATGTCCCGCGGGCTGAAGCCTGCAGGACACCGGCTAATGCCGGTTCCACGACGCCGGCTCGAACCGGCTTCAGCCTGCCCGCCGCCCCGGAACGCGTTGCTCCCTAGCCCGTCCTCCGCCCTGGCAACCGGGCCGGCGGCAATGGGACTGCGCTCAATGCCTGGGCGCCTGAGCCGCTATACTTGAGGCTATTCCCCCGCCTGCCTCGCCCCCAGTGTCCCCGCCCCCGATCCGCAACATCGCCATTGTCGCCCACGTGGACCATGGCAAGACCACCCTGGTGGACGCCATGCTGCGGCAAAGCGGGGTGTTCCGCGCCAATCAGGAAATGGTGGACCGGGTGCTGGACTCTGGCGCCCTGGAGCGCGAGCGCGGCATCACCATCCTCGCCAAAAATACCGCCGTCTTTTACCACGACACCAAGATCAACATCGTGGACACCCCGGGCCACAGCGATTTCGGCGGCGAGGTGGAACGCGCCCTGACTATGGTGGACGGCATCATGCTGTTGGTGGACGCCAGCGAGGGCCCCCTGCCCCAAACCCGCTATGTGCTGGGCAAGGCCCTGGAAGCGCAGTTGCCCCCCATCGCGGTGATCAATAAGATTGACCGCGCCGACGCCCGCCCCAGCGAGGTCCTGAACGAGATCTACGACCTGTTCATTGATCTGGACGCCACGGAGGCGCAGCTGGATTTTCCGGTGCTGTACACCAATGCCAAACTCGGCACCGCCAGCGCCGACCCGGCCGTGGCGGGCGAGGATCTGCGGCCTCTGTTTGAGGCCATCCTGGCGTCCACGCCGCCGCCCGCCGGCGACCCCGCGGCCCCGTTGCAATTGCTGGTCGCCAACCTGGACTACAGCGATTACCTCGGCCGCCTGGCGATCGGCCGGGTGTTCAATGGCACGCTTCGCGTCGGCGATGCGGCCGCCATCGCCAAACTGGATGGCGGGGTGCAGCCGGTCAAGATCACCAAGCTGTTTACGTTCAGCGGCCTGCAACGATCCGAGACGCCCGCGGCCGAGCTGGGCGACATCGTAGCCGTCGCCGGCGTTGAGGGCATCGCCATCGGTGAGACCATCGGCGCGGCCGAGGCCCCAGCCCCGATCCGTAAGCTGCCCGTAGACGAACCGACCATCACCATGCAGTTCGGCGTCAACACCTCGCCGCTGGCCGGCCGCGACGGGCGTTATGTCACCAGTCGCAATTTGCGCGACCGGCTGGATAAGGAATTGCTGACCAATGTCTCCCTCCGCGTCGCCGAAACGGCCGCTCCGGAAACGCTGCGGGTGATGGGCCGCGGCGAACTGCAACTGGCCATCCTCATCGAGACCATGCGCCGCGAGGGCTATGAACTGACCGTGGGCAAGCCGGAGATCATCGAGAAGCACGGCGCCGACGGGCGGCGCCTGGAGCCGATGGAATCGCTGACCGTGGACGTGCCCGAGGAATACCTAGGCATCGTCATGGAGAAGATGGGAACCCGCAAGGGCGAACTGCGCAAAATGCACCTGCCCAGCTCCGGCCAAGGCTCCGGCCGCGCCCGCCTGGAGTTCACGCTGCCCAGCCGCGGATTGATCGGCCTGCGTGGGGAGCTGCTGACCGACAGCCGCGGCACCGTGATCCTGCACACCCTGTTCGCCGGTTATGGCGAATGGCGCGGCGACATCCCGCTGCGCCCCACCGGCGCCTTGGTGGCCGATCGCGCCGGCCTGGCCACCGCCTATGCCCTCAACAGCCTGCAGGCGCGCGGCCGCCTGTTCATCGCTCCCGGGGCGGTGGTCTACGAAGGCATGATCGTCGGTGAAAGCCCCCGCGATCAGGACATAGACGTCAACCCGGTGAAGGAAAAGAAGCTGACCAACATGCGCAGCTCGACCGCCGACATCGCCATCCGCCTGGCGCCGCCGCAACCGCTCAGTTTGGAGCAAGGCCTGGAGTTCATCGCCGCCGATGAATGCCTGGAGGTCACCCCGGGTAGCTTGCGTGCCCGCAAGAAGGTGCTTGCCGCCAACCGCCGGCCGCGGCGCACCGCGCCGCAGTGATTGATCCGCCGCTCGCGGCGGCCCATGTCCCCTGCCTCCCAGCCCGGCCGCCGCGCCCCCAAGCCCGCGCCCTTCGCCGCAGCCGGGCCGCCGGATCGCTCCGGAGGCGGGCGGGGTGCGTGGTACGCCGTCGCTTCGCTGCCGGTGATCCTATCCGCCGCCGCGGTCATCCGCATCGTCGCAGCCTGGGAGTACACACGCCATTTCTCCCATCACGCCTTGGGCGTGCTGCCGTTTCTGTTCGAGCCGGGTAACATCGCCTATGCCCTGGTCTCGGGCCAGGGTTTTGCCTCCCCGCTGCGCGTGCCGAGCGGCCCCACCGCCTGGGTAGCGCCGCTGTATCCCGGCCTCCTGGCGGCGCTATTTCACCTCTTCGGCGTTTACACCTTCGGCGCCTTTGTCGCCGCCGTGGCGCTGAACATCGCGTTGGTAACGTTGGCCTGTTGGCCGCTCTATGCGCTCGGCCGCCGGGTCGGCGGGGTCCGCGTCGCCGCCGTGGCAGCCTGGCTGTGGGCGCTGTATCCCAACGCCATCCTGCTGACTTACGAAAGCATGTGGGGCGATTGCCTGTCGGCGCTGCTGGCCATCACCGCGCTGTGGGCGGTGGTGGCCCTGACGGACGCCAAGGCGGTGAGCTGGGGGCACGGGGCCGCCTATGGCCTGCTCTGGGGCGCCATTCTGCTCACCAATCCGACGCTCGCTGTTCTGCTGCCCCTTTGGCTCGGCTGGTCGCTGTGGCGGCGGCGAAGCCGCGCTGTAGGCCCCGCTCGCTGGCGCGGTCCGGCGATAGCGCTGGCGGTGGCGATCCTGACCGCGGTACCGTGGACCGTTCGCAACTATCGTGCCTTGCACGCCTGGATTCCGGTGCGCTCCGATCTGGGGCTGGCCCTTTGGCTGGGCAACAACCCGCGAGCGCCATTCCTGTGGCGCGGGCAGCAGCACCCGATTGACGATGCCCAGCAGCGCGCCATGTTTCTGCGGCAAGGCGAGGTTGCCTATATGCACCGAAAGTTGCGCCTGGCGGTGTCCTACATGGCCGGGCACCCGGCGCGGGAGGCGGCGCTCACCTGGTATCGCTTCCTGGCGTTCTGGTCCGGAGGCTCGCCCTTCCCGCTGCGCAGCTTGCGCGGTTTCCGCTCCGCGTGGGACCGCTATGTCCTGCTCTTCGACCTGCTGGCGGGCCTAGCGGCGTTGGGCGGCATGGTCCGTTTGTTCCGCCGCGGCAGTCCCTACGCATTTCCCCTCGCCGTCGTCCCGCTGGTTGTGCCCTGGGCCTATTATTTGACGCTCGCGGTGCCGCGCTATCGGTTGCCGGTGGATCCGGCCGTGCTGTTGTTCGCGGCGCTGTGCTTCTCGCAGCAACTTGGAGACGCGCTAAGCGCCAGCGGGCGCCCGTTGCCGGCCATCGGAGCCCAGTCGCAGCGACCAGCGGGAGCGTCCAGAACAGGGCGGCTGAGCCGCTCGCTCCCGGCGGCCTCGCCGCCGGGCCAGGTCGGCCGGAGCGAAAAATGAAACATGACATTTGGGCCGCTGCGGCGCCGGTTAAGTCCTATCGATTCTGTCGCGGTGTACTCCATGAGTTACTGATTTCCTGTCACGTCCCAATGGACAGCCCCTAACCGGGGCCCAGGCCCTGGGCGGTGGAGAGGGCGGCCCGCCCGTCCCTGCCACCACCCGCCGGTCCCGCGCATACTGGTGCCATGAGCGCCCCAGCCGCGGCCCTACGGCCGGACTACAACCTGGCCGACCAGGAGCGGATGCGTCGCGCGCGGCATTATTTCGCCTGGCAATACCGGCTGGCGGCGCCCTATCTGGGCCGGAAGGTCATCGAGATCGGCTGCGGCATCGGCAACTTCACCTGCTGGCTGCGCGATCGCGACTCGGTCATCGCCGTGGACGCTGACCCGCTCTGCCTGGGCCGCCTGGAGGCACGCTGGGCCGGGGATGCCGCGCTGCGTACCATGGCAGCCGAGGCGGGGCACGGCCGGTTGCTGGCGCTGGCGCCGAGCGGCGCCGACAGTTGCGTCGCCCTCAACGTCCTGGAGCACATCGCCGACGACCGCCTGGCCCTGGAGGAGATGGCGGCTCTGGTGCGGCCCGGCGGCCGGGTGATTTTGTTGGTCCCCGCCTTTCCTGC
>JBOGKW010000096.1:0-12582 GCA_050746205.1 Terriglobales bacterium | reverse complement strand
GATGTGTTCCCGCTGCAGCGGGCGGTGCCGTTGGTCTACCGCGCGTTGAAGGTGCTGAGCGAGCGCGAGGTGCAGGCGCAGTTGGGGCTGCTGAAGAGCACGCTGATCCAGCTGGATTCCACCTTCAATGAGCGGGACTACGGCAGCAGCTCCTTCCGCGGCTTTGCTCAGAAGCTGGCCGCCGCGCAGTTAGTGAACCTGCGACAGCAAGGGAATAGCTACATCGTGGAGGCGCTGGACCGGGAACCGGTAGTCGAGACGGTGGGCGGCGTGGCGGCTGGCGGCGAGACGGCGCTGCCGCCGATGCCGGGAGGGGAAGAGGACGGCGGCCTGGCGGGCGGCGGCGACGAGGAGGCGGGCCGGGAGGCGCCGCGAGCGGAGTACGCGCGCTCGCCGGAGTTCGGCACGTTGCCGGCCGGCGATGCGGTCGAGTTGCTGGCCAAGGTGTTGCAACCGCTGCGCGGGACCAATCCCCGCCCGCTGTATCTACGCAACGTCAAGCAGTTGCTGCGCACCGAGCAGCCCGGCTTCGATGAGCAGCGCCATGGCTTCGTGTCGCTGGTGGAGTTGCTGCGGGCCGGGCAGAGCCAGAATCTGCTGCGGCTGCAGCGGGACCGGCGCGGCGCGCTGCGCGTGTTCATTGCCGGCGCGGCTACCCTGCTGCCCACGGCGGCGGCCAATGGAGTGGCCGATGACGCTTCGGCCGAGGGGCCGGCCAGCGAGGTGACGACCGAGGGCGCCGTCGCCGAGGCGGTGGCCGAGGCTGCGTCACCGGCCAGCGAGGCGGACGGCAATGTGGGGGCGCCTCCCGCGCCCACCAAGACCCGGGCGGCCCGTGCGCCCGATGAGCCGACCGATTCCCAGATCGCGGTGTTGGGTTTTTACCGCGGCATTCACGGGGAAACCGGTGACGAGGAACCCAACCTTAGCCTCGCCGAGGCAGTCATGGGCGAGGGCCGCAAACGCCGTGGCACCCGCAAGCCGAAGGGCGATCGCCCGCCCTCCCGCCGGCGCAAACCGCTGAGCTAGGCTGCGCTCGCCCACCCCGCCACCCTCGGACGCTAGCGCCTGGGTACCCTCGCCGCGGCGGTTATTTCGCTGGCGGCCGGGCACCGTGCGCAATTCGGTCTGTCGCTGGAGCAGTTGGCACAGTCGTCCCCCGCTGCCTTTTGGCCGCCGGAAGGGCGGCCGTCGCACTGGATCCGCAACCGGGCCGGGCTCTGCCGCACGCCGGTTAGGGATTGTACAGGGGGCCCAAGGTCGGCGGCAGTAGCCTGCAGGCCGGAGATCACGTTTGCGATCGGCGGGAAGTCGCCGGCAAACTCCACCGGCTGCGGGCGTAAAGGCGGGAGGCTGTGTTCCACGCTGCGGGATCCATCCATGGCATGGATGGATGATAGGGGCGCAGGCGCGAGCGGAGTGGGGACAAAAAAACTGGACCGCGGCTGCCGTAGACGGCCGCGGTCCGTTACTGCAATTGCTGCACGTTACTCTACTGCGCCGGACTGGACACGCAGTTGCTGCACTTCGTTGCTTCGTAGACCACGATGCCGGTCACTACCGCTGCCGCGGCAGAGACGCCGATCGCCACGGGCAGGCCCACCTCGGTGCCGGTACCGGCCGCCGATGCGGGTGCCGCCTGATCCTGGAAGCGAATCGCTTCACCCGCATTGACCGTGTAGGTCTTGTTGAGACCCGTGACGGTCACGCTGCCAGCGATCGCCTGGACGTAGGTGGGGCCGTTGAGCGCCGTGACCACGAACCGAGCGTTGCTGGAAACGGGGGCGACCGTGACATGGTTGACCGCCACCGGCAGATTGCCGGAAACCTTCACCATGCCGTAGGTCAGATTGACTTGATTCACATTGGCGTTGCGCTCCAGCCGGAACTGGGTCTTGGAGGCCGCGATCAGGGAGCCACCGGGCAACACCATGCGTGCGCTACCCTGGGCGCTGACTGCAACCGCGTCCCCGGCAACGATCGCCGATCCCGCGACGATGGGCTGGCCATTCACATTGACCGTACCCGCCATCGGGCTCAGCATCGCGCCGTTAGTCCCCATGACCGGCAGGCAGGCCATCAGACCCACCAGCACCGCCACGAGCATCGAACGAGAAGACTTCATTCATTACCTCCTGAGTTGGAACGGGCAGAAAATCCACTGCAACAGACTGCGGACTGATTAGACCACCAAACGAAGACCGATGGCAACAGGAAAACGCTCTCCCAGCGGGAGATTGCCGGACGAGTACAGTAACTACTCGGTGACCGGATCGGGATAGGACGAGCAGGGCGCGCGGGTCGCGGCCGCAGCCGCCGCGCCGGGGGGCGGGAGCAACTGGCCTAAGGACCAGGAGCATAGGTGAGCGGCGCTACAATCACGGCAGACGCCGCGTGGTCGGGGCGTATTGTCCATGCCCAATTCAGAACGCTACCTGCCCGCCCGGGTGTGCTGGCGCCGGGACTACAGCGGGGAGTTGTGGTCGGTGGGGCTGGAGTTGCCTACCCCGCTGACGTTTCGCCCGGGCCAGTACGCCACCCTGGCGGTGGAGGACGAGGAGGGCCTACACGAACGCCCGTACTCGATTGTTTCCAGCCCGCGGGAACCAGGGCTGGAGTTCTTTTTCGAATTGGTACCGGGCGGGGAACTGACGCCGCGGCTGCACCGGTTGGGCGTGGGAGAGCAGATGTGGGTGCGGCGGGCGGCCAAGGGCTTGTTTCAGCTCGATGCGAAAAGTGGACGGCGGCGGCACTTGTTCGTGGCCACGGTCACCGGGCTGGCGCCGTTCGTGAGCATGCTGCGCACGCTGGTGGCGAGCGGCGCGGACGGCGGCGGCACCGCCGAGACCATCGTCCTGGTGGCGGGGGCGAGCCGCTCCTGGGAGTTCGGCTATCGCGAGGAGATCCTGGAGCTGGCAGGGCGCCTGCCGGCGCTGCAGCCAGTCTTTTCCGTCTCCCGGCCCTGGGAGGATCCGGCCTGGACGGGGGAGCGGGGCCGGGCCGAGGATATCGTGCGCAAGCATGCCGATGCCGCGGGCTGCCATGCCGCCACCACCACCGCCTATCTCTGCGGCCATCCCCAAATGATCGCAAACGTGAAGGCCATCTTGGCCCGCGGTGGGTTTGCGCCGCGCGCCATTCATGAGGAGCTCTATTGGATCCCGCAGAAAGCCAAAGCGCCGCCACCGTCCGCCCCGCCCGCTTGAGCCCCCGCTCCAGCAAGGTCCCGCTGTGGCACGCGGATGCCTTCACCGCCCGGCCCTTCGCCGGCAATCCCGCGGCCGTCTGTCTGCTGGAGGCGCCGGGCGAGACACAGTGGATGCAGGCCGTGGCGGCGGAGATGAATCTCTCCGAGACCGCCTTCCTGGCGCCACTCGCGGCGGGGGGCTTTCATTTGCGCTGGTTCACCCCCAAGGTCGAGGTGGACCTGTGCGGCCACGGCACGCTGGCGGCGGCCCACACGTTGTGGGAAGCCCGGCGGCTTCCGCGCGGCGAGGCCGCGCGTTTTCGCACGCGCAGCGGCTGGCTCACCGCCGCCTGGCGCGGCGGCTGGATCGAATTGGATTTTCCGGCGCGGCCGCCGCGGCCAATCGGATCGCCGCCAGGATTGGAAGAGGCGCTGGGGGCACGGCCGCGGACGACCTGCGCCACCCACGGCCAATATCTGGCCGAGTTCGAGCACGAGGAGACGGTGCGGGGGCTACGGCCAGACTTCGGGCGATTGGCGGGATTGGATGCCCGCGGGGTGATCGTGACCGCCGCGGCGCGTGGGGGCGATTATGACTTTGTCTCGCGGTATTTCGCGCCGGCTGCCGGAATTGAGGAAGATCCGGTCACCGGTTCGGCGCATTGCTGCCTGGCGCCGTATTGGGCGCAGAAACTGGGCAAGCGCGAGATGACCGGATATCAGGCCTCCGCGCGCGGCGGGGTAGTGAAGGTGCGCTGGGAAGGCGAGCGGGTGTTTTTAGCCGGCCGGGCCGTGACCGTGTTCACCGGTTTTCTCCGCCTGCCCTGAAGGGAGGGCGGAGGGCTTCGGGGATCAGGCGCGTCGGCGCGCTGGGTCCAATGTCCCGGGCCCCGGGCCCGGCGCCGTCAAGCGGCGGCCTCGTCCAGCACCGCCGTCAGCTCCCGATCCATGGCTTCGGCCAGCGTTTGTAGTTCACCGCCGGCCAGAAGTCCCAGCAGCGCGGTGGTGCGGGCCATGGCCATCTGTAACACGCCGTCGCGATAATACAGGCACACGCGGCAGGGCAGCACACTGGCGGCGGCGGAATGGCGCGCCAGGGCTTCCGCCAGGGCGCCGGGAGGACAGAGGTCGTAGACGCGGCAATCCCAACCGAAGGCCAAGCCGAATTGCTGCAACGCCTGGCGCAGATCCAGGCTGCGAAACATGCCCAGGCGATGGCGTTGCACGGCGGCTTCCAGATCGGCTTCAAGCGCGGCGAAATCCTTGCCCTCAACGGAATAGATGATCAACGGATCCATGGCACAGCGTCGGCTGGCGCCATCATGACACAGCTGCAGGCGGGGAGGACAGGCGTTGCCGGCGGGTGGCGCAACGCCCCTGGGCGGGCGCCCACGAGGCGGTTTCTAGGGCAGCCCCGCGAAGGCGTGCACCTGCGTCTCCTCATGCAAGGCGCGCAGGAAGGCGCGGACCAGCAGTTGATCAAACTGCCGTCCGGCGCCGCGCTCCACCTCCAGCGAGGCCTCAGCGTAGGTCAGCGCGGGGCGGTGGCTGGTCGAGCTGGTCATGGCGTCGAAGGCCTCGGCGAGGGCCAGAATGCGCCCGCCCAGCGGGATGTCATCGCCGCGCAGCCCGCGGGGATAGCCGCTGCCATCGAACCACTCATGGTGCGCCGCGATCAGCGAGGCCACGCCCTCGCCGCCGCGTAAGCCAGCGACCATTTCCGCACCGGTCAGTGGATGGCTGCGCAGCAGGCCCCATTCCGAGGGCGTCAGCTCTTGCTTGCGCAGCAGTTCGGCGCTGATGGCGGACTTGCCGATATCATGCAGGCGGCCGGCGATGCGGATCTGTTCCTGGTCCTCCTCGCTGAGCTTCAGGGCCTGCGCCAGCAGGGCCGCATAGCGGGAGACCCGCAGGCTGTGCTCAGCGCCCAGCGCGTCCTTGGAATCAATGGCCACCGTCAGCGCGAACAGCGCGGGCAGGGCGGCGACGAAGTTGGTTTGGTCGGGCGGCGGCGTGGCCGGGGCCGCGCCGGCTTCGACCTGGGCCATCACCTGGTTGCCGCCCGCTCCCTTGGCGGCGTACATGCTCACGTCCGCGGCGCGCAGCACCTCCTCCGGCGTGGTGCCATGCTCGGGATAGCTGGCCACGCCGAAGCTGGCCGTCAACTGCCGGTCGCTGAGCTTCGAATCGGTGGCCAGCCACACCTTGAGGCGGTCGCAGAGGGAACTGGCCATCTGCGCATTGCCCTCGGGCATGAGGATGGTGAACTCATCACCGCCGTAGCGAGCCAAGGTATTGCTGCCGCGGCATTTTTGCTGCAGCACCCGGGCCAGGTGGACCAAGGTCATATCGCCCTCCATATGACCGTGGGTGTCGTTGATGTTTTTGAAGTTATCCAAGTCAATGAGCACCACGCTGAAGGGGCGCCCGGAGCGGCTGGACCGCTTCCATTCCCGTTGCAGCTCCTCCATGAAGTAGCGGCGGGTTTTCAGGCCCGTGAGGCCGTCGGTAATGGCCTGCTGCTGCATCTGCTGGAAGCCGAGGGAGTTGTTCAAAGCGATCGCGATCTGGTCGGCGAGGGTGCGCAATACGTGCACCCGGTCCGGGGCGAAGGCCCGCGGCGCGGCGCTTTCCAGGTTCAGCACTCCCAGCGTCTGCCCGGCGTAGACAATGGGGATTGCCAAGGCCGCGCCGGAATCGGCGTGCACCGGAATGGCCTGCGCGTTCTGGCGCAGATCGGGGATCAGCATCAGCTGCCCGGTGCGCGCGGCGGCTCCGACGATGCCCATGCCCAGCGGCACGCGCCGCAGCGGGCCGGTGGCGGCGGCGTCCGGATTGCCGGCCTCCGCCTTGAACTCTAGCTCCTTGCTTTGGTAGTTGATCACGCCGATGCCGATGTACTTGCAGGGCATATGCTGGCAAATGGCCTCGGTCATGTCCTGCAACATGGCCTCCACTTTGGTGGAGGCAATGGCGATTTTCGCGATCTGGTTGAGGAACTCCAATTGCTTCGCGTTGCGTTGCTGGTCGGTGAACAGGCGCGTGTTCTCGATGGCCACCGCGGCCTGGCCGGCGACGACCTCGAGAATCCGAAGGTGGTCTTGGTCGTAGCGACCTGCCTCCTCGAAGTTCTGCACGGCCAACACGCCGGCCGGGCGCCCGGCGATGAGGATCGGCACGCCCAGCCAGCTTTGCGGCGGGCGGCCATTGCGTCCCAAGGCCTGGGGGCCGGTGAACCCTGCCTCGCCGTGGCGGAGCAGCAAGGGCTGGCCGGTGCGCAACACCTGCGCCGCCAGCGGGTGCCACTCCGGCCGGTCCCGCTTGGGCAGGGTCACGCCGTCTTCAACTTCGAACTCGAAGTAGAGGTCCTCGCTGCCCTCCATCTGCAAGGCCGCGAAGAAGTTACGCACGTCCAGCAGCTTGCGCAACTCGGCATGAATGAGCTGCAATAGATCGTCCAGCGCCAGCGAGGAGCTGATGGCGGTGCCAATGTGGGTCAGGATTTCGAACTCGCCGCCACGGCGCTGACTCTGCCGAATCAGGGTCAGGTTCTCAATCGCCACGCCGGTTTGGGTGCTGAGAGCCAGCAAGAGCCGTAGCTCACCGGGCAGGAAGCGCCGCCGCTCGGGCCGCGCCAGCAGCAGCCAGCCGACCGGGCCGTGGCGGCTGGAAAGCGAGAGGCAGGCGAACGCCGTCTCGCCCTCGGCGGCCAGCTTGGCTTGCAATCGCGCCCAAAAGGGCTCCGTCTCCAGGCCGGCGATCCGCCCGTTGGCGCCCCGCCAGCGGCCCACCACCACGCCGCCGTAGCGATCCAGGAGGCGGGCGATCTCTCCGCCGGTGTCGGCGAGAAAGCGGCGGCAGTCGGAGGAGAATCCGCGCACCAAGGTCATCGGCGCCGGCAGCGGGGAACTCAGAAACAAGGCCAGCGATCCGGTGGGCAGCAGGCCACGGGCGCGGTCCATCAGGCCGTCCATCACGGCGTCAAGGCTGTCGGTGGCGTTGCGGCCCGCGTCCAGGTTCAGGCGCGAGAGTCCAAACAGGTGTTCCTCGGTGGCGCGCCGCTCCTGCTCAGCAACCACCGCAACCAGGAGCCCGGCCAACAGCAACGCGGCCAGCGGTGGCAGCCCGGCCGTGAGGCCGCCAGGCCGGTGCCAGGCCCAGGCGGCGGCGAGGCCCCAGACGACGATTCCGCCCGCCAGCAGACGGCGGGCTCCCGCCGCACGCGGGCTGGCGACCAGCAGATCCACCGTCGCTACCGCCAGCACGACCACGCCGAACAGTGCCGCCCAGCCCGCGCCATGAGCCCAGTGGCTAGATTCGGTCACGTAGGCCAGCGCCGCCCCAACCGTCGCGAGCCATAAATAGTTGCGCTCCTGGGCGGTCACGCCGCGCAACTGGCGCACCCCTAACAGCAACAGCGTGGCGGCGGCGGCCAACGCGGCGGCGGCAATTCCCTGAGCCAGCGCATTGGGCTGGGCGGCGTTCCAGCCCAGCGCCACGCCGCGCACCCCCAGGGCGAGCCAGAAACCCAGCCAACTGCGGACGTACCGGTCCGGGCGCACCCACGCCAGGTAGGCGAAGAGCAGGGCCGCCAAGAAGGGGAACAGTGCCGGTAAAACCGCCATCCACATAGGTCTCGCCTGGGCCGCAGGGGGGAAAGCCCGGGGGCATACGCCTCTCGCTCCGTTGTGAGCAGGCGTCCTAAATATAGGCGAATGGACTTCGCCCCGTAAAGGCATTGGAAGTACAGGGTGCCTGCCCTGTACCTGTCCTTGCCGGGTCAGGCGGAGCCGCGCCATGCGGCCGAGCGCGGCCCCGAAAACGTTCCCGTTATGGGCCCCGACTGGGGCGGCGGAGGCAACAACTGCGTCGCACCACAGCCTCTAAAGTATGGTCTTCACGTTTAGGTCGGGGCGGGCGCTGCCGCCCCCGACGGAGGGGCTACATGAGGCGATACGCGCGGGCAGGCGCATGGACAGTGGCGGCCCTGTTGGCCATCGGCGCCTGCGGGGGCTGGGCGCAAGGGCAGCCGCAGCAAACCATGCAATACCCACAAAGCCAGCAGGGTCCGCCTGGCTCCGCCACGTACCCGCCAGCGCCGGCGCTGTCGGATGCCGAGATCCAGCAAAGCGTGCAGAGCCAAATCAACGCCGACCCCAGTCTGAAGGCATCGGGCGTGTCCGCGACCGTGGTCAACGGGCGAGCGGTGCTGATGGGCGTGGTGCCCGATCCCATTTTGAAGAAGCGCGCGGCGAAGTTGGCGCAGTCGGTGGCCGGGGTACGCGGCGTCCAGAACCTGATTACGGTCAACAGCACCGCTGCGGCGGTCCCGGCGGCCAATGCGGGAGGCGCGGCGGGGGCAACGTTGCCGGATGGCGCCACTGCGCCACCCTACGGCCCCAGCGGCGGCGCGGCCAGCAACGGTCCCCAGAACGGAACCGAGGGCGAGGCGTTGCAGTATCGGGTTACGCAAGCGCTAGCGAGCGACCCGGTCCTGGGTAGGTATGCCATTACCGCGACAGTGAACAAAAACAATGACGTCGTCTTGCGGGGCATGGTGCCCACCAAGATGGACAAGCGTCACGCCGAGAACCTGGTGAAGGGGATGTCCGCTACCTACTCGGTGAAGAACAAGATCAAGGTCAACCCGAAAGCCGGCACGATGGGTACGAATGCCGCCGCCGGCAACCCGGCCGCTGCGGAAGGTGGGGTTGCGGCAGGCGAGAACGGCTCCGGTATGAACTCCGGCCAGCAGGCGGCCCACCCGCCGGGCGATACGCTGCCGAGCCAATCGGCCTCGGGTTCCGGCACCCCGGTCGTTCCCAGTCAGCCTGAAGCCAGCACCCCGGTCGCCGTGGCGCCGGGAGCCGCGATGGCCGCGGCGTTGCAAGAACGGATCCATGACATCCTCCAGCGCGACCCCGTGCTGCAGCCCTATCGCTTGACCGTGGTGGTCCCCAACCCCGGATACGTGACCGTGGAAGGTGTCCTGCCCAGCAAGGGAGACCGCGAGCACGCGATCAAGGAGGTGAAGGCGGTGCTAGGCGTGCACCACATCAACGACCAGATCCACGTGGACAAGAGCGCCGCGCCGATGCCGCAGGACCCGCCCAGCTCCCCGCCGAACGCGCCGCTAGGGGAGAAATTCGCCGGGTGGGATGGGCAGGCGTCCCAGGCGGCGGCGTATCCAGCCAGGCCGCAGGATGTGCGCACGGAGTTGCAGGCGCGGCTGCAGGCCCACCCCCAGCTCAGTGGGGTGGTGGTCTATGTGCAGGCCGACACGGTGACGTTGCGCGGCAACGTGGCCAGCAAGGGCGAACAACGGCAAGCCGTTCGGGTCGTCAAAAACGCCCTGCCCAAGGGTTATCGCGTTAAGAATCACATCGCGATCAACCGTGGCATGGGCAATGGATATCCGCCTCTGCGCTAGGCTACCGAGGACTGGGCAGAGGGGAAGGCAAGCGGGACGCCTGCCGGTCGCGGCACCTTCGGGTGGAGCGGCAGGGCCGTCCGGAATCTGGGGGTGAGCCGCCGACAGGCAGGTCGGCGCCGCCGCCCACGCGAGAGGCGTTGAGCAGAGTTTCGCCGCGTGCTTGCGGTCTGCGCCCACACTGAGCGGGGACTTAGATCTGCGGGAGATCCGCCTGGCGCTGCGCCAGCAGATCGAGCGCGGCAGTGGTGACTTCCGCAACGCCGACGCGGGTCATGCAGCGGTGATCAATTGGGCATTCCCGCCGTTTGCAGGGACTGCAAGCTATGCCCGGGGCTTGCACGAGCCGCCAAGTGCCCGGCGTTCCTAGCGGGTGCGTTTCCCGGGCGTTCGTGGAGCCGAAAACGGCGAGCACCGGCGTGCCCAGCGCGGCCGCCAGATGCATCGGGCCGGAGTCGTTGGCAATCAGCAACTGGCACTGCGCCAGCACCGCCAGCAAGCCCTCTAAATCTGTCGCTCCGGCGAGGGTAACGATGGGCGCGGCACTCGGCCCAGCGCTAGTGGCGGCGCTCTGGGCCAGCGTAGTGGCCAGCGCCGCCTCCTGCTGCGAGCCGATGAAAAGCACCGCATGGCCGGCGGCCGCCAGACGCGCCGCCACGGCGGCAAACCGCTCCGGCACCCAGCGCTTGGCATGGCCGAAGCTGGCGCCCGCGTGTATGGCCACCCGCCCGCCGCCCGGCACGGGGGTTGGCAGCCGTTGCGCCCACTCCGCGAGGGCTGGCGCCGAGGCGGCGATCGGCGCCCGCAGCGCCTCCACGCGCGCCGGCCAAGGCCCCGCCAGGCCGGCGCGGCGCAGCAATTCCCAGTAGTAGAAGGCCTCATGGGGCGGTGTCTCACCGGGCCCAGGGCGGCCAATGGGATGTGTCAGCAAGGCGGAGCGGCCGTCGCGCGCGTAGCCCACGCGCTGCCGCGCGCCGGTGGCCCGCGCCAGCAGGGCCGAATACAGGGAATTGGGGAGGACGACCACGCACAACGGCGGCGCTCCGCGCCAGCGCCGCCGCATCGCTCGCCATTGGCGCACGCCGGGCGCGCCCTCCAGGACCGCCACGGTCCAAGTAGCGCCGGCGGCGGCCCGGGCCGCGGCGGTAAAAACGGGGGCGACCGCAGGCCGGGCGGCAATCTCCCACCGCCAGTCCGGCTGTTGCGCCGCCAGCGCCGCCAGCGCCGGCAAGCACATGACCGCATCGCCGACCCAATTAGGGGCGAGCACCAGGCCGCGCCGTGGGCCGGAACCGGGCAAACCGGCCAGCCCGGAGCCAGCAGCGGAGGGTGAGAGCGAGGTAGCCAAGCGTAGTCCTCAATGGCGGTGGCGACCTGACGGCGCACGGGGGGCGCCCGCCGGTCAACCGGCGCCGCCGCCCTCCGCGGGGTGGGGCAATCCTGCGGCCGCGAGCATGGCGTCCGCTAACCGGGGCAGGCCCGCGATGTGAAGGTCCAGGTGGATAATCTCTAGCCTTTCGAGGTTATGGTCCACGGGCAAATTCCAGGCGTCCTTGGCTGTGGTCGCCAACGCTTGGGCGGCCGCCGCGCGTGCGTCCCGCGCGAGGCGGGCCAGCTCGGCGCGCCGGTAGCGATGGTGATCGCGGAACGACCGCCGGCCGACGATCCGCAGCTGCAACTCCTCCAACGTTTGCCAAAACGAATCCGGCTGGCCAAGGGCGCAGAAGGCGAACACCGGCGTCGCGGGGGCTAGGGCCGGCTTCCGGGGCTGCTTGTAGCCAAAGTACACCGGCGCCGGTGTCCATCGTGCCAACTGTTGCCGGGCCTGCGCTTGGGCGGCCTCACCACCCTCCGGCGCCACCCACAACACCGCGCTTGCCCGCGCCAAGGCGCGCGGGGATTCGCGCAGCCGGCCGGCGGGCAACAGGCGGTCTTGCAGGTCTTGTGGCGTCACCAGCACCAAATCAAAACACCGCGCCAGTTGCCGCCGCTGGAAGCCGTCATCCAACAGGTGCAGTTGGCTGGCAAAGCGCCGTTCGCCTTCCCGGCCGCTTGCCACTCGATCGGCGCTGACGAGCACTGGCACGCCGAGTTGCTGGGCGATCAGCCGCGGCTCATCGCCCGCCGCCGCATCCGCCTCGGCCCCATTCGGGGCCAGCACCCGGAGGGCGCCGCCGCCAGCGCGGCGATAGCCGCGGGTCAGCACGTCATAGCGAATCCCGCGCCGCGCCAGCTCCCGGCCCAGGGCGACCACGGCCGGCGTTTTGCCGGTCCCGCCGACGGACAGGTTGCCCACGCTGATCACCGGCGCGGCCAGGCGCTCGATGCGGAGCCAGCCATGGTCGAATGCCCGGTTGCGCGCCGCGCTCAGCCCGCCGAATAGGGCCGCCAAGCCCGCCCCCGGTGCCGCTGCACTCATGCCTCCGGCCGCGCGGCGAGGGCCGCGGCCACGGGCACAACGCCGAGCGCGCTCCCCACCGCCTCCAGCACGCGCTCGGTAGCGCCGGTTTGAGACTGCAACAGCGCCCGCGCGGCCTGACCCGTGGCGGCCCGCAGCCGATCGTCGGCCAGCAGGCGCAACAGAATGCGTTCCAGCTCCACCTCGCTTTCGGCCCGGAAGGCGGCCTTCGCCGCCAGGAACTCCTCGGCGATGCGGGCGAAGTTCTGCATCTCTGGGCCGAAAACCACGGGCGCGCCGAAGTAGGCGGGCTCCAGCAGATTGTGACCACCATGCGGCGCCAAACTGCCGCCAATGAAGGCCACATCCGCGTAACGGTACAGCGTCGCCAATTCGCCCAGGCTGTCGAGCAGCCAAACTCCCCCGGCGGGCACACCCGCCGTCTCCAACTGCGACCGGCGGCTCCAGGGCAAGCCACTGGCCGCCACCAGCTCGGCCACGGCGTCGAAGCGCCGCGGATGGCGCGGCGCCAATATCAGCAGCGCGGTGGGAAATTGCTGGCGCAGG
>JBOGKW010000095.1:0-12628 GCA_050746205.1 Terriglobales bacterium | reverse complement strand
GGCCTGCATCTCGCGGCGCTGGCCAGCGGATTCGATCTCCACCCGCGCGGCCTTCGGCGCCCAAACCCGAGGCCCGCTCATGGCTCCGCCTCCCGCGCCAGCAGCGCCACGGGAAAGCGCGCCAACAACTGGGCCAGCGGCAGCGGAACGCCCCCGGCCCACCGCTCCCCAGTGAGGACGTTGGCCCAGGAACCCGGCAGCAGATCCATGGCGGTGTCCCGCCACTCCCCGTTCAACCGCAGCGGCAGCCGCGGCGTGATGGTGAGTGCCTCGCCGCCGCGCGCGAACGCCACCACGTGCGCCGCCCGCTCGCCCCGCGCCGCCACCGGCTGATAGCTGCTGCCGGCGGCGAAGGCGGCAGGTCGCCGGCGCCGCAGGTGCAGGGCTTGGCGGATCAGCCACAGTTTTGGCAGGCCTTCCTCATGCCGTGCCCAAATCGCCTCCGGCGTCAGCGCTCCGGTCTCGAGTTCCGCTAGCAAGCGCCGCCGCAGCGCGAAGTCCACGGGCCGGCGGTTGTCCGGATCCACCAGGCTCATGTCCCACAGCTCGGCTCCGTTGTAGATATCCGGCACGCCGGGCGCGGTCAGCTTCCAGGCGGTCTGCGCCAGCGAGTTGATCCGGCCTGGCATCACCAGCGGTGCGATGAAGGCCGCGATCTCCGCCATCGTCCCGGCGTCGGCCAGCACGGCCTGAATGAAGCGGCGCAGCGCCCGCTCGAAGCGCGGCTTCGGCTCCCGCCAGGAGGTGTGCGCCTTGGCCTCCCGCGCCGCCTTCAGCATGTAGGCCTGCAGCCGGTCCTCGGCAATCGGCCAAGCGCCCACCAGGGTTTGATAGAACAGATATTCCGTGTTGCGATCCGGGCCTGCGGCGCCGCGGTGCCCGGCGTTGCGCTCGGCCCAGCGCTCGGTGGCGGCCTGCCACGCCGAGGGGATCTCGGCCAGCAGGCACAGCCGCGCGCGCACGTCCTCGCCGCGCTTGGTGTCGTGCGTGGCCGTGGCCAGCATGGCCGCCGGCCACCGCTCGGCCGCCGCCTGGCAGGCGGCGTGAAACGCCGCCGGCGTCAGGGCAAAGCCGCCGGGATCGCCGCCAACTTCGTTCCGCGGCGTAAACCGGTTGTAGTAATAACAGGCCGTGTCCTCGATTCCCTTGGCCGTTGCCGCCGGCGTCAGTTGCTGGAAGCGCAGAGCAAACTCCCGCTCCCACTCCCCCGCCACCTGCCCCAGCAAGAGGTCACGCAGGAACGCCGTCATCTCCGCCAACGCCGGCGCGTCCGCCTGCGCCTGGGCGGCGGCCGAGTGCAGCCACGCGGCTTCCGCCGGGGCCATGCCGCCGGTGGGTGGCAGATAGGTCCGGTAGACGGACAGGCAGGCCGCCAGGCGGCGAATCGCCGTTTCCATCTCCGCGTGGGTGTAATCGCGCTGCCGGCGGTGGCGGGCACAGACGATGGCCAGCACCGCCACCAAGCGGCGGACGTCGCTGCCCAGCAGCGTGTCCAGGATGCGCAGCTTCTGCGCCCGCGCCACGGTGGCGAAATCGGCGATCTGGCCGGTGAAATCGGCATAGGCGGCCGTCATCGGCTCGGCCCCGGCGGGGTCCGCCAGCAGCCCGGTGCAGCGATTCAGGAAGTCATAACCGGTGGTACCGGCGATGGGCCAATCCGGCAGCGCCTCCCCCTCCGCCAGGATCTTCTCGACCACGATCCAAGCGCCGGGCGCCGCCGACCGCAACCGCTGCAGATACCCGGCCGGATCGCGCAGTCCGTCCACGTGGTCCACCCGCACGCCCTCCAGCGTGCCGTCGGCGAGCCAGGCCAGGATGCGCCCATGCGTGGCCGCGAATACCACCGGATCCTCGACCCGGACTCCGGCCAGGCGATCAACGTCGAAAAAGCGCCGGTATCCCACTTCCCGCGCCGCCACGCGCCAGCGCGCCAAACGGTAATGCTGCCGCTCCAAGACCGCATCCAGCCGGTCCGGATCGGCGTTCAACGCGGCCAGTTCCGCCTCGAAGCGCTCCGCCGCCAGCGGCGGCAGGGACCCCGGCGCCAGCGGCAGCCAGTGATCCGCGTAGCGCAGCGCTACCGGCGGCCCGGCGTCGGCCCCCGCGGCAGCGGGCGCGGGCGGCGCATGCACCGCCAGTTGCAGTTGGCCGGCCTCCAGCACCTTGCCATAGTGATCCGGCAGCCAGGGCAGCAGCAGGGGGCGGGCGGCCGCGCCACTGCCGGTCGCGGCTTCCGCCGGCCGCCATTCAATGTCGAAGTAGTCGGCGTAGGGGCTGGCCTGCCCGTGCCGCAGCACATCCCACCACCACCAGTTGCGCTCGGTGGTGATGGACATATGGTTGGGCACGATATCCAAAATCTGCCCCAGCCCCGTTTTTCGCAGCGCCGCGCACCAGCGGACGTGCGCCGCTTCGCCCCCCAGATCCTCGCTGACGCGCGTCGGGTCGGCCACGTCGTAGCCATGCTGGCTGCCCGGAGCGGCTTGCAGATAAGGCGAGCAGAACGCGTGGCTCACCCCCAGCGCCCGCAGATACGGCAGAATCTCCGCCGCGACGTCGAAGCCAAAATCCGGTCGCAGTTGCAACCGGTAGGTCGCGAGTGGCGTCGCCGCCCTCGCCGCCGGCTCCCGTTCCGGCTCAGACACGGCGCAGCACCGCCAGGGAGCGGGCTTGCAGCCGGACCTCCGCCTGCGCCGCCAGTTGCGCGCCCTCGGCCGGCGTTTCGTCCCGGTCGCCCGCGCTCTGCGTGTCCACGCCCCACTCCCAGCGCCCGCCCAACGCCGGCGGCGGCAGTCGGAACGGCAGGGCCTCATGATGTGCGTTGAACATCAGGTAAAAGCTCTCATCCTGGATGTGGCGGCCGAGCGCATCCCGCGAGGGGATCGCCGCGCCGTTCAAAAACACGCCCAGCGCCTTGGCGAATCCCTGGTTCCAATCCTCGTCCGACATCTCGCTGCCATCCGGCCGGAACCAGCCGATGTCCACTACCCCCCGGATGGACTGCCCCTGAAACCAATGCCGCCGCCGGAACACCGGATGCCGCCGGTAAAAGGCGATGACCCGGCGGCAGAAGGCAAGAAAGTCCTGGTCGGCGTGCTCCCAATCCAGCCACGAGATCTCGTTGTCCTGGCAGTAGGCGTTGTTGTTGCCCCGCTGGGTGCGCCCCATCTCATCGCCCGCCAGCACCATGGGCACGCCTTGCGACAAAAACAGCGTGGCGAATAGATTCCGCCGTTGCCGCGCGCGCAACGCCACGACCTGCGCATCCTCCGTCTCGCCTTCCGCGCCGCAGTTCCAGGAGCGGTTGTAGGACTCCCCATCGCGGTTCGCCTCGCCGTTGGCCTCATTGTGCTTGTCGTTGTAGCTGACCAGGTCGCGCAGGGTGAAGCCGTCGTGCGCGGTGATGAAGTTGATGCTGGCGTAGGTCCGCCGCCCGCCGGCTTCATAGAGGTCCGAGCTCCCCGTCAGCCGCGCGGCGAATTCGCCCAGCCCGGCGTTCTCGCCGCGCCAATAATCCCGCATGGTGTCCCGGTATTTGCCGTTCCACTCCGACCACTGCAGCGGAAATTTGCCCACCAGGTAACCGTCGGCGCCCAAGTCCCAGGGCTCGGCGATCAGCTTGGCCTGGGAGATCACCGGATCCTGATACACGATGTCGAAAAACGCCCCCAGTCGGCCCGCTTCCCGCAGCGCCCGCGCCAGGGTCGCCGCCAAGTCGAAGCGGAAGCCGTCCACGTGCATCTCCGTGATCCAATAGCGCAGGCTGTCCATGATCAGCCGCAGCGTCTGCGGGTGGCCCAGGTTCAGCGTGTTGCCGCAGCCGGTGAAGTCGGTGTACGCCCGCGGATTGCCCGCCTCCAGCAGGTAATACGCCGCGTTGTCCACGCCGCGGAAGCAGAGCGTGGGTCCGAACTGGTTGCCCTCGGCGGTGTGGTTGTAGACCACGTCCAGGATGACCTCCAGACCCGCCCGGTGCAGCGCCCGCACCATCGCCTTGAACTCATGCGCCGCGTCCCCGCCCGCCGTGGCGAAGCGTCGGTCCGGGGCGAAGAAGCCGATCGTGTTGTAGCCCCAATAGTCGGTCAGCCCGCGCTCGGCCACCGGGCGGGCGGTAATGTGGTGCTGCACCGGCATCAGCTCCACCGCGCTCACCCCCAGCGCCTGGAGGTGAGCGATCGCGGCTGGATGCGCCAGCCCCGCGAAGGTGCCGCGCAGCGCGAGCGGAATCTCCGGGTGGCGCTGGGTGAATCCCTTGACGTGCAGTTCGTAAATGATGGTCTCGTGCCAGGGCGTCCGAGGCGGCCGGTCTCCGCCCCAGTCAAACGCCGGGTCCATCACCAGCCCCCGCGGCGCCAATCGCGCGCTGTCCCGCGGATCGCAGGTCAGGTCGTTCGGCCTGCGCGTGACGCGGTAGCCAAACAGCGCATCGTCCCACACCGGGCCGGCGGTGATCGCCTTGGCGTAGGGGTCGAGCAGCAGCTTGGCGGGATTGAAGCGATGGCCCTGCTCGGGATGGTACGGTCCGCTCACCCGGTAGCCGTACTCGGCTCCCGGCTGCACGCCCGGGATATAGCCGTGCCACACGTGGTCGGTCTGTTCACGGAGCGCGATGCGGCTTTCCTCGATGCCGTGGGAGCGAAACAGGCACAACTCGACCTTTTCCGCGTTCTCGCTAAACAGGGCGAAGTTGACGCCTTCCCCGTCCCAGCTGGCGCCTAAGGGGTAGGGCGTGCCGGGGCGCAGGCCGATCGCCCCCGGGTCCAGCACCGCCGCCACCACCGGCTTGCGTCGGGCGGTGGTGGCCGTCGCGATAGAACCCTCCATCTCGGGATTGTAGCCTGCGGCGGGTTACAGGCCAGCCGAATGCGGCATGGGCTGAAAGGCCTGGACTCGGGCGTGCGCGGCCAAAACCAGCGCCACCGCCGACACCACGGTGACGGCCGCGGCAATGATCCACCAGTGGCCGCCTGCTCGCGCCGCGGGTCCAGGAGCAGGGAAACTGGGCGGCGGGACCGAGGGTGTCGGGTTCGCGTTGCCGCTGCTCGCCGCCTCCGCTTCCATGGCCGCCAGTTGCGCCTGCATCGCGGCTTGCTGCGCCTCAATATCGCCAGGCGCCACGGCCGCCGCGGCTTGCGCCTCCAGCGCGTCCATCTGCGCCTGATCGGTATTTCCCGCATCTGCCGCCATCTGCACTTCCGAGGCCGCCGCCTGCGCCTGCACCTCGGCAATCTGGTTCTGCGCAGCCGCCGCCGCGTCCGATTGCGCCGCCGCTGGGCTCGGCGCCGCCGCCCAAAAGACCATCAGCATCCCCAATGCCGCCGCCGCCGCCGTCTTCACATCCACCTCCCGCGCCCTTCCGGGCCTATACACCGCTATCTACGTCCCGCGGCGGGGCGTGGCCGCTGAGTCGCGAACATGATCCTCATCCGGGCTTAAGCTCGGCGGATGCCACTTCGAAGCCGCGCGCCTGCTGGCGTTGTGCCAGCCCGGTAGCCGAGACGGTTGCCCCACGCCGCGGCGGCCGGGTAGGCACGGGCCAGGCAATCTTGCCTACCCGCGGGTCCATGGCGCAGTTACGCGGGTCGGGAGGCGGCGCAGGGTGCCACGCTGTGGGTCGCGGTATAGCGTTCGACCGCGGCCTGCAAGATCTGCCGCGCCCGCGCGATTCCCGGCCCCGGCGGCGGCAAGGCGGCATCGTCCAAGTGGCTCACCGGCTGCACTTCCCGCGTCGAGGAGGTGATGAAGACTTCCTCGGCCGCCAGCAGTTCCTCGAGCCGCAGCGGCGCCTCCTGCGCCGGAACTCCCGCCGGCACGCAGCCGGCCAAAATCACCTTCCGGCTCACCCCGGCCAGCGCGCCGGACGCAAGCGAAGGGGTCCACATCTCACCGCGGCGGACGGCAAAGATGTTGGCCGAGGTGCATTCCGCCACTTCTCCCCGTTCATTCAGCAGCAACGCATCATCAAAGCCTTCCCGTTGCGCCGCTTCCAGCAGCGCCAAATTCGCCGCCCAACTCAGCGACTTCACCGCCGCCAGCGGCGCTGCCGCATGCCGTCCGTGCGGGACGACGCGCAGCTTCGCCGCCGCGCCCCAGTCGCGCAAATCCGCGGTGAAGATCAGCCAGTCCGCCGACCGCCCCCCCGGCCGGTCCAGCAGGCCGCCATGGTTGCGAATCACGTAGACCCGCGCCATCGCCGCGAAGCCGTGGGGCGGCGCCCCGGGGCTGCCGTCTGCGGCGTTACGCGCAATGAGTTCGGCAAATGCCCGCGGCAGCGCCGCCAACGCTTCCTCCGCCGCGATGCTCAGCCGCAAGGCATCGGAGCCCAGCCGCGCCAGGTGGTCTTCCAAGGCGAAGGGAACACCGGCATAAATACGCAGCGTGCTGAACAGCCCCCACCCGCTCAGCAGCCCCGTCTGAAACGGCGACAGCCGGATCCCCTCGGCGGGGACGATCGCCCCGTTATGAACCGCCCAATGATGCACCTTAGCCATGCAGCGCTCCACGCGCCGGCCGCCGCGACCAAGCCGCTTCGATGGCGGCGTCGCTGAGCACCGCGCTGGCGCGCTTGGCTTCGGCCAGCAGGTATTCCACGCCCTCATCGTCGGCCGCGTAGCCGTGCTGTTCCAGCCAAAAGATCACGTTCCATTTGCCGCTCATCGGCCCCAGCTCAATCTCCTGCCGCCGCCCGAACCACCGGGCCGGCACCCCGGAGTACACCCGGTCGGCCAAGTCCAAATTCCCTTTCCGCAGTCCCTTCACCACCGCCGCCGCGTGCACGCCGGTCGCGGTGCGGAAGGCGTCGGCGCCAAAGACGGGGTAATTGGCCGGTACCGGGATGCCGGTGGCGCGGCTGACCGCCTGGCAGTACTCGCCCAGCGCCGTCAAGTCGCCCTGCAGCGCTCCCATCAGCCGCAGGTTCACCATCACTTGATCCAGCGGCGTGTTGCCCACGCGCTCGCCGATGCCCAGCGCGCAGCCATGAATCCCGTTTGCGCCCGCCGCCACCGCCGCCAGCGAGTTGGCCACGGCCAAGCCGCGGTCCGAGTGGCCGTGCCAATCGAGCCGTACCGGCGAGTTTGTCGGTAAGATCGCCCCTCGGAAGTAGCGCAGCAGCGCCGCCACCCCGGCCGGCGTGGCGTGGCCCACCGTGTCGCAGACCACCACCACCTCGGCGCCTTCCTCGATGGCCGCGCCGTAGAGCGTCCGCATGGCTCCCGGATCGCAGCGCGTCGTGTCCTCGGTCACGAACATGACCGGCAGGCCCAATTGCCGGGCATAGCGCACCGCGCCCCGGCTGGTGGCGGCCAGATACTCGAGGGACCAATCCTCTGCGATGCGCCGGATGGGGCTGGAGCCGATGAACGCCGCCGCCATGATGGGTAGCCCCGCCGCCTGGCTGATCTCGGCCAGCGGGAGGATATCGGTCTCGAGCGTCCGCACCGCGCAGTTGGCCTGCAGGGGCAGCCGCTGGCGGGCAATCTCCTGGGCCAGACGCAGCACGTCGGCATAGGCGCGCGGCCCGGCGGCGGGCAGCCCCAGGTCCACCGAGTGAACGCCCAGCCGCGCCATTAAGTGCAGCAGCGCCAGCTTCTCGTCAATGCCGGGATCCCGCACCGACGGCGATTGCAGGCCGTCCCGCAGCGTCTCGTCGTTCAGCCATACCCGCGCGCCGATCGGCAACAGGTCGCCTTCGACCTGGTTCCAATCGTAGATCCAACCGTCGCCGTCCACCGCCGCCTCTGGGCTCATCATAGCGCCCATGGCGATGGACCCCTTGGCGCGGCGCTAGGGCTGCCAAGGCGGATAGTACACGGCCACCAGGGAGAGCCCGCGGGCCGGCGCGGTCGGCCCCGCCTGGCGCCGGTCCCGCGCCGCCAGCACCGCGGGGATCTCCTCGCCCTGTCGCCGCCCCCGCCCCACCTCGACCAGAAACCCGGCCAGGTTGCGCACCATATGCCGCAAAAACCCGCTGCCGGTCACCTCCAGCGCCAGCTCTTCCCCTTCGCGCGTGATGGCGCAGCGATAGATTTCGCGGCTCCCGTCCCTCGGGCCTGGTCCCGCGGCTTCCTGCGCCGCCGCTTCGGCCCGCCGGTCGCCCGCGGCGGCGAATGAGGTAAAGTCCTGGCGGCCGACAAAGCGCTCCGTGGCCGCCGCCATGGCCGCCTCCTGGAGGGGGAAGGGATAATGATGCACGTAGCGGAACAGAAACGGCGGACACACCCGACCCCGATACCAGCGATAGCGATAGGTTTTGCCCGCCGCGTCCCGCCGGGCGTGAAATTCCGGCGCCGCCACCTCCGCCGCCAGTACCCGGATCTCCGGCGGCAGGCGCGCGTTCAGCGCCTTCTGGAGATTGTCCGGGGGCAGCCGCGCGGCCAGGTGCACATGCGCCACCTGTGCCAGCGCATGGACCCCGGCGTCGGTGCGTCCCGAGCCGTGTACAATCGCACACTCGCCGGTGACCTCGGCGATCGCCGCTGCAAGCCGTTGTTGGATCGAGCCGCCGCAAGGCTGCGCCTGCCAGCCGCGGTAGCCGGTGCCGTCGTAGGCCAGGGTGAGGCGGAAGTTCGGCATGGCTTGGCCGCAATCGCTGCCGCGGACAGGGCTGCGGCTGGGCCTCGCCCGGCGGCACTCCCGCCGGCGGGAGGCGCGGGCAGCTTCGCGTTGCCGCGAGCAGCGCTTCGATTATCATGGAGCTTTCCGCCCGTATTGGAAACTCCAGCGCCAGCAAAAGCGTAGAGATGCTTATGCCGGGAACCCGGAGATGCTCGTGCCCCGCACGCCCCGCCCGGCGCGGGCCGCGTCGCCCGCCCTTGGCGGGCCAGCGCTGGCTGGCGCCGTCCAACCTGTTTCGGACCGTTTAGGAATAATTCCCGTTATGCCCCGACTTCGCTTGCTCTCCGCCTTGGTCGCGCTCGCCGCGTTGCTGGTTGCCGCCGCTCCGCTGGCCGCCCAGCAGGCTCCGATTGACGTCAATCCCAGCGGCGTGCCCTACGCCAATGGCCGCGGCTGGCTGACAACGCTCTTTGGTCAGCAGCCGCTGCCGGTGCAGCCGTTGCATTTGGACAATAGCCCCCTGCTCTTTAGCTTCATTCACAACGGCCAACTGCAACTGACCCTTGACGATGCCATCGCCCTGGCGCTGGAAAACAACTTGGATATCGCCATTCAGCGCCTCAACTTGCCCTTGGCCGACGCCGACATCCTGCGCGCCAAGGCCGGCTCGCCCCTGCACGGCGTCTCCACGGGCATCGTTACCGGCACCATCGGGGGCGCCAGCACCAGTTCGGCTTCCAGTACCTCCGGCTCCACGACGGCCACCTCCGCCGGCGCCAGCGGCAGCGCGCCGGGCGGTACTTCCTCCGGCGCCGGCGGCGCGGCCAGCGGCACTGCGGGCGTGGTCACCAGTGAACTGGGCGCCGGCCCGGGCGTTCCCGCGCTGGAGCCCTTTTTCAGCTCCACCCTGGAGTACAGCAACCAGGCCACTCCGGAATCCACCACCTTCATCACCGGCACCACGCAGTTGCTCACCAACACCAGCACCTACAACTTCAGCTATAACCAAGCGTTCCTCACGGGCACCGCGTTCTCCGTCGGTTTTGACAACTCCCGCGCCACCTCCAACGATGAACGCAGCCTGTTCAACCCCACGCTCAATTCGGGCCTGACGGTTTCCGTGAGTCAGCCGCTGCTGGCCGGTTTTGGCACCAGCGTGAACGGCCGCGACATCACCATCGCGAAGACCGATCGTGAGATCTCCCAGGTCACGTTCCGGGAGCAGGTCGAGTCCACGGTGTCGCAGATCGAGGACATTTATTGGAACGTGGTCACCGCCAAGGACGCTGTCGCCGTCGCCCAAAGCACGCTGGACCTGGCCAACACGATCCTCAAGCAAAACCAACAGCAGGTGCAGATCGGCACGCTGGCGCCGATCTCCGTCACCCAGGAGGAGGCCACCGTCGCCACCGATCAGCAAAGCCTGATCGTCGCCCAAACCAACTACGAATATCAGCAACTGCTGCTGCTGAACGCCGTCAGCAAGAACCTCCAGGATCCGCGGCTGAACAATTTGAGCGTGGTGCCGCTGACCCGCATCTCGGTCTCGACGCATGAGCCGGTGCAGCCGGTCCAGGACCTGATCCATGAGGCGTTGGAATATCGCCCCGAGCTGGCGATCAGCCGCATGAACATCAGCAATTTGAAGATCAGCTACAAGGCCGTCAAAAACGAACTCCTGCCCACGCTCGACCTGATCGGCAGCTACAGCACCACCGGCCTGACCGGCGCGTTCAATCCCGCCGCCGCCACCGGCCCGTTCGGCACCAGCGAGAGCAGCGTCGCCGGCTTCGTCGGCGGCTACCCGGCCGCCTTCAACCAGGTGTTCACCAACGCCTATCCGACTTATACCGTCGGGTTCTCGCTGCAAATCCCCATCTTCAATCACAGCGGCCAGGCGGACGCCATCAGCGCCCAGTTGCAATTGCAGCAAAGCCGCCTGCAGCAGCAGCAGCAGGTCAACGAGATCATCATCGAGGTGCGCAACGCGCAGTACACGCTGGAGCAGGACCGCGCCGCGGTCTTCGCCGCGCAGAAGGCGGTGACCTATCAGCAGCAAACGCTGGATGCGGCGCGCAAGGAGTTCGCCCTCGGCGCCACCACGATCACCACGGTCATCACCGACCAGACCAACCTGGCCACCGCCCAAAGCAGTCGGCTGACGGCGCTGGCCAACTACCAGGACGCCAAGGTCAACCTGGACTCGATCACCGGCCGCACCCTCATCGCCAACCGCATCTCGATCCGTGACGCGGAAAACGGCCATATCACGCAGATGCCGCAAGCGCGCGAATAAGCCCGCCGCACTCCACCCGTAGCTGGCGGCATCCCGCGGGCGGCGGCGGCGGCGGCGCCGCCGCCGGCTGGGCGGAGGCGGAGGCGCCACTGTGCTACCATTTCCGCCCAGCGCCCGCCCGGGTGCCTGGTCAGGAGGCTGGATGCACGCCCCGCAATTCCCTCGTTTCATGGCGGCATGGTTGCTTGCCGCCGCGCTCGGCACGCTGGGCTTCGCCGCCCCGCCGGCGCCTACCGCCCCGATTTTATTTCAGCACCCCACGGTCAACGCCACCCAGATCGTCTTTGCCTACGGGGGCAGCCTGTGGTCGCTGCCGCGGCAGGGCGGCGCCGCCGTCCGGCTCACCGCCGGGCTGCAAGCCAGCCAGCCCATTCTCTCCCCGGATGGTGCGTGGGTCGCCTTTACCGGCGATAGCGGCGGCAACCTGGACGTCTACGTCATGCCCGTCGCCGGCGGTCAGCCGCGACGGTTGACGTGGCATCCCGGCCCCGACGAGGCCGTCGGCTGGACGCCCGACAGCCAAGCCGTGCTATTCCGCTCGATGCGCTCCAGCGTGGATTATTACAACCGCCTCTACACCGTTCCGCTGGCCGGGGGTTTCCCTACCGCCCTGCCGCTGCCCTACGCCACGCAGGGCTCGTATTCCCCCAATGGGCGCAGGCTAGCCTACGTGCCGTTCCGCAATCATGCCGGCCGCGAGGCCTGGAAGCACTATCGCGGCGGGCTGGAGCCGCGTATCCGCCTCGCCGTGCTGCGCACCTCCGCCACCCGCAGCCTGCCGCGTGACGATAGCAATGACCTGGACCCCATGTGGATCGGCCGGGCGATTTATTTTCTCTCCGACCGCACCCCCGATCATCGCGACGACGGCCACTTCCGCCTCTATCGCTACAGCCTGCGCAACGGCGCCACGCGCGCCATCTCCCCCGACGATGGGCATGACATTCTCGCCGCCAGCGCGGGTGATCTCAACGGTCGCGCCGCCATCGTCTACACGGAGATAGGCAAGCTGTTTTTGCTGACCGTGCGTACGGGCAAGGTCCGCCGCGTGCGGGTTGCCCTTCGCGGGGATTTTCCCGCCGCCCAGCCGCATTTCGCCACCGTTGCCCGCGCCCTGCGCAATCCCTCGATTTCGCCGCATGGCGTCCGTGTGGCGTTCCAAGCCCGCGGCGACATCCTTACCGTGCCGGTCAAACACGGCGACCCCGCCAACCTCACGCACACCCCCGGCGTGATGGAGCGCTATCCGGCCTGGTCACCCGACGGCCGCTGGATCGCCTACTACTCCGACGCCTCGGGTGAATATCAGCTCAAGATCAGCCCGCAGACCGGACTGGGCCCGGTGAAGACCATTCCCCTCGGCCCTCAGCCCGACTACTACTACAACCCGCTGTGGTCGCCGAACAGCCAGTACATCGCGTTCAGCGACATTGCCCAGCAACTCTGGATCGTGGAGGTCAAGACCGGCAAGTTGACGCGGGTGGCCACGGGCTATTACGACCAGGGCGGCCCGGCGTTCGTTCCCGCGTGGTCGCCCGACAGTCGCTGGCTGGCCTATACCAACGTCCTCCCCAACTATCTTCACGCCATTTTCGTTTACTCCCTGGCCGGCGGCGCCAGCCATCAGATCACCAACGGCGCCAGCGACGCCAGCAACGCCTGCTTCGACGCCAGCGGCAAATATCTGTATTTCCTCGCCAGCACCAATCCCAACCCCGGGGCCTTGGTGATCGCCATGTCGTCCTACGCCTACCCCACGGTGTCGAACGTCTACGC
>JBOGKW010000094.1:0-12643 GCA_050746205.1 Terriglobales bacterium | reverse complement strand
GGTGGGGCGGCCAGCCCCCCGGCGGTGAAACCCCGGGCGTAATCCGCGTTCGCCCGCAATGCCTCGTCAATGGCGCTCATGAGCCGGGAGCCAAAACGGCAGGATAACAAAATTGGCGCGTCCCGCCGGTCGGGCGGCGCTCGCGGCGCGAGCGCGGGAGGCGGAGCTTCCGCGGCGCAGAAGGTCGCGAGCGGCTCAGCCGGCCTATTCTGGACGCTCCCGCTGGTCGCCCCGCGGACGGGCCTCGACGGCCGGCGACGGACGCCCGCTGGCGCTCGGAGCGTCTCCAAGTCGCCGCGGCAGGCCGTACAATCCATCCAGTAGCGCGACGCCGAGACGCGCTTTGTGGGCTGGGCGGCGGGTGGAACCATGCCAGCGTTGCAGGTGGAAGCCTGGGCTGAGTGGCGCTTGCGCTTGCAGGGCGCCAACGAACCATTGACGGCGGAGCTGGCCGCCGCCGCAGAAGCCAACCGGTCCCGGATCGCCTGGGTGCGGGATCGGCTGGCCGCCGCCACCGAGGCGCCTCAAGCCGCAGGCATCACGGCCTTCCAGTCCCTGTTCGGCCCCATCGCGGAGGATCTGTACGCGGAGCCGGCGAGAGCCCTGGAAACATCCCAGGTGTTGGAAAGAACGCTGGCGGCTCTCGAGCGCCATCGGCGGGACATCGGCGATCTGGTCCGGAGCGTGCCCGCCACGATCGCCGCATCCGGCGCGGAAATGGCGGCCAGCGTGGCCGTGGATGTGCCCGGCGGCTGGCGGCGGGCGATGGCGCAGCGGCGGAAGTCCGAGCGCACCGTGGCGCTGCGGAACATCACGGCCGCATCGCTGGAGCGTCAGCTGGGCCAGCGGGCAAAGCTGGATGCCGCATTGCAACTGGCCCTGGCGCAGGCCGCGCTTGCCCAGCTTTCGGCCTGGCAAATCTTCTGCCGGCATCGGCTCGCGATGCTGGCCAGCGGTGGCGGCGCGCGAGGCCTGGTCGAGGACTGCCGGCAATGGTCCCGGGTCGCGGCCGGCTGGACCGGCCGAGCGCAGAGCCTGATCCGCGCCTATCGGCGCTGGGCGGACGCCTCGCCCGCACGGGTGGCCCAAGCGCTTCTCCGCGGCACGCCGGAGCCCTCCGAGAGTCGCCAGCGGCAAAGCGGCCGGCAGTGGGAGGCCAGCCTCGGCAGCTGGCGCCGCCTGCAGCGCGCCGTGCGGACGGCCAACGCGCTGGAGCGGCAGCTTTCGGCCGTGGCCCGCGAGGCCATTCAGGTGACCGAACAGGCGCTGGACTCGCTCTCCGACGAGTACAACGGACTGACCGCGGAACTGGATGCGGCGCTCGCATGGCTGGAGGGCTGGCGAGTCACGGGCTCCGCCCAGGAGCTTCCCGCCGGCAACGCCATGCTGCTGACGGCGGATCAGCGAGCGCGGCAGTGGACCGACCGCCTCGCCTGGTGCGCCAAATTGCACGCCCCAGCGTCACTCGAAATCGCCCGCCGCATGCGGTCTCCGCGGCCAGGCGCGAAGCCCTGGCGCAGCGTGCGGCCGCAGGACGTTTTGCTGCAGGCCATCCGCCGCACCGGCTCCGATGCCGCGCGCGCCGGCTTCCAAGACGCGGAACTCGAACACGCCGCCGCAATTCGAGATATCGAGCAGGCCCGCCAGGCGCTCGCCTTCGCCTTCCAGGCCGAACCGCAGTTCGGAGAGCCGGCGGCGGAACTTTCCAAGGAAGCCGTGGCCAACACGCTCGCCCTGTTGCGCCGCCGTCGGGAGCTGTTGCGGGACCCGCGGGCCGCGACCGAGGTGGCGTTGTGCCGGGCGCAGGCCTGGATTTTGCTGGAGGCGCGCACCGCGCTGGAGGCCGGGCGGCCGGGCCTGCTGGCTTTGCTGGCGCGCCAAGGCGCCCCGCAAGCGACGCACGCGACCGGGGCGATCGCCCTCGGCCTGGTGCAGGCGGCGGCTCGCGCGGCGCGGCAGTCGGCCCAAGCCCTGCGCCAGCAGGCGTCCTGGAGGCTGGGATGGGAGAGCCCGGCCGCAGCGCGCGCCCCGGCGCTGGTGGCACGGGCGAGGCTGAGCGAGGCTCTCGAGGTGGAGTTGCGGCCGCCCGAGCTGCCGGCCCTATATCGGCGGTTGTTCAGCGTGGCCCCGGTCGAGGACGAACGGTTCCTGGTGGGCCGGGCGATGGAGATGCAGGGACTGGCCGACGCCTTTGCGCGTTGGCAAGCGGGCGGAAGCGCCGGCGTGCTGCTGGTCGGCGCGCGTGGTAGCGGCAAAACCAGCCTTTTGAACTGCGCCGTCGGATCCATATTCCGAGAGGTTCCCTTGGTGCGGGGGCAGTTTTGCGAGCGCATTCGCCGCCCCGAGCAGATGACAGCGTTCCTCCGCGAGCTGCTCCAACCACCGCCGGGCGCGGACCTGGCGGCCGCCCTCGCCGGGGAGCGGCGCGTCGCCGTGATCGAAGAGCTGGAGCGGTCGTTTCTCCGCACCATGGGCGGCCTCGACGCCCTGCGGGCGCTGTTGCGCCTGGTGGCGGTGACCGCCAATTCCACCTTCTGGGTCTTGGGCATCAATCAATCCTCGTTCCAATATCTCGACGCCGTTCTCGGCCTGGGCCGCGGCTTTTCCCATCGCGTGAACGCAATGGCGGTCAGCCCGCAAAGCTTGGCGGGAGCCATTCTGCAGCGCCACGCGCTGTCCGGGCTGCAGCTGCAGTTTGCGCCGCCCCCGCCGGGGGACCCGCGGCTTCATCGGATGCGGCGCCTCCTCGGCCTGGAACCCAACCCCAAGCAGATGCTCTTCGACGCGCTCTACCGCCAGTCGGAGGCGCTATTTCGTTCCGCCTTTGAACTCTGGCTCGCCAGTATCGAACGGTTCGAAGGCGCGCTGGTGCGCATGCGCCAGCCGCTCGATCCGGTCTACCAACGCCTGGAGGCGGAATTGGAGCGCGATGATTTGTTTGCCCTCCACGCGATCCTGCAGCATGCCAGCTTGACGGCGGAGGAACTGGCCGAAGTGTTTGCCGTGGACGCCGGCGAGGCGCGGTCCCGGCTGGAACGGCTGCGGGCGCTGGAGATCCTGGAATCCGAACCGGCCTTTCCCGGGCTCCGGGTCCGCCCGGCGGCGGGCCGCTTTGTCCGCGAGGTTTTGGCCCGGCAGAATCTTGTATAGCGAGGCGAGACGATGCAGTTTCCCGAACCTGCGGCGGCGCGCAACATCTTTCAGTACTTCACGCTCGATCGGACCGTCTCGGTCGTGGTCATCCTGGTCGTCACGTGGCTGTTCATCCGCTACGCCGCCAGGCTCCTGGAGCCTGAGCCGGCGCGGGCCGCGGATCCGCTTCCTGGCCAAAGCCGCCGAACCGGTCCTCCGGATCACGCTGTGGTTCGTCGCCATGCTCGCCTGCTTCCGCCTCCTGGCGCCCACCCGCGAGACGTTTCTGGCGGTGCTCGGATCGGCGGCGATCGCCATCGGTCTGGGCGTCCAGGACGTCATCAAGAATCTGATCGGGGGCCTGGTCATCCTGGGCGACCGGCCCTACCAGGTGGGCGACCTGGTGCGGATTGGCGATGCCTACGGCGAGGTCCTGCACGTCGGATTGCGCAGCACCAAGCTCTATACGTTCGGCGATACCTTGGTCACGATCCCAAACGCCGCGGTCCTGACCCGCGAGGTCTTCGACTCGAATTCCGGCGTCCCCCACTGCCAGGTCGAGATCTATCTCTTCCTGCCCCCGGACGCGGACCCGGACCAGGCGCTCCGCGTCGGCTACGAAGCCGCCTATACCTGCCCCTACCTTTATGCCCGCAAGGCGGTGAGCGTCCTCATCGAGGACCAATGGGACCGAATGCCGTACCAGCGCCTGCACATCAAGGCCTATGTCTGCGATCACCGCTTGTTGACCCAGATGCAAACCGACATCACCGCCCGCGCCAAGCGCGAGTTCCGGCGCCTGGGCAGCCTGAACGCGTGGGCACACGCGCCTGCCGCCATCGCCGAGCAGTAGGTCGCCAGTCAGCCGTCCGCTTCGCTGCCACATGTGGCTCGCCCTTTCGCGGCAACCTGGAGACGCCCCGAGCGCCAACTCGCCTGCCGGAGCCGCTGCCGGAGGGCCGCGGCTCATGCAACTCGCCCCTGGGCACTCACATCAGACATCTATGTAGGCAAGTCTCTGCCCGCCAGGCACGCCCCATGCTTCGCCGCCCCTTGGCCTGCTCCGCCGCTCCCGCCCCACCGCCCTCGACTGCGCTCGCGGCCCGGCCCGCCGCCCCGACCGACGGTGGCGGCGAGCTGGGGACCGAAGCGGAAACGGCTGCGGCGAACATCCGGGAAAATGTCGCAAATGATGGTGTAACTGACTGAAAACTCGACGTCGGCAATGCGACGAGTTACAAATCGCGGCAACACCCTGGAGGCGCCCCAAGCGCCAGCGGGAGCGTCCAGACCTGGGCGGCTGAGCCGCCAAAGTCTGCGACGTGACGGCCTGTGTCTCGCGCTCGCGTGGAGTCTGAGATCGAGCGGGAAGGCCGCCGAGCGCAGCGGGGCAGGCGGCCCCGCCGGCCCGTCCGCGGCACTGGACGGCCGTTCGCCCGAGGAGTGCGGGCCGCTGACCCGCCTGGGGCGCCAACGGATCAGCGCAGTTCGGCGGCGAGGGCCAGGGCCTGCCGGCGTAGCACCAAGTCGGGATCGGCGCCCGCCAGCAGGCGCAGCAGGGAAGTGAGCGCGGCCTGGGCGGCGGCGCGATGGCCCAATGCCAGCTCGCTGCGCGCCAGATCGAGATAGGCCACCTGCTTGCGCGGCTGGGGCTCCCAGCCAATGTAGCTGTCGGTCGGGCCGAGGACGCGCCGGTACCAGCGGGCGGCGCGGGCAAAGTCGCCGGCCCGCCAAGCGGCGTGGGCCCGCGCCTCCGTGGCCAGCGCGTCCACGGCGCTGCCGTCGTCGGGGTCGGGCTGCCCGATGATGGCGACCGCCTCCGCGCCACGCCCCTCGGCGCAGGCGATTTCACCCCGCAGCAGGCGAAGGGCGCCCGTCTCTTCGTAGTCGCGCGGATGGACCAGCGGCGCGATCCGCTCCAGCAGTCGGGTGGCCGCGGCCGGGTCCCCGGCGCGGGCAAGCTCCGTGCCTGCCAGCGTTCCCCAAAGCACCTTGGGCCCGATCTGATCGAGGTGCCCAACGGAGGTGCGCAACTCGCGCAGCCCGCCAGCCCGGTCGCCGCGGGCGAGGGCAATTTGTCCCAGCAAGAGGTGGCGGCGGGCAGTAGCCAGGGGATCGGGCGGGGCTGGGGCGCGCATCGCCTCCTGGATCATCGCCTCGGCCCGCGCCAGACGTCCGCGCCAAAAATCCAGGCGCGCCAGCGAGACTAGGCCGATGGGCCGCAACGCCGGGATCCGTAGCAGTTCGCCGAACGCGGCAGCGGCGCGGCGCGGATGCCCCGCCCGCAGTAGCGTGAAGCCGTACTCGCGATTGGTGTCGCCGGCCAGTTCCCAATGCGGGTTCAGGCGGAAGGCCTGCCGATAGGCCGCCAGCGACGCCGGGTAATCCCCGCTCGACATTTCCGCCGTGGCGAGCTCGATATAGGTCCGGGCGTCGTTGGGGGCGACCGCGAGCAAGCGGTGGTAGATCGGAATGGCCCGCGCTTCGCGGCCATGCCGGCGCAGCAGGTGCGCGTAGTCGTTGAGCACCTCCCAGTCCTCTGGATACGCGCGCAGGTAGTTTTGGTAGAGCGCGATGGCCGTTTCCACCTCCGCCAAATCGTCGGCGCGATGACTTTGGATCAGCAGCCGTTCCCGCTTGGTGACGCGCTCGGGATGGGCCAAGGCGAGGGCGTATTCGGCTCGGCAGCCGGCTTCGTCGTAATAGATGTAGCTGCAATCGGCCGCCGCCAACGCTGCGTGCGCCATGGCGAACCCCGGATCGGCCAGCAGCGCCGCCCGGTACAGCCGAACGGCGGCGGCGAAATGGCCGTTCCGCCATCGCGCCTCCCCCTCGGCGTAGTCTCCCAAGGCGGTGAGGGACGGGGTGGTGACCTCCGGCAGCGGCGGGCCGCCGCGCAGCGCGCCATAGAGCGATGCGCCCCCGTCGCGGCGCAGGTCGCGGGCCAGTGCGCCCAGCGCGTCGAGAATATGGTCGCTGCCATCGGCGCGTTCCATGTGCGACGCCCGGACTGCACCGGAGGCGGGGGCGATCACTTCCGCCGTCAGCGCGTATTCCCGCCCCGTGCGTGTAATGGCCGGCACGATCAGGGCGGCCAGGCCCTCGCGGCGGCAGATCTGCCGGCCCAGGCTCGGCGTCAGGAAGGAATCTCGCGCGCGGCCCAGCAACTGAAGTTGGCCGGGGATGCGGTCGCGGGGAAAGAGGATAAAGCGCTTGGATCGTTCCAGGCTGACCGCGAACGCGGTGTCGAGGGCCGCGCCCAGGCGGGGTTGGCCCGTGCTATTGGCGACAGGGAGAAGCAAAACTTTCGCCCTCGGGCCGTAGGAAAACACCGGCCGTGAGGGCAGCAGGACCACCGCCCCCCCCGCCACCGCGATCACCGCCGCCACCGCCCACCACCAGCGCCGCCTCAGCCGCGCCGCGTCCGATGCGGGGTGCGACGGGCGGGATGTGCTCGCCGGAGCAGGCGCGGCGGCCACGGGCTCCAGCGCCGCAATCCAGCGGTAGCCTCGCCGAGGCACGGTGGCGATGCAGCCGGGCTGCTGCGCATCGTCCTCCAGCGCCTCGCGCAGCTTGCGCATCGCGGTGTTCAGGCCGTCGTCGAATTCGCCGAAATCCTGGCCCGGCCACAGCGCCTGTTGCAGTTCGGCGCGGGTCACTAACTGGCCGGGCCGCGCGAGGAGGATCTCCAGCAGCCGCAACGGCTTGTCTTGAAGATGGACCGCCGCTCCGTCGCGGCGCAGTACCCCGGCGCGCAGGTCGAACTCGAAGCGAGCGAAGCGCAGCACCAGCGGGTTATCCATGGCGCGCCCGTGATGACCGAGTGAACGCAGTCTATCACGGCGGGAAATCAGCCGCTGCGTGACAGTTCAGCATCGGTTCAGCGTAAGTCCAGCCGCCGTCCATTGAACGGGCCCCCGCGGCACGGCCATTCTTCCGCCACGCACCCTTCGCCGCGCGCTTCTCGGGGCGGCGGCGGAATGTGCAAAGTGTTGCGCAGCCAGGATGGCCCTTATGACACTCGCCGCCTTTCGTCGCCTCGCCCGCATCGCCGTGATCATGTTCATGGCCGCCACCACGGCTCTCGCTGCCGCACCGCCCAGGCCCAACGCCCCCGCGCCACGGGTGCGGCCATGGATGGCGCCGCCCACCCTCCAGTTCGTGCCCAATCGCGGGCAGGCGCCGCACGGCGCTCTCTTCACCGCCCACGGGACCAACTACAACGTGCGGCTGGCAGCGGATGGGGCGGAGCTGATCCTGCCGGGCGGGGCGACACTCGAGTTGCGACTGAGCGGCGCCCACGCCACGACCGTCGCCGGGGCCGAGCCCTTGGTGACGCGCTATTCGTATTTCTACACCCGCCGTGCGATTCGCAACCTGCCCAGCTACGGCCAGGTGGTCTATCGCGGCGTGTATCCGGGCGTGGATCTAGTCTTCCGGAGCCGTGCGGGGAAGCTCGAATATGACTGGCGGGTGGCCCCGGGCGCCGACGCCGGCACCATTCGGCTGCGGCTCCGGGGGTACCGCCGCGCGGCGCTGGGTCCGCGCGGCGAGATTGTGCTTCGCACCCCGGGCGGCGAGGTCCGCATGCTGGGTCCCCGCGCCTTCCAGGGCGGGCGGCCGGTCGCGGCCCGCTATCAATTAGCCGCCGACGGCCGGGTCAGGCTCCGGCTGGGACGCTATGACCGGAGCCGCCCGCTGGTCATTGACCCCTTCGTTGTGGTCAATCCGCTCATTACCCTCAACACCGCGCCTACGGCGGTGGCCGTGGACAGCGCGGGCAACGCCTGGGTGGCGGGCAACGGCGTTTGCGCCGACGGCGATGCGCCGGCGTACCTGTCGGAGTATTCCACGCCGGGGTTGAGGAGCACAACAACAGCTTTGGCGGCTGCAGCAATGGCAACCCTTCCGAGGGCGCCACCGTGGGCGGGATTGCCGTGGACGGCTCCGGGAACGTATATATCACCGGCGACACGCAGACCACCGACTTCCCCGGGACCTACCAAGCGCGATCCAACGAGAGCCTGACCGGCGCCTACGTGCTCGCCTGGAGTTCGGCGAGCAATACCTTGGCTTGGGCAGCCATGGTCAGCGCGGTGACCGGCAACGCTTGTTACCAATCTGCCTCGCCCGCCGCCATGACCTTGGATTTCTACGGCAACGTGTTCATCGCCGGCGCCATGCCCGCCAACGGTTGCAATGAGCCGACCTCCACGCCCATTATCGCCACCACGGATAGCGGCGGAACCTACAACTCCACCACCGTGATCAACAGCTATAGCGGCACGGGCGGCGGTGTTCTCAGCGGCCCGTTCAACGCCGGCAGCAATAACAGTTCGGCCTTCGTCGCGGAGCTCACCTACAACACGACCACCGGCGCGGTGACCTCGCCGTTCAACACGCTGTTCGGAGGCGTGGGCTATGCCGCGGCCATGTCCGTCGCCGTGGCCAGCGGCGGCTATGGCCCGGAACTGATTTATTTGGCCGGCGACGCGCAGGCGGCCGATCCCGGCTTTCCGCTGGTGCGCGGGCTGCCGAACCAATATGCGGCGCAAGGCGGCGCCTTCGCCAACGACGCCGTCGAAGGCTTCGTGGCGGCAATATCCACGACCTCGACGGGCCATTCGCTGATGTTCTCGACGCTAATTCCCGGCACCCAAAGCGCGACCGGCATCGGGGACGACCCATCGGGCAACGTGTTCGTCACCGGCACGACGGGGCAATCCAATGACGATTGTGGCGAGGGCTGCGGTACGCTGCCGGCCAATCCCGAGACGTTCTCGAAGGAGTTCGCGGGCTCCGTCTCTCTGACTGCGCCGCAGGCGCCGCTGGCGGGCGATGCCGGTTCGCCGGTGCAGGCGTACGTGTGGGCGTTCAATCCCGAGAGCCCCGACGGTGTCAACTCGCCCGGCCTGACCACCGGATACGCCACGGTGCTCGGACAGCAGAGCGGCGGGAACCCCGTGCCGAGCGCCGCCTATGCCTTGGCCGTGGATGCCGGCAGCGACGTGTACCTCGTTGGCGCCACCTTGGCATCGCTGCCGCAGAAGACGGTCGAGCCGCTGAACTATTTCATCGCCGAAGTCCAGCCGCTGCCCAATGCGGACAACGGCCCGCGCGGCATCACCAGCGTCAATGCCTTCGTCTACGATTTCACCGGCCAGCAACTGGTGCCCTTCCCGTTCTGTGGCACGTGCGGGTCGCCGAATGATCCCATGCAGGTGGTGGCGTGGGGTGGCTTCGTCGGCCAGAGCCAAGTCCAGGCGGGCAATCCCGGCTATGTCTGCTTTGCCGGATACACGAATACCGCCGAGGGGGCCACGGGCGACCTGGGCTGCCTCGGCGCCGGCGCGGCGCTGCCGGCGGCCAGGCTGGCCGCGGCCAGCAATCCGCTCGACTTCGGGACGGTGTTTTTGGGGACGGTCAGCGCGCTCCAGGACGCGACCTTGGCCAATTCCGGGACGGGCGCCTTGGCCATCTCCAGTATTGGCGTCCTCGGCCCCGAAGCTGGCGACTTTCTGATGGATCCGTCTTCCACCTGCCCGCTGACCGGCGGCTCGTTAGCCGCGGGGGCATCCTGCACCATCGCGCTCGCATTTCGGCCGTCGCTGGCGGAGGGCGAGTTGGCGACGTTGACGGTGGCCGACAACAGCGGCGGCAACCCCAGCGCCACGCAAAACCTGGGCTTGTCCGGCGCCGGCGAGTCGCCGCTTTTCATTTCCGCCAACGTCGCCAGCGGCATCGCTTTTGGCACCATCGCCACCAGTCGGCTGTCGAGCACGCAAACCTTCTACATCGAAAACGTCAGCAACCAGCCGCTCAACGTTAACGGCGCGGTCGCGCCGGGGCAGTTCGCCGGCGACTTCCATGCCCTGCCTGCAAGCTGCACGCTCGATGCGACCGGCGCGGTGCCGGCATCCGGCTCCTGCCTTTACGCGCTGTACTTCGAGCCATCCTTCGGCGCGGGCACTGCGGAGACCGCCAGCTTTGTCATTACCGCTGGCCTCGGGGCGCTCAGCGCGCCGCCGGTGACGATCACGCTCACCGGGACCGCGGGCGGCAACTACGGCGCCCAGCCGGCCCCGGAGATGGTGTCCGTGGACAATGAGGTGCCGCCGCAGCCCGCCACCCAGGGCAGCAATATCGCCGCGGTCAGCGGCGGCGGGACCGAGGTCGCGTTCATCGCCAACACCTACAACACCAACCTGCCTGGCGGCTCCGGCGGCGCCACGGGCGACAACGGCCTGTTCCTTCGTTACACCTGCAACGGCGCCACCGGCTGCGGGCAAACCACGCAGTTCATCGCCTATGGTCCGGTCTCCGGACCCGCCGCCAACGGCGGTGTCGCCTGCAACTTCAACACCCTGGGCTACAACCAGGGCGCCTCCGGGCCCGCCATCACGCCGGACGGCCGGTTCGTCGCCTTCAATGATGATGCTTGTCCCAGCAGTTCCAGCGGCTACGGCTCCAACCCGGCAGTGACCTACCTGCGCGATCTTCAGGCTCAGGCGAGCGTCGCGCCGCTGCTCGACGCCGGCGGCAACCCGCTCGGCGGCGGGCACGTGACGATGAGCGCCGATGCCCGGAGCATCGCCTTTACCTCCAGCGCCGACAATGTGGTCGCCGGCGTCGTGGGCGACGGGCAGCAAATCTATCTGCGTGACACCTGCCAGAGCGAGGGCGCCGCCGTGGCGTCTTGCACGCCTGGCAGCGTGCTGGTGTCGCAAGACCCGTCCGACCAAAACGCGCCGGACAACAGCGGCTCCGCCGGCGATCCCTTTGTCAGCCCCGACGGGCGCTATGTGGCCTTCGATTCCTACGCCACCAATCTGACGGCCACCGATCCGGACATCAACGGCGCCAATGAGCAGGTCTATCTGCGCGATACCTGCGTCGAAGCGTCGGGGCCCTGCACGCCATCCACCCTGCTGATCTCCGCCGGCGCGTTGGGCCAGGCCGGCAATGGCAGCAGCCAGGCGGCCGGGGTCTCTTCCAGCGGCCGATATGTCGTTTTCCTTTCCTCCGCCACCAACGTGCCCGGTGCGCCGCCCGCGCTCGCGGCCAGCGGCAATGAGGTCTACCTGCGCGACACCTGCCTGGGAGCCCCGGCGGGATGCCAGCCCACGACGACGCTGGTGTCGCTGGATTTCACCCAGGCAACGCCCGTCGCGGCGGCGTTCACGGTCAAAGGGCAGGACTATGGCGCCGCCAGCAGCGGCGCCTCCGTCTCCGCCGACGGCCGCATCGTCGGCTTCAACGCCGCTCCGGCGCTGACCAGCCAGGCCGCGGGCGTGGACGGCGCTCTGTATGCCTATGACACCTGCTTGTCCAATGGCACGCCCGTTATCGGCTGCGGGCAGTCGCTGCATGCCGTATCGGCCATTGTGCAAAATGGCCAGACGGCGCTGGTCTTCGGCAACGGCCCGCTCGATCCTAGCGGCCAGTTTGCCATCTACCCCGCCGGGTCGCCCTTCGAGATCTGGCTGAACAGCACCGGCGTCACCGCTTCCGCCGCGCCGCGCATTCTCACCGGCGGTCTGCCCGGCGGCACCGCCGGCCGCGCCTACTCACAGGCCATTGCAGCCACCGGCGGCACGGGAACGCTCACCTATTCCGTGAGCGCCTTTGCGCTGCCCCCCGGGTTGTCCCTGGACCCGGCGACGGGCATCATCAGCGGCACGCCGACGCAAGCCGGCACCTTCAGCTTCACGATCACCGCTACCGACACGGTCGGCCTGACCGGCTCCCAAGCCTATCAGGTGGCGATTGCTTGTCCCACCATTTCCTTCCTCAATCTTTCCACACCTACGGCCACCTACCCGTATCGGCTCTACCTCGGCCAGCCCACTTCCATCCAGTTCGGCGTCACGGTCTACGACTCGGAGTCGCTCGGTCCGAACGGCACGCCGAACACCTTCGCCCAATACCTGTCCCTGATCGCCAGCGGCGCGCCCCCGGGCATGAGTTTTGATCGTACGACCTTCCTGCTCGCGGGTACGCCGACGACGCCTGGCTCCTTCACCTTGGACCTGACGGCCTCTGGCGGCGGTTGCACCGCCAGCAGCGGCGGAGCCTTCGTGTTCGACGTGGCGGCGCCTTGCGCCACGCCCGTCGCCGCCAACGTCGGCCGCGGCGGCTATGCGAAAAAATTCGGCACCACGCTCTACAGCCAGGTCGTCACCGTCACTTATGCCGGCGCGACGACGCTCAATGGTCCGCTGTATTACGTTGTCACTGGCCTGCCGGCGGGCGTCACCGTGAGCAATGCCGCCGGAACCACCACCTGCACGGCTCCGGCGGGCAGCCCGTACGTGGTCGCTTCGGCAGGCCCTCTTGCCCCTGGGTCTAGCGTCAGCTTCGTCGTCCAGTTCAGCGATCCGGGCGCGGTCGGCATCATCTATTCCTCTGTCGTTGTCGGCGCCGGAACGCCGTAAAGGAGATCACCATGAAACCATCGCTTACCATCTTTGCCCCCGTGCTGGCGCTGGCGGCGGCCTGGCTGGCCACGCCG
>JBOGKW010000093.1:0-12669 GCA_050746205.1 Terriglobales bacterium | reverse complement strand
GATGCTGAGCAACGCCTGGCCGTCCGTGATTTGGCATTTGTACGACTATTACTTGCGCCCCGGCGGCGGCTTTTTCGGCGCGCAAACCGCCTGCCAGCCCGTACACATCCAATATTCCTATGACGACGGCTCGATCTGGATCGTCAATTCCTTGCTCCAGAATTTCTCCGGCCGCGCCCGCGTGCAAGTCTACAGCTTCCACCTGCGGCGGCTGTTCCAGAAGACCCTGGAGGTGTCCGCGCCGGCCAACCGATCCGTCCGCGTTTTCACGCTGCCGGCCCTTTCCAATCTTTCGCCGGTTTATTTTGTCCGCCTGCGGCTAACCCAGGGCCGATCGGAGGCAGGCGGTGCGCCCCGCGTGATCAGCCGCAATTTCTACTGGCTGGCCCGGCATCCGGACACCTACAACTGGGCCCAATCCACCTGGTATTACACGCCCATCGTGCATTACGCCAACTTTGCCGAACTCCAGTCCCTGCCGCCGGTGCGTTTGCGGCTGTCCGCAACCGGCGATCGCCGGGGCGGCGTGGAGACCGACGCGGTGCGTTTGCGCAATCCCAGCGGCAGCCTGGCGTTCCAGGTGCATCTGGTGGTGCTGCGCGGAGACCATGGCGGGGATGCGGAGCCGGCCATTTGGCAGGACAATTACCTGGAGTTGATGCCGGGCGAAAGCCGGACCGTACATGTGCGCTACCCCGTCGCCGTTCTGCACGGCGCCCGTCCGGTGATTCGCGCCAGCGGTTGGAACATCGCTCCGGAGGTTACTCGGGTCGTGGCGAAATAGCCCGCGCCCCGGGCGCCGCGGTTACGCACGATTCATGGCACGGCCCACGCGCGGGACTGCCCGACAGCCCAGGTGGCCGGAAGGATTAGGTAATTATCCCTTCAGGGCCAGGGATCTCGATTTCACAGTAGAATTGAGCTTGCGCCGGGATGGCGGAATTGGCAGACGCGGAGGTTTGTATAGCCGCTTTGCCAAGAGCGTCTTTACAAACCTCTGTCGAGCAATCGGCGTAAGGGTTCGAGTCCCTTTCCCGGCACATCTTTAACGCGCGCCCCGCTTATCTGAGCGGGGCGGTTTTATGTTAGAGCGCGAGCGGGGCCGCCGCCCCCAACGCGAGCTTCGGCTGGCCGATAATCCGCGGCTGCTCGACCCTGATTTCAGCGCGAAAAACGGAAATGAGCGCACCCTCCCAAACCAGCATCACATCGCAGGTCCCGGCGATTGTGCTGGCGCGGTAGACGGCGCCTCCCGGGCAGGAGTTTTTCTTTGACGTGCTGGCGGCACAGCAGGTGTGCCCGTTCAGCGATGGGCCGATCAATCTCGATGACCTGGATAATTCCGCCTCGAAATGCCTCAGCCTGGGCTAGGGTCAAAGGCTAGCGGCGTTTGGCGGATTTGCGAGCCTGTCGGGTGCGGGCTTCCCCCTGCGGGATGGCGGCCTTTGGAACGCTGAGCGTCCTGCGCACGGTGTGGTCCATGCGCTCAGCCTCGTTCTTTGCGGGCACCTCACGGAGCGGCAGGGGCTTCCTCATGGGCCTAGGATATGCCAGGCTTCTCCGAGAGCGGGGCAATCCCGTAGGCTGTCTTCCCGGTCCTAACGGCGTCCAATAAGGCCGCAAGTCCCTCGGCGTCAAAATACTTAGGCCTGTCGGTGGCGTACTTCGCCGCGAGGATTGTCGCCGTTTCGCGCTGCTTCCATCCGGCCTTCATATCGGGTTGACCCAAACGGCCCCCCGCGGCTCAAATCGAAGGTGCCGCACTGGGGCCGTTGACGCCGCGGGAGTCCGTCAACTTGAGTGCGCGATTTTCAGGCGCCTGCTGCGGGAAATGGACCCGCCGCAATTTCGGCCCCCAATCGGGTCTCCCCCGCGCCCAACATTGGGCCCGCGCCGGAGTGGCGAACCGAGGCTATTTTTTGCCGCGACTGGGCACAAAAAAGGGCACAATTTTCTGAGGGTAGTTCAGGCGCGAGAACTGGCGCCCAGCGGAGGCGGCTGATGGCGCGGGGACTGCGGTGAGGGGCGCCAGGGCGCGTGCGAAAACCCCTTCGCCGGCGCCCGCCGCAACCCGCTGATCCCAGGGCGCGGCCGCTGGCTGCGGCGACCGTGCGGAACCCAAGTGGTTTGTGGCCGCCCACGGGTAGGCGCGGCCCCCGCGAGCGCTGGCGGGCCGGACTAATGGGCCGTCGCGCGCCCTGTCCCAGCAGGGATAGGTATGGCGCCGACAATAGCTCCCCGTCTACCCCTGTCCGCCCGGACAGCTTCCAGGCCGGTACGCGAATAGGTACGGTGGGGAATGAAGCTCCAAGGGCCCGCGTGCGCTGGTGCCAAGGCCAGGCGTGGGCTTGCGTCGCTGGTGAGCGTGGATCAGGTTGAGCGTGTTGCGGGTCGCACACCTGAAATCCGGAGGAATCAGTAATGTCCAAGCGAATCGCTTTCCATGCATCTCGCATTTTACTCGCGGTGTCTTTGCTTACCGCGATAGTGGCGGCTCAAATGCCAGGACCGCCAACGCCAACGGAGGACGCAAGGGCATGCATCGCCGGAATTGTTAAATGCCCTGGATATAAGCAGACGGTGACGCGAATGCCGACTGCGACAGTGCTGGCGCCGGAATCCGCCGAGCGCCTAGAGCAAGCTCCAACGATGGCGCAGGTTTTGGCAGGAATTAAATCTCGGCAAGAGGCTGCCCAAAGCGCATTCAACGCCCGACTTCGGAGCCTCCGCACACACCCAGAAATCTCATTCCCAACCTTGCAATATAGTGAGGCACCGCTGCAACCTCAGGCATCCAGTCCGTCACCCTCCCCCACAAGCGCATCGTATCCGTGTGGTGCCTGCGATCTTGCTGCTGGCATTGTGGCTGGGCGTATCCACCGCAAAGAGCGGGCGCAAGAGTTGGCGCAAATGCAGGCCCAAGATGAAGCCGAGGCCCAGGAAGTCCAGAGCTGTGGCGCTGCCGTCAATCTCTTTGCGTCCCTGGAGGATCAGGAGACTGCGCTGATTTCTGGCGGCCACACCGTACCGAAGCAGCTCACGGATATGACGCATCAGGCAAACAACCAGGTTCACGCTGTCTGCGGCTTTTAGACTTTCAAAACGAGCTTGCGACTGAGATGGGTGCGGGCGTGCTGAGCGCGCGCCGCGAGGCAGAACAATATCGGCCAAGCAATGGTTTTTCCGGGTGCCGCCGATCCCGCCGCGACCCTCCCCACACTCCGCGTCTGGCGCCGCTTCCACGGCCATTCCGTCCCGGTCGCCTTCAGCGCGTCGAGTGCGACAATTCTGAACGTCCCTCTGATGATGGGTGATCGCCTGCGTTGGCAATCGCCGAAGCAGAGGAAATGACGGCCCAGATGGGTTCGGCGGGCTCCAGCTCATTCGTCGCCCCCAGCCGCCCGTGGTGGGAAGCGCCGCAATGACACCGGCCGGGGAGCCAGGCCGAAGCCCCCGCCTACCCCGCGCCCGCGTCATCAGCGCGTTCTCTCTGTGCCTAACCCTAGCCGGACTTGCCGGCTGCTCGCGCTCGCCGTTGACCGGGATCTTTGTGGATCGCGCCGGGCTCGGACAGGTCCCCGTGATCCGCCTGGTTGAATCACCGCCGGGGCACCTTAGCGGCTTCCTCACTATCCCTGCGCTAAAAAAAGACGGCTCACGGAAACGAGACTCCACGCACGACCTCGCGGGCAGCATCACGGGGGCCAACGTCAGCCTGCAAGTGGGCGGCGGCTTGATCGGTCTTGCCCATCATTGGCTGGGCGCTTCCCGGCCGCGATTGATCGGCAGCCTGGCGGGCGGCACGCTCGCCCTCAGCTCCGGCGACGGCGCCTGGACTTTCAAAGAAGTCTCCCTGCGGCGGTATCAGAAAGCGCTTGCCCGCTTAAATGAGGCCGGGCGCCACATCGGAACGGTCTATAGGGCCCGAACGGCGGTGCTGGAAACGGCGGCATACCAGCGGGAGTTGAACGCCGACCTGGAAGCCTATCCCAAGCTGGGCCACGCGAGGATCAATGAGGCGCCCACCGTTTACCAGTGGTACGTCTACCGGATCACGCGGTACGGGGAGTGCCTGCGGAACGTCCGACGCCTTGCGGCGGCGGGCGTTCCTAAATGGCGCTGGCAATCGTGCGTGCTGCACATGGAGAATGATAAATACGCCCGCGATCAGGTGGACCAGAGCCTCCGCCAGCGTCCTGCGCAGAATCGGCAGGCCGTGGCCGACCTGAACGCGAGGATTGTGGAGGCGCGCCGGCGGTTCTCGGCGGCCGTGCGCTCCCTGGACTCCGCCTGCCCCTACATCAACGATGCCGGCGAATGCCGGAGGGCGGTGAAGGAGGCGAGTACGCGCACTCCCGATGGCTTTCTCAGCGGATCGCTCATCGTTGGGTACACCCGCTTCGCCCCGCAGGTCAGCCGCGCGCTCAACGCCGAGGCGCTGACTGCGAGCAGGGGTGAGGCCACCTTGTCGGCGATCTCGCAGAGGGCAGTCCGCCTGCTTTGGGAGTCCAGATAGCGCGGCCACAAACCACTTGGTTTCCGCACGGTCGCTGCAGCCCGCGGCAGCGCCCTGGAATCAGCGGGTTGTGGGGGCCGAAGCGCCGAGGTTTTCCGCCCGCGCCGCCATGGGCCGCGGGCGCCTCGGCTAATGAGCGCGCAGGCGCGGGGGTCGGGCCCTCCACTTCGGGGGATTGCTATCAAGTAACCGCCCGGAAGGGGCGCCCCCCGCGGCTTCCCGGTTCGGGAGATTGGGGTCATGCCGAAACCAAAACCGGCTCATCCCAAACGGCCCTCCGCGGCCCAAATCGAGCGCCTTGGGCGGGCGCAGTTGACGCCGCAGGAAGTCCATCAACTTGATCACTCGATGCTCCGGTACCCGCTGCGCGAAATGGACCCGCCGCTATGCCGGCCCCCAATCGCCTCGCCCCCGCGCCCAACATCGGGCCCGCGCCGGAGTGGTGAGCTGAGGCTATTTTTTTGCCGCGACTGGGCACAAAAAAGGGCGCAATTTTTTCGCGCCCTTTGCCTTCAAGTCTGCAAGTCGTTGAAGAACCTGGAGCCGACGGCCGGGGTCGAACCGGCGACCTGCTGATTACGAATCAGCCGCTCTACCAGCTGAGCTACGTCGGCTTTCCTTTGTTTCCAACAGCGTAGCATGCGAGGAATGGCGGCAACTTGGAGACGCCCCGAGCGCCAGCGGGCATCCGTTGCCGGCCGTCGGGGCCCAGCCGCAGGCCCCGCTAGCGGCGGGGCCGTCCAGAATCGGGCGGCTGAGCCGCTGGCGCTTCCTGGCGCGGCGACGGACCGGCGCGGGGCGAATTCGCCTATCGGCTGCGTCCGCCGGCAGAGACTTTCGGGGTAGTTGCCGCGCCTATGATCTAAGTCATTTGCCTGGGTTCTCAGGCTCCGCCAGAATCAGCGGCGGTGCCGTTTTGTAAGCCCGTGCCCTTCGTCGTTTCGCGGCTCGGGCGTCGGCTGGGGCGAATCGAAGGTGTGGGCGCGCTGGCGCTTGCGCTTTGCCTGGGCGCCGCGGCGCAAGAACCCGCCGCGCCCGTGGCACGGGCCCGCGGCCCGGCGCTGGTGGCGGGAAGGGAACCGTGAGCTGGATCCAGGACCTGGCCAATCCCAAGCTGCGCCGCTGGGAGGAGTTTTCCCGCGACCCTCCCAGCACGACGTCGCGGTCCGCAGCACGCGTGGCGTCAACTGCACCGGCGGATGCTCCTGGGACGTGTTCGCGGCCCCGACCTCACCGACGTCGGCGACCGTCTCACCGCCGATCAAATCATCACTCGCATTTATAGCGGAGCGACCAATATGCCTTCCTACAATGACAACATCACGCCGGCCCAACTCGCGGACCTGGTGGCGTTTCTGCGCTCGCGGCGGACCATCCCGCCACCGATCGCGCCCCCTGCCTCCCTGCCAGCCTCCCTGCCTTCCAGGAGCCGGCGATGAGCGCCAGCGATCCCTCGCCGAATGCTAACGGGACCTGGGCGGCGCGGAGCTTGTTGGAGCTGACCCGCCATATCGTGGATACTCATCACCGCTTTTGCCGGGAACAGGGCGCCCATCTTTCCGCCGCCCTCGCCGACGCCCTGGCCGCGCCCGCCCCGGGCGCCGCTCTCGCCCCGCTGCAGCGGCAATTTACCCAACTCCAGGCGACGCTATTGCTGCACCTGACCAAGGAGGAACAAGTCTTGTTTCCCATGATCGTGCGCCTGGAGCAAGCGGTGAACGCGCAGGAGCCGATACCGAGCTTCGCCTTCGGCAGCATCGCCGCGCCGATTCGCATGATGGATATGGAGCACCGCGAAGTGGAGCGTCAGTTCGCCGAAATACGGAACCTCGCCGGCGGCTTCACCGCGCCCGCGGACGGTTCCGCCCTGCAGCGCGAGATCGCCACCCGCTTGGCCGCGTACCACGAGGATTTGGTCCGCCACACGCGGCTTGAGGACGAGATCCTATTCCCTCGCGCCGTCGCTCTGGAGCATGCGCCAGGCAGCGCCGCGCCGTGATCGCGCGGAGGGGCGCTGGGCTGCGGGCGGGAGACCCGCGGTTCGTCAGCCCTGTCGGGGCGTTTCGGGGCGATCGGACGGCGGCTGATGCCGCCCGTCCCAGGCGATGGTCAGCAGGAACGCGCTGTCTTCCAGCGCCTCCACGTCGTGCCGTACGCCATGATCCAAGACGAGCATCTGCCCCGCCGGCACCTCCACGCTTTGCCCGGCCACTTGCAGCCGGATGCGGCCCGAGAGCGTCTGCACCGAGACGCGCCCATCGGCGTGGTGGCCTGGGATGCGGCTTTCGCGGCGCATCATGATCAAAACCACGCGAAAGTCGGGGAACTTCACAATGGTCTTAGCGTTCCTGCCGGATTGCCAGGGATGCTCGGTTTCCAGCTGCCGCATTTCCTCGGTCAGATTGAATTGCAGAAAGGCGCCCGCGGTCGGCTCGAGCGTCTCCCGCATGCGGCCTGGAGGGGGCGCCGGCGCGCCCGACCGCGCTGGCGGGGCCTGGCCTTGCGGCGGGCCCGCGTGAGTAAAGTTGGCGGGCGGATCGCTAGCCGGAAAGGACTCCTCGATGATTTCGTCCCGGTCTTCCATTTGTTCCGGATTCATTTTGGACCCCCCACAACCAAAGGGTACCGCCCCATCAGTTCATGGCGCTAGGCGAGCGGTGCGATCATCGCTTTAGGCCGGCCAAGCACGTCCGTTTCCAACTGCAGCGCCCGCGGGAAGAGGATGTTGTTTTCGAGGTGCACGTGACGATGCAGGTCCCGCTCGAACTCGGCCAACTCGCGGTACCACCGCCGCAGCGCTGCATCCGCCCCGGGGGGCGGGGTAAAATCGCCGCTGAGATCTCGAATTTCCTTCATCATCGCTCCGGATGCTCCATGGTCCTCCATCATGACCCGGATCGTCGCCTCCTCCCGGCTCAGCGCTGCGGCGGCAATCGCGAGGGTTTGTCCCCGGCTGACGCTCTCCAAACGTTCGATGCGAGGAAACAGCCCATGCTCCTCCTTCGCCAAGTGGAACAGCATCTCCGCCGCCAGCCGCCCGAAGATGGTGGCGATCTTCCTCAATTCGGGATGCTCGCGCCCTTGGGCCGCCTCCGCTTGCGGCGCTAAGGCCCGAATCTCCTGAATAGCGCGACGAGTGTACTCGTGGTGATGATGGCAGATAAAGCCAGTGAGCTGCCGCAACGAAGCACGTTCCCAGTGCGTTGCCTGTCCGGCCGACACGTCCGTCTCGAGCTGGCGCAGGTCGGCCAAAACGGCTTCCGTTCGCACACCGACTGCCTGGCAAGCGTCCGCCAGGGTATCGCAACCCGAACAGCAGAACTCGATCGCGTAGCGCTCGAACACCTCAGTGGCGGCGGGATGGGCGGCAATGATATCGCGGAGCACCGATTCAGCATCCATGATGGCGATGGCCTCGAAGCTATTGTCGGGCCTCGCCGCCGGCGGCGATATGACATTCGCCATGCTCCGGGGCCGCTCGCGGGTGCGGAGCCATGAGGCGGAATCGGGCGGCAGAGCGGCTCCGCCTTCTCGATCCCCTGGTCATTCGGGGCTTCGCCGCCCAGCTACGATTCGCCCGTCTGTTGAGGGGCCGGCCCGAGCGTCCGCTCTGGGCGCTGTTCATGTTTGTGAATGGCTTCATTAGCATCGCGATTTTGGCGGCGGTGGGTTGGATCTCGCATACCCCGTTTATCTTCCCGTCGCTCGGTCCCACGGCGTTTCTGTTCTTCTTTTCGCCGCATTCGCCTACGGCTTCGCCGCGCCATACCATTTACGGCCACGCTATCGGCATCGGCTGCGGGGTGGGGGCGCTCTGGGTCACCGGGCTGCAGCACGCGCCAGCCGTCACCGCGGACACCATCTCCGGCCACCGGGTCCTTGCCGCGGCGCTGTCACTGGCCCTCACCGGCGCGCTCATGATTCTTCTCAAGGCCGCCCACCCGCCGGCCGGCGCCACCACGCTGATCGTGTCGCTGGGCCTCGTCACCCGGCCGTTCTATCTGGTGATCATCGAGGTCGCAGTGGCCGCGCTCACGCTCCAGGCCATTGCGATGAACCGCCTGGCCGGGCTCGATTATCCCCTGTGGGCCGCCCGCGCCACCCCCGGTTCCGCCGCTCCGCCGGAGTGATGCCCGGGCGCGGAGGGAGCGGCATACAATCGAGGCGTAGAGGAAGCTGGCTGGCGAATGGGTGGGAAGCGGGCGTGGTTTTTCGCGGTTTGCGTCCTGGCGCCGGTTTGCGCGCTGGGGCAGACGCCGTCGTTCCGCGGTTCGGTTCGAAGGGTATTGGTGCCGGTCTGCGTCACCGGCCGCCACGGGGCGGTGGTCGCCGGGTTGAAACGGCAGGATTTCGAAATCTTGGTGGATGGGCGGCGCGTGCCGACCCTCAGCATGGACTGGATCAGCGCCACGGCCACTGGCGTCAGGAACCGCGTACGGCGCTCGCCCCCGGGGAAGTTCAGCAATGCACCGCATCCCGCGCCGGCCAGTTGGGTGGTCCTGCTGGTGGATTATCAAAACACCCAACCCGACGACATGATGTGGATGCGCACGGGCGTGCTGCGCTTCCTGCGCCGCGGCCTGCGGCCCGGCCAGCCGATGGCGATATACGGCCTCTCCCAAGGGTTGCTCCTCTTGCAACCATTTACCTACCAACGTCAGCGGCTCGTTGCCGCGGCAGACCGGTGGATCCGTCCGAACCTCCAGTGGAATCTTGCGGTTACGCTTCCACGCGCGCCGAAGCTGCCTGGCGCTGAGAAGCGGCCTGCCGGAATGAAGCCCGCGGGCGGGCCCGCATCACCGGTGCGGAGCTTGGGTACTGATTTCACCCGGGTCCCCAGCGCCTGGTCGAAATACCAAACCGGGGCACGGCAATCGGGCGATTTCTCCACCGACGGCGCATTGCGGCATTTGGCGATCCTGCTGGCCCCGCTGCCCGGCCGGAAGGTGGTGATCTGGGCCGGCGATGGGCAGCCGCTGCTGTGGCGTCCGCTGGCAGCGCCGGGCGTCCATAGCCTCTCATCGCCCGAGCCGGATGGAGCATTGCGGAGCCGCGCCGCAACGTATCAGCTTCTGAATGAAGCCAATGTCGAGCTGTTTCCCCTCGATCCTCGCGGGTTGCTGGCCGGAATTCCGCATGTGAGCGGTCCGGCCGTGGCCCCGTCCAACCGCCCGGTGGTCACGGACGCGGGTCAGATGCTCAATTGGGCGGACATGCGAGTCGCGGCGCAGGCCACCGGTGGGAAGGCGCTGGTGGGCAACAATTTCCTCTGGCAACTGCTGGGCCAAGCCCAGCAGGAGTGGTCCAACTATTATCTGCTGAGCTTCCAGCCCCCGCCTGATGCGCCCGGCAAGGTGCGCTACCATCAGATCCGCGTTCGCGTGGACCTGCGGGGCGTCACCGTGCGCGGCCGGCGCGGTTATATCACGCAGGCGCCGCAGGTGCTGCTCGCGGAGCATCCCCGCCCTGGCTTCGACATGGCCGCCGCCAGTCCCGCCAACCTATCCGGCGTTCCGTTAATCGTTCGTTGGGGCTCCTGGCGGCGGCGGGACAAGTGGCGCACGCGGCGGTACCGGCTGGGCATTTCCGTCGGCGGTGCTGGATGCCGCAAACAGACCCCATGCCGCCTCAAGGCGGGTGTCGTCATCTCCAATGCCCGCGGCTGGATCATTGGTCAGAGGGGCTACTTAGTGAAGCTGCGGGCCGGCTCCAACCCAGCGGCGCGGATCTGGCTAAAGGGCCGGGTCCGGGTAAACTCCCAGGGGCCATACATCGCTCGCTTCATGGTCCGCAGCCGTCCCAGCGGGCGCTTTGGGGCTCTGATCCTGCCGCTTGATCCGCCCGCCCGGTGAGGGCCGCGCGAAACCGCCGTCCCGGCAGGCCGGTTCCACCTGAACCTAGCGTGGCTGAAGAAAATAGAGGATCCACCCGGCGATGAGCGTGCCAACTAGGAAACACGCGAAGCAGAAGGCGCCATAGCGGACTTGGGCGCGGGGCTGTTCGCGCAGTGTGATGGCGAAGACCACGGACGCGAACAGGGCGAACAAAATGACCGCCGTAAAGTGGGACATCACCAGCGCCGCCGCCAGCCCCAGCATCGCTCCCAACATTACGGCTTCCTCCCCAAGGCTACGTCACGCACATCGGCGGCGGCCAAAATGTTCAGCAGACCCGAGGCGATCAAGAACATGGAGCCGTAGTCGCCGGTAACGGTATAGAGGTTGCCCGTTCCGCCGCCGGCGGCGCAAGTGATTAGGTAGGGCAGGCCGTTGCAGATGTCGCCAATCCAGCCTAGGACGTCGAGCAGGTTTTTGCTATTGACGCCCAGCAACTGGCCTTGCATTGCCAGGCCCAAAAAGAACATCGCCAAGATGCAGACCAGCACGAGCACGCCGCGAACCCAGCGCCGCAGTAGGAAATACCCCAACCCCGGAACCAGCCAACTGGCGACGCTGAGGCTATTGGCGGCGCCCGCACTGAGAGGCCGGGCGCCGCTGCGCGCAGCGGCGGGAGTTTCAGTGGAAGGCATGTGACGGCGAAAAACCATTGTCCCACGCCGGAACCTGTCCGGACTAGGCCCCGGTGAGGAACAGCGCGGCGACGATTTCGGTGTGCATCCGCGCCGCCACTTCCCGGGCGGCGTCCAAGGTTTCCGCGTAGCGGTTTTCACGCTTGGCCCGGTTACGGCCGGGATGGTCGTCGTAGCTGGGCCCCAGGATCGGCAGCTGGTGCGGGTCCTTGGTTTTCCACTCGTAAACCGCGCGGCCGGCGGCCAGCGCGGCAGGGAGGTCTCCGGCTTCCACTCGCTCGATAAACATAGGCTAGAAGATCTCGAACTGCTCCTGGTGCACCAAGGGATCGGCCTTGATGGCGATTAATTTGCCGGTGAGTTGCTCAAGTTCATTCAGCAACTTGGCGTTTTGGGCCTTGAGTACCTTACCCACCTCGGGATGGACGCGGAGGACCATGTCGTCACGGTCAATGGAACGGGACATCTTGCGCACTTCAGCATAGATTTCGTTGCACACCGTGGTCACGGATTTGACCAAGCCCACGCCGGAGCAGTAGGGGCAAGGCGCGCCGAGCGTACGCTCCAGGGACTGTTTGACCCGTTTGCGGGTCAGGGCGACAAGGCCGAAATCATTGAACGCCAGGGCCTTGGATGGGGCCCGGTCGGCGCGCAAGGCTTCCTCCAGGGCCTGCATCACCTTTTGCCGGTTCTTGCGCTCGTCCATGTCAATGAAGTCCACGACGATGATGCCGCCGAGGTCCCGCAGCCGGATTTGGCGAACGATCTCACGGATGGCGTCCACGTTGGTTTTGACAATGGTGTCCTCGAGGCGATTGGATTTGCCGACATATTTGCCGGTGTTGACGTCAATGGCCACGAGAGCCTCGGTCTGGTTGATCACGATGTAGCCGCCGCTTTTCAGCCAGACTTTGCTTTTCAGCGCCTTGTCAATTTCCTCCTGGATGCCGAAGTGGTCGAACATCGGATCCTCACGGGAGTACAGGCGGACGCGAGAGGCAAGCTCGGGCATGAAGTGGCCGACAAAGCGGACCACCGCCTGATACTGCTCCTCGGAGTCAATCCAAATGTGCGTGAAGTCGCTGGAGAGCTGGTCGCGCAATGTCCGTTCCACCAGGCCGAGGTCGTGATGGAGCAAAGCGGGCGCTTTGCCGCGTTCAAAGTTGTCGCGGATGTCGTCCCAGAGATGGCTAAGAAAGCGGATATCCGCCAGCAGATCTTCGTCGCTGGCGGTCTGGCCGGCGGTGCGCACGATGAAGCCGCCGGGCAGGTCCTGGGTGTGATCCAGCAAGAGGCGCTTGAGCCGGGCGCGCTCCTCGTCGGAGGCGATTTTCCGCGACACGCCAATGTGCCGAACGGTGGGCATGTAGACCAGGTAGCGCCCGGGGAGGGCCAGGTGGCTGGTGATTCGCGCGCCCTTGGTGCCGAGCGGCTCCTTGGCGATCTGCACCAGGATTTCTTGCCCGGAATGGAGCATTTCGTTGATCAGTTTGGGACCTGAAGGGCGCGATTCCGCATCGGCGGAAGCGGCTTTGCCCGCGGCGGGTTCGGCAGCCGGGGCCGGCGCCGCAGTGCCGGGTTCGTCGCGGCGGTGCTGGCCGGCGCGGCCGCGACGCTGGGCGCC
>JBOGKW010000092.1:0-12689 GCA_050746205.1 Terriglobales bacterium | reverse complement strand
GGGGGAGACGGCGGCGCGCGCCGCCGCCGGCGCGCTCGAGCACCTCGCTGTCGCGCAGACGGCCAACATCGCCGCCGCCTTGGAGCGCACCGCCGCCGCCGGCTATTGGTCCGTCGCGCTTGATGCCGCCGCGCGCCAGCCCTATTGGGCGCAGGATTTTCGCGGGCCCACGGTCCTGGTCATCGGCGCGGAAGGCGCGGGTTTGCACCGCCTGGTGCGCGAGCGCTGCGACTTCGCGGTCTCCATCCCGCTGGCGCCCGGACCGGCGTCGCTGAACGCCTCGGCCGCCGCCGCGGTCGCCCTGTTCGAGGTGGTGCGGCAGCGCTCCGCGGCGCGGACTCCGGCGCGCTGAGCTTTGCGCCGGCGTTGGCGCGCGGCGGCTAGGAGGCCCTAGGGCCCGCCCGGGGGCTCGCGTCCGGCTCCAGGCGGCCGGTGATGAGGCGCGCGCCGCGGGAAGAATTCAGGTAAGACCAGGCCCACTCGAAGGCGACGACGAAGCGATTGCGGAAGCCGATCAGATACAGGATGTGCACGGTGGCCCAGATCCACCAGCCGATCGGACCGGAGAACTCCAGCGAACCGATTTGGGCAACAGCTTCGCCCCGGCCGATCGTGGCCAACTGACCCTTGTCACGGTAGACGAAGGGGCGGAGGGGCCGGCCCCGGCAGGCGCGGCGGATGTTATCCGCCGCGGCGCGGCCCTGCTGGATGGCGACCGGCGCCAGCCCGGGCAGCAGCCGCCCGCGGCCGTCGCGGCAGGCGGCGAGGTCGCCGACGACGAACACCTCGCCATGGCCCGGCAGTGTGAGATCGGCGCCCACCATGATGCGCCCGGCTCGGTCCACCACCGGCGCGGGATGCCCCTCCAGCTGGCGGCCCAGCGGCGAAGCGGCCACGCCAGCGGCCCAGAGCGCGGTGCCGGCGGGAATGCGTTCGCCGCCAACGCCGCCGGGATCGCCGCCCAGGCAGACCTGCTGGCTGGTAATGGCGGTCACCGCGGCACCGGTGCGCACCTCGACGCCCTTGGCCTGGAGTTCGCCGCGCGCCTTGGCTGCGAGAGTTGCGGGGAGGGCGGGCAAGATGCGGGCTCCCGCCTCGGCCAGGATGACGCGCGCCTCGCGCGGGTCAATGTGGCGGAAGTCGCTAACCATGACCTCACGGGCGATCTCGGCGATGGCGCCGGCCAGCTCGACGCCCGTGGGGCCGCCGCCCACGACGACGAAGGTCAGCAGCATGGCGCGACGAGCGGCATCGGGCTCGCGCTCGGCGCGCTCGAAGGCGAGCAGGATGCGGCGGCGAATCTCCAGCGCGTCTTCCAGGGACTTGAGGCTGGGCGCCAGGGCTTCCCAGTCGGCGTGCCCGAAATAGTTGTGCCCGGAACCGGTGGCCAGGACGAGGTAGTCATAACCCAGCACGCCATCGCGCAGCTGGACTTGGCGGAGATCCAGATCCACGGCGATGACTTCGGCCAGCAGCACGCGCGCGTTGGGCTGGCGGCGCAGAATGGCGCGGATGGGATAGGCGATGTCGCCGGGGGACAGGCCCGCGGTGGCGACCTGGTAGAGCAGCGGCTGAAACAGGTGATGGTTGCGGCGGTCCACCAACGTGACGCGCGCCTGGACATGCTTGAGCCGCTCGGCAGCATGGAGGCCGCCGAAGCCGGCGCCGATGATCACGACCCGCGGCCCGTGGGCGCCGTCCGGCGCGTCCCAGCGCGTCGCGTGCTGAAAGGCGGGAGCGGGAGGGGCGGCAACGGCGGGCATAGGGGCAATGATCAGAACCAGTGTGGCAGCCCGGCGTGGAGCAGCCAGAGCGCGCCCGCGGCCCACAGCCCGCTGGCGATGTCGTCCAGCATCACCCCCCAGCCGCCGGGCACCCTTTCCAGCCCGCGAGCGGGGAAGGGCTTGGCAATATCGAGGATGCGAAACAGGACGAATCCCGCCAGCGCCAGCTCCCAATTCCTGGGCGCGACGAACAGGAACGTCACCGTCTGGCCGGCGATCTCATCCCACACCACGTTGCGCGGATCGCCGACGCCCTGCAGCCGCTCGGCGGCCGTGCAGCAAGGGCCGCCCACCAACAGGGCGACGGCGGTAAAGGCGAGCACCGCGAGCGGCGACGGCGGCCGCCACCACCAAAAAACGGCTGCCACCAATGAGGTCCACGTGGCCGGCACCCAGGGGATATACCCCAGGGGCCCGCCGATGGCCAGGAGATAGGCCGCTTGTTGCGGCAGGGAGGCCCCACGGGGATAGGCGCCGATGGCGACCCGCAAGCTGTGCTTGTCCGCGCGCGGCGGCGCGATCACGCCCTCCCGTGGCGCTGATGGACCGCCGGCTGCCATGGTCCCATTATGGCGTGGGATCAGAAGGGCCGTCGCCAGCGCAGGCCGGGGAAGCGCGCGAAATCACCGTCGGTGGTCACCCATTCGCAGCCCGATTCGATTGCCAGCGCCGCCAGGTACGCATCCGCCACCAGCCCGCCACGGGCATGCGCGGCGGCGCAGAGCCGAGTGAAGATGTCCCAATGCCGCAACCCGGGAGAGACGGGCATCGCCACCTCCGATTCCCTGAGCGCGTCCGTAAAGGCCACGGCGGTTTCCCAGGGCTCGGGGGGATTGAAGATGGCCCGATGCGTAACCACCCGCAGGAACCCGCTCAGCACCAACTCGCTGACGCCAAACGGCTGATCTCCGGCCATCTGCTCCTCCAGCCAAGGCTGACATTGCGCATGGAAAGCCGAGTCCGAACGAAAGGCGTAGACCAGGACATTAACGTCAGCGAGGAACATTCCACTTTTCCATTAAATCGAGCAACGCGGCGCTGTTGTCCAAGTCAACGCCGGGCAATGTCCCGTGGCCGCCCTCAGAGACCGGTAGTCTGACCCGTTCCCGTCGCTGGCGAGCCCGCGCCAGCTCGAACCGCAGGGATTCCTCGACGATTGCGGTGAGCGTGGTGCCCCGCTTCAGGGCGAGCGCCTTGGCCCGCTGGAGCAAATCCGGGTCCAGTCGAATGGTAGTCCGCACGCATCAAAGCATATCATAGGCGCATCAATATGTCCGCGTCTATGCGGCACCCGCCCAGTATTCCCGAGTCTCCACGCTGAACTCGCGGGCGGGCGTGGCTGCTCAGCGGCGGGGCGGGGTGCGGCGCAGGGGTATCAGGGCCTCCGTGGAGCGGACCGTCTGCGGGGCGCGGTCCAGCATCTCGCGCTGGAGATATTCCAGAAACGATTGCATTTGCTCCCGCATTGCCTCTTCCCGCTGCCGCATGCGCTCCTGCATCTCCTCAATCTTTTGCCGCAGATCGAGGACGACCTCGACGCCGGCCAGGTTGACGCCCATGTCGCGGGTGAGGGCCAGGATCATCTCCAGCCGCTTGAGGTCCTCGTCGGTATAGAGGCGGGTATTGCCCTCGGTGCGAGAGGGCTTGAGCAGGCCTTCGCGCTCGTACAAGCGGAGGGTCTGGGGGTGGACGCCGAATTGCTCCGCCACGGCGGAGATCATGTAGGCGCCATGGCCGCGCTTTCTCACCGCGCCCCCTCGGCGCCGGCACGCAGAACCTCCGCGCGAACATCCTCGGGATGGAGGCGCTCGAACTCGCGCAGCAACTCCCGGCTCCGCTCGTCGGCGACCTGGGGAATGCGTACCTGGACCTCGACAAACTGATCGCCCCGGACGCCAGGATGCTGGCTGCTGGTGACCCCGCGCTCGGCCAGACGCAGGCGCTGGCCGTTCTGGGTGCCGGCGGGCAGCTTGAGCAGCGCCCGACCGTCAACGGTGGGCACGGCGATGGTGGCGCCCAGCGCCGCCTCGGTGATGGTCACGGGCACCGGGAGGTAAATATCATCGCCCTGGCGCCGGAACAGCGGATGCGGCTGGATATGGATGACGAGGTAGAGGTCGCCGGGCCCGTCCGGGCCCCAGTTACCCTTGCCGGGGATGCGCAAGCGGGCGCCCTCGCGGGTGCCCGGGCGGATGCGGGTCTCAAACGACTCGCTCACCCCCACCCGCCCTTGGCCATGGCAGCGCGGGCAGACCGCACCGGCCTTGCCGCTGCCGCCACAGCTGGCGCAGCGGAGATTGAACTTCATGCCTTGGGCGGTTTGCGTCACCTGGCCCTTGCCGCCGCACTCCGGGCAGACGCCCCGGCCGGCGCCGACGCCGCTGCCGCCGCACTGCGGGCACTTGTCCTGGCGGGTGATCGGCAGGCGGACTACCCCGCCGCGGATGGCGTCCCAAAAGCCGATCGTGGCCTGGAACTCCAGATCGCTCGCCGCGATCTCCGGCTCCTCGGGTTGGCCCCGGAACAGGTTGGAGAACAGGTCCCGAAAGCTGGCGCCGCGGCGCCCGCCCGCGGCGGCGGGATCGAAATCGAAGCCGCCGAAATCAAAGCCCGGCGGCGGACGGCGGCCCTGGGCGGCGGCGCCAGGCGGCGGCTCGAAGCCGGCGGCGCCTTGCTGGAAGGCCTGGTCGGAATAAAACCCGGTACGGTCGAAGAACTCGCGCTTTTGGGGATCGCCCAATACGTCATAGGCTTGCTGGACATCCTTGAAGCGCTCCTCGGCGGCTTTGTTGTTGGGGTTGACGTCGGGGTGCAGCTTGCGCGCCAGGCGGCGATAGGCCTTGCGGATCTCCTCTGGGCCTGCGTCCCGCTTGACGCCGAGTACGGCGTAGTAGTCTTTGGCGGCGGTGGCCATGGGGTTTAGCGCGGCCGCCGCCACCACCGGCAAGCCGCGCCATCGGGGAGCGCCGCCGCGCCTGGCCTTACGGTCGGCATGGTTGCGTTCCCGGGGCGCGCTGGCGGGCCGCCGGCCATGGACTTACTTCTTGTCGTTGTCCACGTCCACATACTCGGCGTCAATGACGTCGCCATGGGCCTGTCCGTTGCCGCTCGGAGGCGGCGGCGCCGAGGCGTCGGGTTCGGCGCCGGGCGCCGCGCCCGCGCCCGCGCCCGGCGTGGGGCCGGCCTGGCGGTACATGGCCTCGGCCAGCTTGTGGGTGGCGCTGGTCAGCCGGTCACGGGCGGCGGTAAGGGCCGCCAGTTCGTTTTTGTCCAGCGCTTGCCGGGACTCCACGATAGCCTCCTCGATGGCCCGAGCATCATCGGCGGAGATCTTTTCGCGGTTTTCCTTCAGCAGCTTTTCGGTGTTATAAACCAGGCTGTCGAGCTGGTTCTTGGCCTCCACGGTGTCGCGCTGCTGCTTGTCCGCGGCGGCGTTTTTCTCGGCGTCCTGGGTCATGCGCTCGACCTCGTCCTTGGACAGGCCGCTGGAACTGGTGATGGTGATCTTCTGCTCCTTGCCCGTGCCCTTGTCCAGGGCGCTGACGTTGACGATCCCGTTGGCGTCCAGGTCGAAGGTGACCTCGATCTGCGGCAGGCCGCGCGGCGCCGGCGGCAGGCCATCGAGGTGGAAACGGCCCAGCGTGCGGTTCTGCGGCGCCATGGCCCGCTCGCCCTGCAACACGTGCACCTCGACGGAGGTTTGGTTGTCGCTGGCGGTCGAGAAGACCTCGCTTTTGCGAGTAGGGATGGTAGTGTTGCGCTCAATCAGCTTGGTGAACACACCGCCCATGGTCTCAATGCCCAGCGACAGGGGCGTGACGTCGAGCAACAGCAGATCCTTGACCTCGCCCGCCAGCACGCCGGCCTGCACCGCCGCGCCCACCGCCACCACCTCGTCGGGATTGACGCTGCGGTTGGGCTCGCGGCCGAACAGGTCCTTGACGATCTGCTGCACCCGCGGGATGCGCGTGCTGCCGCCGACCAGGACCGCCTCCTGGATCTTGTCGGCGCTGATGCCGGCATCCTGCAGGGCCTGCTTGCAGGGGCCGACGCTGCGCTGCAGGATGTCCTCGACCATGCGCTCGAACTGGGAGCGGCTGAGCTTCTTGAGCAGGTGCTTGGGGCCGTTGGCGTCGGCGGTGATAAAGGGCAGGTTGATCTCGGTCTCCATCGTCGTGGACAGCTCCATCTTGGCCTTCTCGGCGGCGTCCTTCAGGCGCTGCAGCGCCATCTCGTTGCCGCGGGAGCGAAGGTCAATGCCTTCTTCCTTCTTGAACTCATCCACCAGCCAATCCACCACGCGCTGGTCAATGTTATCGCCGCCCAGGTGGGTATCGCCGTTGGTGGACTTCACCTCGACCACGCCCTCGCCCACCTCCAGGATGGAGATGTCGAAGGTGCCGCCGCCGAAGTCATAGACCGCAATGGTCTGGTCCTTCTTTTTATCCAAGCCGTAGGCCAGCGCGGCAGCGGTGGGCTCATTGACGATGCGCTTGACGTCCAGGCCGGCGATTTTGCCGGCATCCTTGGTCGCCTGGCGCTGGGCGTCATTGAAGTAGGCGGGAACGGTGATCACCGCCTCGGTGACCTTCTCGCCGAGATAATCCTCGGCGGCCTGCTTGAGCTTCTGCAAGATGAAGGCGCTGATCTCGGGCGGCGTGTACCGCTTGCCGGCGGCGGCGACCACGACGTGGTCCCCGGCGGCCTCCACCTTATAGGGCACCATCTTCATCTCTTCGCTTACCTCGTTGTAGCGCCGGCCCATGAAGCGCTTGATCGAGTAGATCGTGTTTTCCGGATTGGTAATGGCTTGGCGCTTGGCCACCTGGCCGACCAATCGCTCTCCGGCCTTGGTGAAGGCCACCACCGAGGGGGTGGTCCGCCCGCCTTCGGAATTGGCCAGCACCTTGGGCTCGCCATTCTCCATCACCGCCACCACGCTGTTGGTGGTGCCGAGGTCAATGCCGATGATTTTGCTCATGAGTTCAACCCTGCCGCACGGCGCAGCCGCACAGTTCCTTTATCGTCCATTGAGTGTTTGTTTGTCAATACAAAGTTTAGCGCATTGCTATCAATTAATGGCTGTGGTCGAATCGGGATCACGGTGAATCATAATGGCAAGAATCGTCCATAATCGTCTACAATAGCCGCCATGGAGCTATTGACGCCACGCCAGGCGGCGGCGCGCTTGGGCGTTTCCTACCCGGCGCTGAAGCAATGGATTTACCGCGGCCAGCTCAAGGCGGTGAAAACGCCGGGCGGCCATTACCGCATCCCGGCGGGGGAATTGGAGCGCTTGGGGGCGAAGGGCGCGCCTGCCGTTGGCGCGGCGGCGTCGCGGGTCAGCGGCCGCAACCAGCTGCGCGGGGTGATCACCAGCATCCGCCGCGACGGGCTGTTGGCGGCGGTAACGCTGGCCATCGGCGACCAGAAGATTCAGGCGGTGATTACCGGGGAAGCGGTGGACGCGCTGGGGCTAGCCGAAGGCATGGAGGCGACGGCGCTGATTAAGGCCACGGAAGTGATGGTGATGCGGTGAAGGTCCGACGGGGCGAGAACGCTCCGCATCGCTTCGTTCCCGGCGGCTCGGGGCGGCTCAGGTACCTCCGTGGGCTCCTCCCGCCCCTCGCCGCCTGCGGCCTCGCACTGCTCGGTTCTCGCCCCGCCCTGGCGGGCCGCAGCGGCCCGCCGCCTGCGCTCTCCATCTCGGGGGCGTCCCGGCGGGCCGACGCTGGGCCGCCTGCGGGCCCGCCCACGCCGCCGGCCGTGCGCTGGCGCGGGGACGCTGGGAGCGGCTCTCGCGTTGTGGTCACCGGCCGGGCGGCGACCCTGACCGTACCCTTTGACCGGCTGGCGCGGCAGCTGCCCGCATGGCGGTTCCGGCAGCAGAGCGCGGGCAGCCGCTTTCTGCTGCGAAAGCTGCTCAGTCTGCACACCCGCTTCGATCTACTGGCGGTGGCCGACGCCGGCTTGTTTGCCGCCCATGCGCGGCAGATTGGATGGTGGCTGGAGTTTGCCGGCAATCAGGTGGTGCTGGCCTATACGCCACGCTCGCGCTACGCGGGCCGCATCAACGCCGGCAACTGGCCCTGGGTTTTGCTGCGCCCGGGCGTGCGCTTCGGCTACGCCGATCCGAACCTCGATCCAGAGGGCTACAACGCGCTGCTGGCCTGGAAGCTGACCGCGCGGCGGGAGCATCGCCCGCGACTCTATCGGCGGCTGCGGGCGGCGCCGGGGGCGGTGGAGCGGCCGCAGTCGGTGGCGCTGCTGGCGCTGCTCGAAGCGGGCGAGATTGACTACGCCTGGGAATATGAATCCGTGGCGCGGCAGCATGGGCTGGACTTCGTGCGGCTGCCCGCGGCGGTTAACTTGGGTTCGGCTCGGCTCGCCGCGGAATACGCCCAAGTGAGCGTGGCGGTGGCCGGCCGGGCGCCGGGAGAGACGGTGCGGGAGCGCGGGCGGCCGATCCGCTATGCCATCACCATCCCCGCCACCGCCCTCGATGTGCCTGGGGCGCTGGCCTTTTTGCGCCGGTTGGCCTCGCCGGCGGGGCGAGCGCTGTTGGCCGCGAGCGACCAAACCCCGCTCGCCCACCCCTGCCGCGGCGGCGCTTGGGCGCGGGCGCCGCGCGCCGTGCGCCCCTGGCTACGGCAATGGCCGGCATGCCCCTAACCGCCGCCGGCGCGGCGTTCGCGCCACCCGCGCCGCCGGTCCCCCCGGCGCAGCGGCAGCATCCGGCGGCGGCGCTGCCGCTCCGCTGGATGGTGGCGCCGGCGGCGGTGCTGGTGCTCTACTTGGCGTTGCCGGTATTGCGCCTGCTGTGGGCGGGGGCGCCGGGATTGGCGGGGGCGCTGTTGGATCCGGCGGTCCGGCGCTCGTTGCTGCTCACGCTGGTGACCGCTGGGGCGGCGACGGCGGTTGGCCTGCTGCTGGCCACGCCCCTCGGTTACCTCCTCGCGCGGCGGCGGTTTGCCGGTCAGCGCGCATTGCGCGCGTTGCTGGACCTGCCGCTGGTGATTCCGCACCCGGTGGTGGGCATCGCCCTGCTGTTGGTCTTTGCCCGGGAGGCTGCCGCGGGCCATCTGCTCGCCGCCCTTCGCCTGCACTTCGTGGGCACCGCGCTCGGCATCACCGCGGCGATGGTCTTCGTCGCCTGCCCCTATCTGATCCACGCTTGCCGCGACGGCTTCCTCGCGGTGGACCCGCGCTACGAGCAGCTGGCGCGGACGCTGGGGCGGCGCCCGGGAGCGGTGTTTTGGCGGGTCAGCCTGCCGCTGGCGCGCGGTGCGATGGTCAGCGGCGCGGTGATGATGTTCGCCCGCGCGGTCAGCGAGTTCGGCGCCCTGATCATCCTCGCCTACAACCCCCGCGTAATCTCGATCCTGCTCTACGACCGCTTCGCCACCTACGGTCTCCGCGCTGCCCTGCCGGTGGCCGCCCTGGCCCTGCTAGTCGGCTTCGTCCTGCTGTGGGCGCTGACCGCCGCCGGCGAACGGCGCCCCATGAAAGGCTAGAGGGGGGCTAGTGCTGGATGACCAGGTGAAGCTGGCTGAGCAGCGTCCAGTCGGCGCGCTGGTAGGCGATTTTGGCCTCCTGGTAGCCGATGTAGGAGCTCAGGAGGGTTTCCTGGGCCTGCGCCATCTGCAACTGGGCCTGCAACAGCTCGAAGATGGTGGTGGTGCCGAGCAGATACGCCTGCTGCTGGGCGGCGACGTTCTTTTGCGAAAGGTCGAGTGAGGTTTTGGCGGAGTTGACCTGCTTGACGGCCATGCCCAACTGGGTGTCGGCGAGGCGCACGTCCTGGATGATTTGCTGCTGCTCCTGGCGTTCCGAGTAGCGGTCGTGCGCCACCGACACGAGGTTGTTGGCGAGCCGCGCCTCATTGGCGCTGTTGCCGATGGGCAGCGTGAACTCCAGGCTGAAGCCGTAGGTCGGGTAGTCGAAGCCGAACAACTGGCGGAAGGAATCCGTCAAGCCGCCGGGAACGAACTGGCCGCTGGTGCCGAGACTGCTAGTAACGGGAATCTGGTTCCCGCCCAGCCCAGCGGCGCCGTAGGTGCCGGTCAAGTCGAGCTGGGGCAGCAGCGCATTGTGCGCCATGCGCAAGCCCATCTGGTCGGAGACGAGCTGGCGTTGCGCCGCGATCAGCTCTGGGCGCCGGCGCAGGGCCAGGGCGACGGCTTGGCTGACGGGGATCGGAGGCGGCGTAACCGGCAGAGTGGAGGGATCCTCCTCCAGCACGATGGGAATATTGCGGGTCACGGGGTTGAGGTTGGCGCCGATGATACGGCGCAGCAACACGAGCTGTTGCTGATAGCTGGACTGGGCCTGCACCAGGCTGACCTTGTCAGCCGCCACCTGGGACTCATCCTGGAAAATCGAGCCCGGCGCCAGGGCGCCGAGCTTGAGCGCCAGCGCGTCGTGCTGATAGGACTTGTTCGCCAGCGCCAGGGCCTGTTGCTGCACGGTGATGGCGTCGCGAGCCTCGACGGTGGCCCAATATTGATTGGCGTCGGTGACCAGATCGTTGGCGACGGTGGCGTCGGTCTGATCGGTGGTGACCATGAAGGCGATCTTGGCCTGCTGGAGGGGGACGGTGTACTGGATGTTGCCGCGGTTTTCCAGCAACGGCATGGTGAGATTGAAATTGAGGCCGGTGGCGATGCTGGGGTTGAGATAGCTGAAGGCGTTATTGGTGTCGGCGCGGTCGGAGCTGAAGCCGACGGTGAAATCCTGCCCGGTGGGCAGGTCTTGGGTATAGCCGACATTGAGGTCCTGCGAGAGATCACTGAGCGTCTGCGCGCCGCTGATCTGAGAGGACTGCGGGGTTAGGGTGCGGGTGCCGCTGAAGCCCATGGTGAAGGAAGGGTCGAAGGGTGAATTCGCGCTCAGGACGCTAGCCTGGGCGGTGTACATGTTGAGCTGCGTGATGTGAATATTGGTGTCGTTCAGTAGCGCCAGGCGGAGAAACGCCTTTAGGCGCAGGCGCAGCTTGCCGCCGGAGACATAGGCCTTCAGGCCCTGGATGGGCACAATGCGCGGGGTGGGGGCGTGGAAGCGCCGCACCCATTGGCACTGGCCCGGGGGGGCGAGAAAAAAGAGGGCCGACGAAAGGATCAGCAGGCTGCCAAAGACTCGGGATCGCATAGACACAGAGCGAATCAAATTGCCGCCGCGCCAACGGCCAGCACGGGGCTATTCGTAGCGCAGGGCCTCGATGGGGTCTATCCGCGAGGCCTTGCGGGCGGGATAAATGCCGAACACCACGCCGACCGCCACGGAGACACCAAAAGCCACCACGATCGAACCGCTGGTGACGATGGTGGTCCAGGCCGCCGCCTTGGCGATGGTCCAGGAAAGCAGATACCCGAATAGAATGCCCAATACACCGCCGGAAAGCGAGATGAGCACCGATTCGGTGAGGAACTGGCGCAGGATGTCGCTGCGCCGGGCGCCGATGGCGCGGCGCACGCCGATCTCCCGGGTGCGCTCGAGCACGGTGGCCAAAACAATGTTCATGATGCCAATGCCGCCGACCAACAGCGAGATGCCGGCGATGGCCACCATGACAAAGGTAAAAATGCGCTGCGTCTGCTGCTGCTGCGCCAGCAGGTCGGCGGGCACCAGGACATGGAAGTCACCGGCGCCGTGGTGGGTGGAGTTGAGGATGGCGTTGACGACTTTGGCGGTTTCAATGCTGTTGACGCCGGGCTTGAGGCGCAGATCCAGGCCGTCCAACGGATCCTTCAACTGCATGCTCTGGTCGTAAAAGCGATAATCGAAGGTGTTGAGCGGAATGTAGACGACGTTGTTGACGCCGGGGCCGGAGGCGGCGGCACTGCCGGCTTGGGAGGCGGAGAGCTCCTGGCCGAGCACGCCGATGACTCGCAGCCAGGTGCTGTTGATCTTGATGTACTTGCCGACGGCGCGGCCATAGCCGAGCAGGCTGACCTTGGCGGACTCGCCCAGGACGCAGACCGGGGCGCTGGCGGCATTGTCGAGGGTATCGAAGAAGCGGCCCTCGCGCGGCACCAAGTCGTGAATTTGCTGATAGGAGGGCAGCACGCCATACAGCGTGGGCACTTGGCGCGAGGCCTCGGGCAGCGTCTCGGTAGGGGTCAGATCGCGGCGGGGCGAGAGGGCCTGGATGCCGGCGACATTGGCCTCAATGATGCGGACGTCCCGCATGGTGAGGCCGGGGGAGATTTGCCGCCGCTCCTGCATTTCCTGCTGGCTGGCGGCGGGAACGGAGTCGATCAGCAGGTTGCGGACGCCCAGGCGCTCGATGAAGGCGAGCGATTGCTGCTTGGCGCCGGCGCCGATGGCGAGCATGCCGATGACGGCGCCGACGCCGAAGATCATGCCCAAGGCGGTGAGCAGCGTGCGCGTCTTTTGCGAGCGCAGATTGTCGGCGGCGAGGGCCCAATCGGCGAAATAGCGGCGCCACAGCGGCTCGCGGCGCCGCGGACGGGCCGTCGGCGGAACGGTGGTCAGAGAGCTCAACGGCGGAATCTCCTGGGGCGAACGGGCAGGCCGCCGGTCATGGGCGTCTCCCGCGAGCTGCGCCGATGGCCTGCATGGCGCTGGCGGGCTTCTTGGGCTTGGCGGCGCCGGCGCCATTCTGCTCGGGGTTGGTCAAGGCGATCACGTCACCTGCTTGCAGGCCGGTTACCACGGCTTTGCTTTCGCTCTCCTGCACGATGGTGACGTTGTGCCGGACAAAACCGTGGCTGGTCTTCAGGTAGACGTAGTCGCTGCCGGGAGCATGGGGCGCCGCCGCCGAGAACGGAAAATGACCGCGCCGGGCAAAGCCAGGGCGGGAACGGCGCCCAAAGGCCGCCACTCCGGCGCCGGGTGCCGGGGCGGCCTGGCTGCCGCCCCGTGGCAGGGCGGCCTGGCGAGCGC
>JBOGKW010000091.1:0-12831 GCA_050746205.1 Terriglobales bacterium | reverse complement strand
AAATCCGCCACCTTTCGCACCGCTGATCTGGTGGGGCTGGACCTGCTGGCGCACGTAGTTGCCAATGCCTACGATAATTTGCCTGAGGATGAAGAGCGGGAGCTGTTCCGCCTGCCCCCGTATTTGGCCGAGTTGATCCGCCGCGGCTGGCTAGGCGAAAAGAGCGGCCAGGGCTTCTATAAGAAGGGCGAGCGCCATGGGGAGGGAGAACGGGAGATCCTGGCGCTCGATTTGGCAACGCTGGAATACCGGCCGCGGCAGCGGGCGCGCTTCCCGGTTCTGGACCTGGCCAAGACGCGGGACGATTTGCCCGGGCGGCTAAAGGAAGTCCTGGCCAGCCGCGATCCGGCGGGGCAATTTCTTTGGCGGCTGCTCAGCTCGGTATGGCGGTATGCGGCGCGCCGCATTCCGGAGATCGCTGACCAGCCCTCGCAGATAGACCAGGCGATGCGTTTGGGTTTCAACTGGACGCTGGGACCGTTCGAGTTGTGGGAAGCGGCGGGGTTCGATGACGTGGTCCGGCGCATGGAGCAGGAGGGCGCTTCGTTGCCCGCCTGGGCCCAGCAGCGGCGGGCGGCCGGGCAGCCCGCCGCCTTGCCCCCCGATCCGCCCGGCGTGTTGCGTCTGGAGGTGATTCGGCGGGCCGGCGGTGTAGTGCGGCAAAACGCCGGAGCTGGGGTGCTGGATTTGGGCGATGGCGTGGGCTGCATTGAGTTCCATTCCAAGATGAACGCCATCGGCGAGGACATCTTGCGTTTGGCCACCGCTGCGCTCACCGACCGCGACTCGCCGTTTGAAGCCTGGGTGATCGCCAACGAGGGCGAGAACTTCTCCGTCGGCGCGAATTTGCTTCTGCTGCTAATGGCGATTCAAGAGGGGGAATGGGAGGATGTGGATCTAGCGGTGCGGGCGTTCCAGGGCATGACCCAGGCCATTCGCCATTCGCCCCGGCCGGTGGTGGCGGCGCCGTTTCAAATGGCGCTCGGCGGCGGCTGCGAGGTCATGTTGCACGCCGCGGAGGTGGTGGCGGCGGCGGAAACCTACTGCGGCTTAGTGGAACTGGGCGTGGGACTGATTCCGGCCGGCGGCGGCACGGCGGCGATGGCGCGCCGGGCGATTCTCGGGGCAGAGGCGCTGCGGCCCGGGGCCGCCACGACAGAAAGCCTGCCCCGGCAGGAGGCGATCCGCGCGGTGTTTGAGACGGTCGCCATGGCCAAGGTGGCAACCTCGGCCGCCGAGGCGCGGCGGCTGGGCTTTCTGCGCCACGGCGATGTCATCGTTCCCAATCGTGCTCGCCTGGTGGCCACCGCCAAGGCCGAGGCGCGGCGGCTAGCGGATGAGGGCTATGGCCCCCCGGCGCCGGTGAGCGTGCCCGCTCCCGGGCCCAACGTGCGAGCTACGCTGGAGTTGGGAGCGTACCTGATGCGGGCAGCCGGCTACATCACCGATTACGAGCAGCACCTGGCGGGCACATTGGCCGGAGTGCTCTGCGGCGGCGGAGCGCCAGCGGGAATGGAGCTGCCCGAGGAACGCTGGCTGGAGTTAGAGCGGGAGGCGTTTCTGTCCCTGTGCGGCGAGCCAAAGACCCAGGAGCGCATCCGCCACACGCTCCAGGCGGGCAAACCGCTGCGGAACTAGCCCTAAGCTCGAGCCAAGCTCCATGTCCCCGCCCCGCGCTTCCGCCTCCGCCCGTCCGCCACGCGATTCCTCCGCCCCGTCGCGGGCCTCCCGCCGGCCCCGGGTGGCGGCGCCGGCCGGCGGCGCGGCGGTCATTGTTGCCGCTGTGCGCACGCCCGTAGGCCGCGCCTTCAAGGGCAGCCTGGCGCATACGCGCCCCGACGACCTGGCCGCGCTGGTGTTGCGCGAGGCATTGCGGCGTGCCAACTATCCGGCCGAGGCGGTCGAGGACGTGGTATTGGGCTGCGCCATGCCAGAGGCGGAACAGGGCATGAACGTAGCCCGCATCGCCGCTCTGCGGGCGGAGCTGCCAGTCTCCGTGGCGGCGATGACGGTGAATCGCTTTTGTGCCTCCGGCTTGGAAGCGATTGCCCACGCCAGCGAGCGCATTGGCGCCGGCGGCGGGGACGCCGCTTTGGCGGGCGGCGCCGAAAGCATGAGCCTGATCCCGATGGGCGGCCACAAGGTCTCCGTGAATCCCTGGCTTCAGGAGCATCGCCCCGACAGCTATCTGAGCATGGGCCTAACCGCCGAGCGGGTGGCGGCCAAGTATGGCGTTTCCCGCGAGGCAGCCGACGCCTTCGCACTGGCCAGCCACCAAAAGGCCGTGGCCGCCATTGCCGCCGGCCATTTTATCGAGGAGACGATCCCCGTGCCGACTCGCGTCCCGGACGCAGCGGCCCCGGGGGGATGGCGGGAAATGACGCTCGAGCGGGATGAAGGCCCGCGCGCGGATACCTCGCTGGCGGCCTTGGCGGCGTTGAAGCCGGCTTTCCAAATCCACGGGCAGGTGACCGCCGGCAACAGTTCGCAGATGAGCGACGGCGCGGCGGCGGTGCTGCTGTTATCGGAGGCCGAGGCAGCCCGGCGGGGCCTGCAACCGCTGGGTCGCCTGCTGGCCTATGCCACCGCCGGCGTGGACCCCGCGCTGATGGGGATCGGCCCGGTGGCGGCGATTCCCAAGGCGCTGGCGCGCGCCGGCCTGAAGCTAGCCGATATCGGGGTGATCGAGTTGAATGAGGCGTTCGCCGCCCAGAGCCTGGCGGTCATCGCCCAGGCTGGGCTGGACCCGACGCGCGTCAACGTCAACGGTGGCGCCATCGCGCTGGGCCATCCCCTCGGCTGCACCGGCGCCAAGCTGACCGCCTCGCTACTGGCCGAATTGGCCCGCCGCCGTGCCCGCTATGGAATGGTGACGATGTGCGTCGGCGGCGGCATGGGGGCCGCCGGCATTTTCGAGAATTTCCGCCGCTGAGCGGCGCCCGATCCGCCTGGGAGTGATCGCATGAACCAACCCGATACCGCCCGCCCCGCCAACGCCGCCCCGGCCAGCTTCGTGCTCGGCCCCGGGGATCCCGCCGAGATATTCACCCCGGAGGACTTCAGCGACCAGCATCGGCTGATCGCCCAAACCGCCGAACAGTTCGCGCGGCAGGAGGTGCTGCCAAAGGCCGAGGAGCTGGAGCACCAGGACTTCGCGGCCACGCGAGCGCTGCTGAAGAAGGCGGCCGAGCTCGGGCTGACGGCGATAGATATTCCGGAGAGCTATGGTGGCCTGGGGCTGGACTTCGCCTCCTCCACGCTGGTCTACGACCGGCTGGCCAAATACGCGTCCTTTAGCGTCAGCTTTGGCGGGCATACCGGCATTGGCATGCTGCCCATCTTGTACTTCGGCACCGAGGACCAGAAGCGGCGCTACCTGCCCAAGCTGGCCGCCTCCGAGTGGATCGGCGCCTATGCCTTGAGTGAGGCCAGCAGCGGCAGCGATGCCCTGGCGGCGCGGGCGCGGGCCGACCTGGAGCCGGACGGCAAGCATTATCTGCTGAACGGCGAAAAGATGTGGATCACCAACGCCGCCTTCGCCGACTTGTTCACCGTCTTCGCCAAGGTTGCCGGCGAAAAGTTCACCGCCTTTTTGGTGGAGAAGGATTTTCCCGGCGTCAGCGTGGGGGCGGAGGAAAACAAAATGGGGATCAAGGGTTCATCCACCCGTTCCTTGATCCTGAATAACGCCCGCGTGCCGACGGAGAACGTGCTGGGCGAGGTGGGCAAGGGCCATCACATCGCCTTCAACATCCTCAACGTCGGCCGCTTCAAGCTGGGCGCGGGCTGTGCCGGGGGCGCCCGCACCGCGCTGGAGCAGGCCGTGGCCTATGCCAAGCAGCGCCGCGGCTTCGGCCGGCCCATTGCCGAGTTCGGCCTGGTGGCGCAGATGCTGGCCGACATGGCGCTCGGCGTCTACGCCTGCGAGTCGGCGGTCTACCGCGCCGTGGGCTTGATTGACCATCGCCTGGAGAGCATTGACAAGGACGCCGCCGACGCGCCGGCGCAGATCCGGCGGGCGCTGGAAGCGGCAGCGGTGGAATGCTCGATCGTCAAGGTCTTCGGCAGCGAGATGCTGGACCGGGCGGTCGATGCCAATGTGCAGATCCATGGCGGCTACGGCTTCGTGCGCGAATATCCCGCCGAGCGCGGCTACCGCGACTCCCGCGTTAACCGCATCTTTGAAGGCACGAACGAGATCAACCGACTGCTCATTACGGGTATGCTGCTGCGCCGGGCGATGAAAGGAGAGTTACCGCTTTTGGCCGAGGTCAATGCCATCACTCAGGAGCTCATGTCCGCGGTCCCAGGCGGCGCAGCGGCGGCCGCTGGCGGCGAGCCGCTGGCGGCGGAGATGGGGCTGATCGAGGGCGTGCGCAAGCTGGCTTTGTTGTTGGCTGGCGCGGCGTTCCAGAAATACCGTGAGGGGCTGGAGCAGGAGCAGGAGGTACTGGCCGGCTTGGCGGACCTGATCATCCATGTTTTCGTCTTGCAATCCGCGATCTTGCGGGCGCGGAAGATGACAGCCAGTGGCCGCCGCCATGCCTCCCTGGCGCAGGCGATGAGCCGCGTGCTGGCCGTCGAGGGCTTGGATCGCTGCGAAGCTGTCAGCCACCGGCTCCTGCCGCACGTGGCCGAAGGCGACCTGCTGCGGGCGCAAGCGGCGATGGCGCGGCGGCTCCTGAAACGCGACCTGGCCGAAGTCATCGCTCCGCGCCGGGACATCGCCCGCGCCGCCGTCGAGGCCGGGCGGTATCCGTTGGATTGATTGCGGACGCCCAGTGCAGGCGCTGTTCCCGGAATATTGCGTGGTGTTGCTGATCGGCCTGCCGGGCGCCGGCAAGAGCGCCTATTGCCAGGCCCACGGTCTGCCCGCGCTGTCCTCCGACGCGCTGCGCCAGTGTGTGTTGGATGATGCCGACGACCAACAGCGTCCGGAGTTGATCTTTGGCGCCCTGCGTTATCTGCTTCGGGCCCGGCTCCGTGCCGGCCGGCCACAAACCTATTTGGATGCCACCAATCTATCGCCTCACGAGCGCGCCCCGGTGCTGGCCATTGCCGCCGAGTTCCAGTACCCTTGCGGGGCGCTGTTCTTCGATGTGCCCCTGGAAGTCTGCGCTCAGCGCAACCGCCGGCGGGCGCTGGCCGGAGGCCGGGAAGTTCCGGAGGCCACTCTGGCCCGGATGGCCGCCAAATTGCGCGCACCGGCGCGGACGGAAGGTTTTCAATATTTGGTTCGCATCGGCGCCGGCGGCGAGGCGTCCGAATACTTCGGCTCGCAGTGACGCCCGTTACGTGGGTCGACGCAGCGGTGGCGCCCGGCCGCCACACCCGCTCCGTCGAGCGCTCGAAAACGGCCCAGCGGCCCGGCGGCCCCCTCGCTGGCGGTTTTGCCGCTAGTGGCCAAGCGCCGCCCGCAGCGCGCCGGGCAACACTGGTTGGTGGAATGCATAGCCCCAGCCCGACAGGCGGAGCGGTTCGGCGCGAATGCTGGCGAGCAGCAACTCGTCGGCCATCCGGCCCAGCATGAGCCGCAACAGCGGTGCGGGCGCCGGCAGCACCGCTGGGCGGTGGAGCAGCCCGCCCAGTTCCCGGGTAAACTCGGCGTTCCGCACCGGTCCGGCAACGGCGTTGACGGGGCCGCGATAGCGATCATCGGCCAAGGCGGTGAGAATGATGCCGAGCACATCGGCCAGTGCGACCCAGCTCAGCCATTGGCGCCCGTTGCCGAGCCGCCCGCCCAGGCCCAGGCGGAACAGTGGCACCAGGCGCGAGAGCGCGCCGCCCGATGCCAGCACCATGCCCAGGCGCAGAGCCACGACGCGCATGCCTGCGGCACTACCGCCCTCCGCCGCGGCCTCCCAATCCGCCGCCAATCGCGCCAGGAAGCTGCCGCCCGGCGGGCTATGTTCGGTTAGCACTTCCTCGCCGCGGTCGCCATAGTAGTTGACGCCGGAGGCGCAGATCAGCACGCGCGGGGAATGCGGCAGGGCGGAGAGGTGGGCCACCAACCGTTCCGTGGCCGGGACGCGACTGTCGCGCAGCAGCGCCTGACGGGCTGGCGTCCAGCGGCCGCCGCCGATGGAGGCTCCGGCCAAATGCACAACGGCGTCCAACGCGCCAGCTTCCGGCCCGAGGCTGCCCGTAGCGGGATCCCAAATGGCGCAGCCCGGCGCCGCGGCGGCAGCGCGCACCGCCGCCACGGGCGTGTGTCCTGCCGCCCGCAAGGCCGGCAGCAGGGCCCGGCCAACCATCCCAGAGCTACCCGTCACCAACACGCGCATGCGCGCGATTATAACCGCCGGTGAGGCTGACCCCGCCCTGCCTGGCGTTCCGACCGGCGTGCGAATGGTAGCATTTGGGCATGCCGATCCGGGCTCTGATCGTGGACGACGAGCAGTTGGCGCGGGACGAGCTGGGTTATCTGCTCCGCGGCTTTCCGGACATCGAGGTGCTGGCGCAGGCGCGCAACGGAATGGAGGCGGTGCAGCTGATCCGGGAGCACCAGCCAGACTTGGTGTTTTTGGATGTGCAGATGCCCGGGCTGGACGGCTTCGGCGTGGTGCGGCGGCTGCGGGAGAAGAAAGTGCCCATGCCGCGCATGATCTTCGCCACCGCGTACGACCATTACGCGGTGCAGGCCTTCGAGGTCAGCGCGATTGATTATCTGCTCAAGCCGTTTGACAAGGCGCGGCTGGCGCGGGCGGTGGAGAAAGTACGCCAGCAGGTGGACCAACGGCAAAACGCCACCCGGAAGATTGACCGGGTATTGGAGATTCTGGAAGCGCGCCAGCCCACCGTAGTGCCCACCAAGATCTCCTTGCGCGCCAACGCCCGCCACTTTCTTCTGGATCCGCGGGAAATCGTCTTCGCCCGCATTGAGGATGGCGTGATCAGCGTGGTGGCCACGCACATGGAGGGCGTGGCCAATTGCCGCACGGTCGAGGAGCTGTTGGCGAGTTTGGATCCACAGGTTTTTTGGCGTGCCCACCGCGGGTATGTGGTCAACCTGAACCACATCAAAGAGGTCGTGCCCTGGTTCAACAGCAGCTACCAGCTGCGGATGGACGACAAGAAGCAGACCGAGATTCCAGTCAGCCGCACGCAGAGCCGGCGCTTGCGGGAGCTGTTCAACCTCTAGCCGCCCAGCGCGTTTGCCGACCGGCCGGTCAACGGGGCGGGGGCTGTTCCGGCGTTGACCAGTGGCGGCGGCGAACCAATAATTGATGGTGGCATCCATGGCGACCCAAACTGAACGCCTCGCCCTCCCGCTCAAGCCGAACAGCCGGCAGTTGTCCCGGGAGCGGGTGGTGGAGTTGTACCGCACCATGCTGCTGTCTCGCCGGCTGGACGACCGGGAGATCTTGCTGAAGCGGCAGCAAAGGATCTTTTTCCAGATCTCCGGGGCCGGGCATGAAGCCGTGCTGGCTGCCGCTGGCGAACTGTTGCGCCCGGCCGCCGACTGGTTCTATCCCTATTATCGGGATCGAGCCCTGTGCCTGCGCCTGGGCGTAACGCCTAAGGCGATGCTGCTGGCCGCTGTCGGCGCCGCTGACGATCCCGGCTCCGGCGGGCGGCAGATGCCCTCGCACTGGAGCGACGCAGGGTTGCACATTGTCAGCTCGTCCAGCCCGACAGGCACGCAGTTTTTGCAGGCCATAGGCTGCGCCGAGGCGGGCCGGTATTTTCACCGTCACGGCGAACTGGCCCCCTGGCTGCAGCGCCATTGCCTCGCCCACCGTCACCCCACCTGGCAGGGCGATGAAGTGGTGTACGTCTCCGGGGGTGACGGCGCCACCAGTGAAGGGGAGTTTTGGGAGGCGGTGGGCGCCGCCGCCCGCGAACGCCTGCCGGTCCTGTTTCTCATTGAGGACAATGGTTACGCCATTTCCGTTCCGGTCGAGGTGCAAACTGCTGGGGGTAGCATCTCGCGCCTGCTGACCGGCTTTCCGCATCTGCGGATTTGCGAGTGCGACGGCTGCGATTTGTTCGACAGCTACGCGGCGCTCGAGGATGCGGTGGCGCATTGCCGTAGCGGCGCGGGCCCGGCGCTGGTGCACGCGCACGTGGTCCGGCCCTATTCCCACTCCCTGTCTGACGACGAGCGACTGTATAAGCCGGAAGCGGAGCGGGCCGAAGAGGAACAGCGGGATCCGATACGGCGCCTGGCGGCGTTCCTGCGGCAGCAAGGTTGGGCCGATGAAGCCGAGTTCGCCCGCTTCAACCGGGAGATTGAGGCCAAAGTCCTCGCCAGCACCGACGCCGCCCTGGCCGCCGAACCGCCCGCCCCCTCCCACGCCTTTGACCACCTGTATTCGCCGGATGTGGACTCCTGCGCCGCCGCCTTCGCCAGCCCTGCGCCGGACCCGGGTGGGCCGGGCAAAACCATGGTCGAGGCGATCAACGAGTGCCTGCGCGACGAAATGAAGCGCGATCCGCGCATCGTGGTTTTTGGCGAGGATGTCGCCGACGTCAGCCGGGACGAATATCTCGACCAGGTGAAGGGCAAGGGCGGCGTTTTCAAGGCCAGCATCGGCCTGCAGCGGCAATTTGGCGCCGACCGCTGCTTTAATACGCCGCTGGCCGAGGCGGCGATTGTGGGCCGCGCGATTGGCATGGCCACGCGGGGCCTAAAGCCGGTGGCTGAGATTCAGTTCTTCGACTACATCTGGCCGGCGATGATGCAAATCCGCAGCGAACTCGCCACGCTGCGCTGGCGCTCAATGGGCGGCTTTGCGGCGCCGGTGGTGCTGCGCGCACCCATAGGTGGCTATTTGACCGGCGGCGCCATTTACCACAGCCAATCCGGCGAGAGCATCTTCACCCACCTGCCCGGCCTGCGCGTGGTGATGCCCTCCGACGCGCTGGACGCCAACGGCCTGCTGCGCACCGCCCTGCGCGGCGATGACCCGGTGCTGTTTTTGGAGCACAAGCGCCTGTATCGCGAGCCCTTCAACCGGGGCCCGTATCCCGGGCCGGACTACTGTGTTCCCTTCGGCGCCGCCCGCGTGGTCCGGGCAGGCGGAGACCTGACGATTGTCACCTACGGTGCTTTGGTCCAGCGCTCGCTGCAGGCGGCGCAGCGTGCGCACCAGGAGGGCCTCGGCGAGGCCGAGGTGCTGGACCTGCGCTCGCTCAGCCCCTACGATTGGGATGCCATAGTGGCTTCCGTGGGCAAAACCAACCGGGTCATCGTCGCCTATGAGGACGTCCGCAGCTGGGGCTACGGGGCCGAGATCGCCGCGCGAATCGGGGAGGAACTCTTCACCGATTTGGACGCCCCCGTCCGGCGCGTGGCCGCCAAGGATCTGTACTGCGCCTACCAGCCCCGGCTGGAGGAGTTCATCCTGCCCCAGGCCGCGGATGTCTATGAGGCCGTCGTGCAACTACTGCGGTACTGAGGAGGGGAGCATGAAAACCGACGCTGATTGGCAGCGGGAGCTCACGCCGGAACAATATGCCGTTACCCGCAATGCCGCCACCGAGCCCGCGTTCACCGGCTGCTACTGGGACCACCATGAGGACGGCGCCTACCACTGCGTTTGTTGCGGCGCGACACTATTTGACGCCGGCGCCAAGTTTGACTCCGGCACCGGCTGGCCCAGCTTTTTCGCACCGGCGGCCGTGGAGACGCTGGAACTCGCCGCGGACCGTGGCCACGGCATGGCACGGACCGAGGTGAAGTGCCGCGCCTGCCGCGCGCACCTGGGCCACCTGTTTCCCGACGGGCCGCCGCCTACGGGCCAGCGGTACTGCATCAACTCGGCGGCTTTGGACTTTCAGCCCCGTTGAGGTCCTTCCCGCCGCTTGACAAACCGGGGCGCGGGCCGCAATCTAGCTTTCTTTGTCCGCAAAGGAGCGGAGCCCTTGCGCCAGGTGCGGGTCTTCTACCACGACAAATGCTTTGACGGCGCTGCCGCGGCGGCGGTCTTCACCGCCTTCTATCGCGCCCGCCGGGACGCCGAGGCGGCGTTCGAGTATTGCGGGCTGGTGCATAAGGCCACGGGTCTGTTCGAGGGCGCAGAGTTCAACGGCGACGACAACGCCATCGTAGACTTCAAGTACAACCCCGATCCCCGCGTCACCTGGTGGTTTGACCATCATCAAAGCGCCTTTCTACAACCCGCCGACGGCGAGCACTTCCGCCGCGACCGGAGCGGGCAAAAGTTTTACGATCCGCAGTACCGGTCCTGCACGGCGTTTCTCGCCCAGATCGCGCACGACCGCTTCGGCTTTGACGTTTCCGGCTTGCAGGAATTGATCCATTGGGCCGATGTGGTGGACGGGGCTCTATTCGCTAGCGCCGCCGAGGCCATTGCCTTAGGGGCGCCCGCCCTGCAGCTGACCCTAGCGATCGAAGGCAGCCGCGACTCGGAGTTGGCGCGGCAATTGATTCCGGACTTTTTGCATTTTTCGCTCGCCGATCTCGTGCGGCAGCCTTACGTGCAAACCGAGCTGGCCCCGCTGCTCGCCCGCCATGAGCAGATCACCGCCGTGCTGCGGGAGCGCAGCGAGTGCCGTGACGGGGTGATCTCGTTTGACCTTAGCGACGGCGATTTTGAGGGCTACAACAAGTTCGCGCCCTACTATTGGCACCCCGACGGCGTCTACAGCGTGGGTATCAGCTTGGCCCAGCACCGGGTCAAGGTCTCGGTGGGCTCCAATCCGTGGCGTTCGCTGCCGCAAATGGCGAATCTGGCGAATATCTGTGAGCGCTACGGCGGCGGCGGCCATCCTCGCGTGGGCGCCATTTCCTTTGCGCCCGGCGATTTGAAAACGGCTCGCGACGTGGCCGGCGAGGTGGTCGAGGAGTTGCGGCGCTCTTACCGGGCCCTCCAATCGGCGACGCCACTGCCCGCTTCCCAGGCGCCCCGCCGCGCATAGGCGGTTCGGCGCAGTCGCGGGCTGCCACCACCGGCGGCGCGATCGTCCGGCCGGCGGCGGCCTATGCCGCCGCCCCGGTCAGTTCCAACAGACACGTCCGCAGCTCCGCGGCGCTCTCGAAGTGGAGGGTGTGCCAGCCCGCCTGCCGCGGATACTCTAGGTTCTCCCACCGGTCGTCCACAAAGGCACACTGCTCCGGCTGGCATTGCAGGATCCGCACCGCCCGCTGGTAGATCACGGGCTCCGGCTTGCGAGCGTCGAGATAGGAGGAACTTAGGAAGGTATCAAAGTAGCGCCGCAGGCCGAAGCGTTCGATGCGGTACTCGTTCAGCTCTTGGGACTCATTGCTCAGCACCACCAGCCGCAGTCGGCCCTCGGCAGCGATCTCCCGCAGGAGGGCCATCGAGTGATCCAGCGGCGCCGATTGCGCCCGCATGAAGGCTCGCAACTGGCTCAGGCCGGGTCGCTGGCCGTGCGGCGCCACCGCCAGCGCAGTTCGCCGCCAGTATTCATCCTCGCCGATCCGGTCCCGCTCAAAATCCGCCACGACCTCTTGATGCGCGCGTTCGAACGCCTTCGCATCCAGGTGAAAGGCCGTCACCAGCCGCTGCCGCGCGTGACGGTCCCAGCCATTGGTTAAGAAGACGCCGCCGATATCGCAAAATAGGATGGTCACAGGATGCATGAATAAAATCCGGCCGGCATGGGCCGGCTCCCCCATCCTAAGGTTCCGGGACGACCTGCGCCAAACCCGTCCGGTCGGTTGGCTGCGGCTGGCCCGAGCGGGCCTTCAGCTTGGCTTCAGGCGTTCCCGGGTTTTATGATCCGGTCGAAAGGCCCGGCATCCCGCCGCCCCCAACCATGAAACAAATCGCTCGTTTTGCCTCCCTTGCCGCTGCCGTTGCGCTGGCTGCGTTCCTGTTGCCGCCGCCGGCCCAAGCGCACAGTGCCCGGCCCGCCGGTTACCATCTGGCCAAAGTCATCCACTTGGGTGGCAATAGCGGTTGGGACTACATGGCCGTGGATAGCGCCCGAGGCCATGTGTTCATCTCCCACGGCACGCATGTGCTGGTCTTTAGCACGCGCACCGAAAGGGTGGTTGGGGACATTCCCAACACCCTCGGCGTGCATGGTATCGCCCTGGCGCCGCGACTGGATCGCGGCTTCATCAGCGACGGCCGGGCGCAGCAGGTCACCATCTTCAGTCTCTCAACCCTGCGCACGCTCGGTACGGCACACGTTGGAGGCCACGGGCCGGACTGCATTCTTTACGACCCCGCCACGCAACGGGCCTTCACCATCAATGGCGAAAGCGACAACTCCACGGCGATTGACGGACGCACCGGCAAAGTGATCGGCACGTTTCCGCTGGGCCAGCCGGGGCAATGGCCGGAATATGCCACGGCCGATGGCCGCGGCCATATCTTTGACAACCTATCGAGCGCCAGCACGCTATTGGAAATTGACGCCCGCCGGCTGCGCGTGATCCATCGCTGGCCCCTGGCGCCCTGCCAGCACCCCAGCGGCCAGGCGATGGATCGCGCCCACCACCGCCTTTTTATCGGCTGCCACAACGACATGATGGCGATCGTCAACGCCGATACCGGAAGGGTCATTCAAACCATCCCCATCGCCAGCGGCGTGGACGCCAACCGCTTCGACCCCGGTACGCAATTGGCATTCAGCTCCAACGGCGCGGGCAGCCTGACCGTGGTGCATGAGGTCACTCCCAACCACTTTGTGCTGCTCGGCAACGTCAAAACCGAACCTGGGGCCCGAACCATGGCGCTGGACCGCCTAACACACACGGTCTATGAAGTGACCGCCAATTTGCTTCCCCGCCATGGGCACCATTGGCCCGGCCTCGTCCCTGGGACATTCCGCTTGTTGATCCTTCCTCGCTAACCGGACGTGGCACCGGCGCGCGGAAAGCGGTGGGACCGCCAG
>JBOGKW010000090.1:0-13004 GCA_050746205.1 Terriglobales bacterium | reverse complement strand
AGTCCAGCAAGGCGCGGGCGATGCCCATGCGCACCGCACCGCTTTGGCTGGAGATGCCGCCTCCGGCGACGCGGATCAGCAGATCGAACTGGCCGCCCAATTCCAGGCTTTGCAGCGGCTGCCGGGCGACGATGCGCAGCGCCTCATTGGGGAAATATGCCTCCCAGGCGCGGCCGTTGACCGTCGCCTGGCCGTTGCCGGGACGGAGAATGACACGGGCGACGGACGTTTTGCGGCGTCCCGTGCCGCGATATTGCACCAAATCAGCCATAGCTATTCAGACTCCTGGGCGGCGGGGCGGGATTTCACCAGGCGCGCCGGCTGGGGTTGCTGGGCGGCGTGGGGATGCTGGCCGCTGGCATAGACATGCAGATGCTCGGCCAGGTGCTTGCCATGCCGGTTTTTGGGCAACATGCCCTCAATGGCGTCCTGCACCACGCGCTCGGGATGGGCGGCCATGCGGTCCCGCAGCAGGCGCGTCTTCAGCCCTCCCGGGTAGCCGGTGAAGTGGTGGTATTCCTTATTCTGAAGCTTTTGGCCGGTGACCTTCACCTTGGCGGCGTTGATCACGATGACATGCTCGCCGGTGGACAAAAACGGCGTGTAGCGGGGATTGTCCTTGCCCCGCAGCAGGCGGGCGACGCGGGCCGCCAGGCGGCCTAGCACCACGCCCTCGGCGTCCACCACATGCCAGGATTGGCCGAGCTCGGCGGCTCGGGGGAAATACGTGCTCATTACGGGTTGTCTCCCAATCGAGCCCCGCCACGCGGTGGGGTCCTCTAGAGGCCTCCGCCAACCAGGGAGGCAGCCCTGGGGCGATAAGCGCGACCGGGCAATTCCTAAGAATAAAAGAGCCGGCCGGGCTTGTCAATTCGCGGGGTTCTGATCGCTGGGTTTTGGCAGCCGAGGCGGGCGGGCGAGACAAGGCTGCTGGAGAGCGGTTCAGCCGCCCGATAGGCGAGGATGCCTGCCCGAGGGCGCAAGGGGGCTCAGGATTCCAGCGCGGTGGTCCGCAGCAGATGCAGCTCAAAGACCGCCTGATCCAGCGCGACCGTCTCCGGCAGCGACTTTGGCGGCGCACCGGCCGGCGGCACCGGGCGCCGCCGCGGTTCGGCCACGCCGACCGCCTTCTGGCCGCGCAAGTGCTCGGCCCGGCTGCTGGCCACCAGCGCCAGCAGCCGTATGTGGTCGGCCACATGCTCGGCCAGGGGCGCCGCGGAGACCACCCGCAAGCAGGTCTGCGCCGCAGATAGCGAGCAGGGAATCTCCAGCCCTTTTCCCCGCGCTTCTGCCCGCGGCAACAGGCGCACCTCGGCCGCCGGGGCTAAATGCTGGACCTTGCGCAGCAATGAGGCGATGAGCGCATCCAGGCTGGCGTGATCTTCACGCAGAAGGGCGGCGGCGCAACTGGTGGGCGATTGCTCCCACCGCCGCGCCAGCAACTCCCGCGCGGAGTGCACGCCCGCCAGTGCGTAGAGCTCGCCGGCGTGCTGTTTGGCGGTCTCCCGGGATATCCCTAACCGTTGTGCTATTTCCTTAATGCTCAGACCCTCGGCCAGGGCGCTGGCGACCTGCCGCTTTCTCGGGCTCAGGGCTCCGAACCAATCGTACGTGGCGCTACCCATAGGTGCTCCTAGGGCCAGGAATTTGACCCACGGAAACACGGTTCGACCATTTTTGTCAATCCCCGCTTCCAGGGGAGGCGCGGTCCAGGGGGGCAGGCTGGTGAACGCATGTAGCAGCGGCCGCTCCCGTCGGGCAGCCGTCCCCGCTGCCAAGCAGGGAAACAGCCCCGCTGGAGGCCGACAGGCGAGGACGCCTGTCCTACGGCGGACAGGCGCCTCACAGCCCAAAGGCGGCGATTTCGCGCAGCAGATCGTCCGGATGCACGGGTTTGGACAGAAAGGTAGCGCGGGGGCAAAGCGCTTTGAGCGGCTGGATCTGAGCCTCGAGCTCCCGCGTGTCGGCTTGCCCGCTCAGGACCAGGATGTCCACGTCCGGCAGCTGCCGGCAAATATTGAGAGCGCAGTCTATGCCGTCGGCGTCGGGCAGCACTACGTCCATGATCACCAACCGTGGCGCGCACTCCGCCGCCCGCTTGGCCGCTTGCGCCGCAGTGTAGCAGGCCGCGGTGTCGTAGCCGTGGTGCTGCAAGATGATGGCGATCAGGTCGGCGATATTCCGTTCGTCATCCACGACCAGGATCTTGGCCTCGCTCACTCCGCCCTCCCTGGGAGCCAGACGCCGACGGCCGTGCCGCTGTGGCCGGGCCCGCGCTTAGCGGGCCGGCTGTGCAGCCGGATCCAGCCGGCGTGCCGTTTCACGATCTCCGCGGCCACCCACAAACCCAGACCGGCGCCGGTTTTGCCCTTGGTGGAGTAGAACGGCTCGAAAACGTGCCCCCGCTCGGCGGCGGGGATGCCCGCGCCGCGGTCGGCCACGATCACCAGCACGCCCTGGTTGGCGGCGCGGATGCGCACCCGCACCGGGCCGCGCGCCGGGGTGGCGTCCAGAGCGTTGGCCAGCAGATTGGCGAAGAGCCGCCGCAGCTCGCCGCTCAGCCCAAAGGCGGCCAAGGTTTCTGGCTGCCCGTCCGCCTCGATCCGCAACTCAACGTGCTTGTTCTTAATCCGGCTGGCAAACAGCACCTGGAGGTCGGCGAACAGCGCCGGCAGCGCCACCATTTCCCGCTGGCCGGAATCGCGAAACAGGCCCAGCGCGTCCCGGGTGATTTGGATGACGCGCGCCAACTCCTGCTCGGCCCGCTGCAGGTAATCGGCGGCGGGCGCCGGCAACTCCTGCGACCGCCGCGCCAAGTAAAGCAAATTGTTGAGCGCCTCGAGGGGGTTGTTGATCTCATGGGCCAGGGCGGCCGCCATCCGGCCGGCAAAGGCGAGTTTCTCGAAGGCCCGCCGGCGTTGCTCCTCGCGCTGGTGTTCCGTCTCATCCGCCACCGCGAGCAGGGTCAACCGCCCGCCCGTGCCGGAGGGCTGAAACGGCGAACTGGAAATGCGCAGCACGCGTCGTCCCGCCGCGCCAAACCCTCCCTCCCACGTGGAACGCTGCGGCTCCTCGCTGGCCGTAGCACGCGCCACCCATGCCTGCAGCTCGCGGCGATCCCATCCTGGCAGCCGCGCCAGCGACTGGCCTTCCAGGTCCCCCCGCTGCGGCGTGAACAGGCGCGCAAAGGCCGAATTGGCGCTGACAATGCGCGTGCCCTCCAATACCACCAGGGGCTGCGGGAACGCCCGGACCACCGATTCGGCGAACTGCTTTTCTCGCGGGTTCCGATCCGCCTCCCGGCGCAAGGTGGTGTCGAGCAGCCTCAAAACCGCCCCTTCAACTTCGTTACGCAGGTTGCGATACGGTTTGACGCGCAGCAGGTAGGTGCGCCCGCTGGCAGCGGTGATGGTGGCCTCGGACTGCCGGCCGGTCGCGATGACCTCGGCCACGACGCCGCGCAGGTCGGGCAGTTCGACTTTGGCCCTGATCTCGTCAATCGGCCGGTTCAGGTCGGTGGGCATCAGATAGAACACCTCGTCCGCCGCCGGGGTAAAGTGCCGAATGCGGCACTGCCGATCCAGCATCACCATCGGCACCTCCAGCGAGTCCATCAAGTTCGACAGATCGCTGGTGAACTGATTCAGCTCGAGATTGCGTGCCCGCAGTTCGTCGTTGATCGTGCCGAGTTCCTCGTTGGAGGATTTCAGCTCCTCCTTGGAGGTTTGCAATTCCTCATTGACAGATTGGATCTCCTGATTGGCCGACAGTGCCGGCCGCGGCGCGTAGATGCGGTGCTTGCGGTCGGCTGGCTGAAACAACTCGCTGTGCGCGGCGATGCCGCCGGCGGCGCCCAGCATGAGCAGGCCGTGCGGTCGCAGCGCATAGTGAAACATTGCCGTCAGCCGCCGCTGCGCCGGCGGCTTGAGATAAATGAGGACGTTGCGGCAGGTGATGATGTCCAGGTTGGGAAACGGCGCCTCCCGCAGCAGGTCATGGCGGGCGAAGATGCAGGCGTCGCGCAGCGGCTTAATCACCTGAAAGCGGCCGTCCCGCCCATGGCGAAAGAAGCGGCGCAAGCGTTCCGGGTTGACATCCCGGCTGATGCTCTCCGGATAGGTCCCCGCGCGCGCCCGGGTGAGCAGCGCGTCGCGGGCATCGGTCGCGAAAATCTGCAATTGCGAGGCCTGTCCGCCGAGTTCCATGAGGGCGATGGCCAGCGTATAGGCTTCCTCGCCGGTGCCGCAACCTGCCACCCAGGCCCGCAGCGGACCGTCGGCGCGTTGCTTCCGCATGGCCGCGACCGCTACGGCCAGCGCCGCCCAGGCCTCCGGATCGCGGAAAAATCGGCGGCTCGGCCGCCCTATTCTGGACGCTCCCGCTGGTCGCTGCGGCTTGGCTTCGACGGCTGGCAACGGACGCCTGCTTGCGCTCGGGGCGTCTCCAAGTTGCCGTGAGGTGACCGCACTCAGCAGATCCTGGATCAGCTCTTCTAACTCCGCCTTGTTCTGGCGCAGGCGCCGCAGATACGCCTCCAGCGCGCTCAGGCGCAGCAGCGCCATGCGGCGCTGAATACGGCGCTGGATCAGCGGCGTTCGATACTGCTCGAAGTCCACCCCGCTGATCCCGCGCACCAGGGCCAAAATCGCGCTCAGCGGGCTTTGTGCGGCGTCAAACGCGCTCAGTCTGGCCCCGCGATCTGGATGGCGGGACAAGTCCACCAGGAGTTCCGCAATCCGGTGCGGCGCCAGCACCAGGTCAACGCAGCCGCTTTCTACCGCCGCCTTCGGGATGCTGGGAAAGCGAGCCGAGGCTTCCTCCTGCGCGATGGTGATGCCCCCTTGGGCACGGATCGCGCTCAGCCCGGAAGCTCCGTCCGCGCCCGTCCCGCTGAGCACCACGCCGATGGAGTTCTGTTTTTGGTCCGCGGCCAGCGAGCGGAAAAAACCATCAATCGCCAGCCGGTCTTCGGGCGGCTGCGGCAGGAGGTGCAACTTACCCCGGAGGATCGCGATCCACCGGCCGGCGGGCGTAACATAGACGCGGTTGGCCTTGACCGCCACGCCATCGCGAGCCTCCTCGACCGCCATTGGGCCAGCGTGGGCGAGCAATTGCGGCAACAGGCTATGCCGCGTGCGGTCGAGATGCGGGACAAAGACGATGGCCAGTTGCGGCGAGGCGGGCAGCGCCGCCAGCAGCTCACTAAAGGCTTGCAAGCCGCCAGCCGAGGCTCCCACGCCCACGATCGAAAGGGATGGCGAGCGATGGCCGCGTTTCGGCGTTTTGGCCACGGCCTATGATACAGTCGCCCGCCAAGCGCGATGCCCTGCACCACCGCGGCGTTGTGATAGTGGCCCAGGCTTGATTTGACCGTAACGCTATGGGGCGGGTTGTGACCGTTCGGTTAGACGCATGGCCCCCGCGGCGGCATAGAATGAAAGCGAGATGGCGGCAACAGAGGTCGTGATCCTGGCGGGCGCGCGCACGCCGATGGCGCGCTACATGGGCGAACTCAAACACGTCACGGCGCTGGAGTTGGGAGCGCTGGCGGCCCAGGAGGCGGTACGGCGCTCGGGGGCACCGCCGCGGGATGTGGACCATGTGGTGATGGGCAATGCGCTGCAAACCAGCGGCGACGCCATCTACGGGGCGCGGCACGTGGGGCTGAAGGCTGGCCTGCCGGTCGCCACCCCGGCCCTGACCGTCAACCGCATCTGCGGCTCCGGCGTGCAAGCCATTATCAGCGCGGCGCAGATGATCCAGTTGGAGGAGTCGGCGCTGGCGGTGGCCGGCGGCATGGAGAGTATGTCGCAGGCGCCGCATGTCATTCGCGGCGCTCGCGAGGGCTTTCGCTTAGGCCAGGGCCGGCTGGAAGACTCCCTCATGGTGGCGTTGTTGGACAGCTACTGCGGCTTGACCATGGCCCAGACCGCGGAGGGTCTGGCCCAGGATTTGGGCATAGACCGCCGCTGCCAGGATGCTTACGCCTTGCTCAGCCAGCAGCGGGCGGCAGCCGCGCAGGCGGCGGGCAAGCTCGCCGCCGAGATCGTGCCCGTGCCGGTGGGCCAAGGCCGGAGCTTCGGGGCCGATGATCATCTGCGGCCAGAGACCACGATGGAGAAATTGGCCGCGCTGCCGTCGGCGTTTTCCAAGGATGGCGCCGTCACCGCCGGCAATGCTAGCGGCATCGTGGACGGGGCGGCGGCGGTGGTGGTGGCCAGCGCCGAGGAGGCCCGCAGGCGGCAGCTCCGGCCGCTGGGGCGCATCGTTTCCTGGGCCGTCGCCGGCGTCGAGCCCCGGCGCATGGGCCGGGGGCCGGTGCCCGCCTCCCAGGCGGCGCTGGCCAAGGCGGGCATGGCCTTGCCGGAGATGGACTTGATCGAGGTCAATGAAGCCTTCGCGGCGCAATATCTGGGCGTGGAGCGCGAGTTGGGCCTGGACCGCGAGCGCGTGAACGTTAACGGCGGCGCCATTGCCCTGGGGCATCCGCTGGGCGCCACCGGCACGCGGCTGGTGCTGACATTGCTCTATGAATTGGCGCGCCGCGGGCTGCGCTACGGCCTGGCGACCGCCTGCATCGGCGGCGGGCAGGGCATCGCCATGATTGTGGAACGTCCGGCCGTATGAACGGGCGGGGCGATCAGTGTCGCATGCCGTCGTTCTCGGTCGATTCCGGCCGGATCGGGTACGTCTCTGTACTCCTCCCGGCCCTCGCGGCCTGCGGCCTAGCCCTGCTCGCTTCTCGCCTCGCCGCACAGGTGTGCCGTTGAGTGGCATTAAGGGCAGGCGGGGGGAACCGAGCTGAGCTATGGCGGAGAAAAAAACGCTGGAGGTGGTTGCGGTGTTGGGATGTGGGCTTATGGGTAGCGGCATTGCCCAGGTCTGCGCCCAAGCCGGTTATGAAACCCATGTGCTGGAGACCAGTGAGGAGCGGCTCCGACCGGGTCTGGCGGCCATTCACAAATCCCTGGAGCGGTTCGCCGCCAAGGGCGTGCTGACGGCCGAGCAGGCAGCGGCGGCAGAGGCCCGCCTGCACCCCACCACGGACCTGGGCCAGCTGGACTCGGCGCAACTGGTCCTCGAGGCGGTCGTCGAAAATCTCCAGGCCAAGACAGACGTGTTCCGCCGCCTGGACGAGCGGCTGGCGCCGGAGGCGATCTTCGCCTCCAACACCAGCTCGCTGTCCATCACCGAATTGGCGGCGGCGACGCGCCGCCCGGAACGCTTCCTGGGCATGCACTTTTTCAATCCCGTGCCGATGATGAAGCTGGTCGAGGTGGCCCGCACCGTAGCCACCGACGATGCCGTCTTTGAGCAGGGCGTGGCGTTTGCGGCAACGCTGGGCAAGACGCCGGTGCGCACCGGTGACCACACCGGCTTCATCGTCAACCGCCTGCTGGTGCCGTACCTGCTGGATGCGGTGCGGGCGCTGGAGGAGGGCGTGGGTTCGATCCACGATATTGACCAGGGCATGAAGCTGGGCTGCGGCTATCCCATGGGGCCGCTGACGCTGCTGGATTTCGTGGGCCTGGACACCACCTACTACATCGCCGAGATCATGTTTCAGGAGTTCCGCGAGCGCCGCTTCGCGCCCCCGCCGCTGCTGAGGCGCATGGTGCTGGCCGGCTGGCACGGGCGTAAGGCAGGGCGGGGCTTTTATGATTACCGCCAAGGGGGCGAGCCGCAGCCGATGCGCCTGGCGTAGGCAGGCTGGCGGGGGAACGAGCCATGGAAAACGTGCGAGTGGAAGTGCAGGCGCCGCTGGCGCGAGTGACTTTGGACCGGCCGGCCAAGCTCAACGCGCTGAACGGCCAAACCATTGACGAGCTGGCGCAGGTCTTCGCCCAGTTGCGCGGCGACGCCGCGGTGCGCGCGGTCATCCTGACTGGCGCCGGTGAGAAGGCGTTCGCCGCCGGGGCCGATATCGCCGAATTGGCCCGCCTGGAGCCGATCGCCGGCCGGGATTACGGCTTGCGGGGCCAGGCGCTGCTCCGCGAGATCGAACTGTTTCCCAAGCCGGTACTGGCCGCCATCAACGGCTACGCCTTGGGTGGCGGGCTGGAGCTGGCGTTGGCTTGTACCTTCCGCCTGGCCAGCGAGACCGCGCGGCTGGGCCAGCCGGAGGTGAAGCTGGGCCTGATCCCGGGCTACGGCGGCTCCCAGCGGCTGCCGCGGCTGATCGGGGCCGGGCGGGCGTTGGAGATGCTGCTGACCGGCGAGCCGCTCACCGCCGCCGAGGCGCTGGCCTGCGGGCTGGTGAATCACGTCTATCCTGCCGCGGAACTGCTGGGGAAAAGCGAGGAGTTGGCGCGGAAGATCGCCGCCAACGCGCCGCTGGCGATTCGGTTATGCTTGGAAGCGGTGCGCCGCGGGGCGGAGAGCCACACCGAGGAGGCGTTGTATCTGGAGTCCTCGCTGTTCTCCCTGCTCTGCACCAGCGAAGACATGAAGGAAGGGACGCGGGCGTTTTTGGAGAAGCGCGCGCCCCGCTTCCAAGGCCGCTAGCCGCGCTCCCGGGAAGCGTCGCCCGTGGTGGGGACGCCCGCGCTGGCGCGCCGGCGGCTCCGTCCGGCGCCGAGGTTATGCCCACTGCTCGCAAGCCCCGACCGTTGCGCACGCATAGCGGCGACCTGCGCGCCGAGGGGCTGCGCTTCGCCCTGGTGGTGAGTCGCTTCAATGAGTTCATCACCGAACGCTTGCTGGCCAGCGCCACGGAGACGCTGCTGCGGCTGGGGGCGCGGCGGCGCGACCTGGAGGTGGTCCGCGTGCCTGGGGCTTTCGAGATCCCCGCCGCGGCGCGGCACGTGGCGGCCACGGGCCGCTTCCACGCCATCCTATGTTTAGGCTTGATTTTGCGAGGCGAAACGCCGCATTTTGATTTCATCAGCCGCGAGGTGACCCGCGGCATTGGCCAATCGGCTCTGCAGACCGGCGTGCCGCATGGGTTTGGCATCCTGACCTGCGATACGCTGGAAGAGGCCATTCAGCGAGCCGGGCTGAAGTCCGGCAACAAGGGCGGCGAGACTGCCTTGGCCGCCGTTGAAATGGCCAGCCTGTTCGCGGCCACTGGGAGGAGCGCTGTGCGCCAGCGGCCCCCGGTTGGCAACGGCCGAAGTTTCGGCGCGGCTCGGCCGAAGGTGCGGCGTCCAGCATCGGACGGCTGAGCCGCTTTTCGACGCCCGGGACCGCGGCGCCGTTGCTGGCGCTGAGGGCGGGTGTCGCGGCTCGCGAGCCAGCGACCGCCGGACCATCCGGCTGGCGGGCGAAGTGGGGTTTATGAGCACTACGAGCAAATCTGTCTTGCCCGCCCCAAGCGCGGCGGCGGAGCGCCGCATTCTTGCCGCGGTGGAGGATCTGTTTTTCCTGGCCAAGATTCAGGAGACCGCCCGGCAATTGGGTGTCCGGCTGCATGTGGCCAAAACCGAAGCCGAGGTGCTGGAGCTGGCGCAAGCCGGGCCACCGCCCGCGCTGATCATCCTCGACCTGAACGGCACCGCCACCCGGCCGCTGTCGGTGATCGCCAAGCTGCGCCGCGAGCCGGGATTGAAGAAGACCTCCCTGGTCGGCTTTCTCAACCATTTGCAAGCGGACCTAAAGCTACAGGCGCAAGAGGCCGGTTGCGATCTAGTCATGCCGCGGTCGGCGTTCTCGCAAAACCTGGCCTCATTGCTGCGTCGTCACGGCCTCCCGGAGCAAGTCTAGGCGGGCGCCCCGGTCGGGCCGAGTCTATGAAGCGGCTCCGGTTAGAGACTGGCGGTACCAGGCGACCGTGCGCGCCAGGCCGGTGGCGAAATCCACTTGCGGCTCGTAGCCTAGATCGCGGCGGGCCAGGGAAATGTCGGCGAGGGAGTGCTTGACGTCCCCGGTGCGGGGCGGACCGTGGCGGACCTCCGCACGGTAGCCGGTCAGCGTCCGCAATTGGGCCACCACCTCATTGACCGTTGTCCGCACGCCGGTGGCGATGTTGAAGACGCGGCCCGCGACCCCCTTCTCCGGCGCTGTCGCGGCTAGCAAGTTGGCCCGCACGACGTCGTCAATATAGATGAAGTCCCTCGATTGCTCGCCATCGCCGTCCACGACCGGGGTCTTGCCCGCCAACATCAGCGTGATGAACTTGGCCAGAACGCCGGAATAGGGCGAGTTGGGGTCCTGGCGCGGCCCGAAGACGTTGAAATAGCGCAAGGCGACCGTCGGGAGGCCATGGATGGCATGGAAGCTGCGCAGGTAATGCTCGCCGGCGAGCTTGGCCGCGGCGTAGGGCGAGAGGGGATCCGGCAGCATATCCTCGCGCTGGGACAGCGTTGGCGGGTTGCCGTACGCGGACGAAGAGGCGGCGTAGACCAGGCGGCGGACACCGGCGTCCCGGGTGGCGACCAGCAACTCGAGCGTGGCGGTGACGTTGGCGCGATGCGTCCCGGCGGGGTCGGCCACCGAGCGCGGCACCGAAGGGATGGCGGCTTCATGGAAGACGCAGTGAACGCCGGCGCAGGCGGCGGCGGCCACCTTCGGCTCGGCCAGGTCGCCTTCCATGAAGTCCAGGTGCTTCAGGTCCGCTACGTTCTCGTGGCGGCCAGTAGCGAAGTTGTCCAGCCCGCGAACGGCGTGGCCCTGGGCCAATAGGGTGCGTGCGATGGCGGAGCCAATGAAGCCAGCGGCGCCGGTGACCAGATAGCGTGGCGCGGGCATGGAACGACAGTAACAGGCAGGAGGCGCAGGCAGCCCACGCGGCGCCCCAGCAGGCACTCAGGGGCCGCGACGGGGGACGTAGATGTAGCTGCGGCGGGAATGGAAGGCCAAGCGGTAATGGTGGGCGATGGCGTCCGCCAGCGGCGGGAAGATCAAAACGCTAGTGATGTGCTGGTAATAGGCCACCGGTCGCAGGACCTGAATGACGCTGAACTGCTGGCGGCGAACCCGGTCAACCAGTGGCGCGGGGTTCAGTTGTCCGGTGAGGACGCGCTCGCTGGCATCAAACGGATCGTAGACATAGGGCTTGCCAGCGCGAGCGCAGAGCAGCAGGTCGGTGCAGAGCGCCGGGCCGGGATGCTGGCGGAGGAAGCGCACCTGTAGCTGGAAGCGAGTTTGGCGCCCCGGCAGTTTGAACATGTCGGTCAGGTGGAACTGCTTATGGGGGTAGTGGGTCGAGCGCCGGAACCAAGCCGGCCCCAGGGAGAGCAACAGCACCAGCGGGATGGCCAACTCCGCCCTGCGCCCGGCCCGCTGCCGTGGCATCCACTGCTGCCGTCCCATTAGCCAGGGAATGAACAGAGCGGCGATGATGGCCGTGGCTAGGAACCAGTCAAAATAGGAATTGAGCCCGACCCCGTCGCCACCGCCGAAGATAAAGCCGACCCCGAGTGCGCACCAGAACCACACCGCCACCACCCGCGCCCGGCCGGGGCGCAGGTGGGCCAGACTCCACAGCGCGGCGGCAATGGCGGCAATCTCGACGGGTGCGACGCCCCAACGGAACAGCCTCAGCCAGGCGCTGGAGAGGAGATACCGCCGCGCCGAGAGCAGGTTGGCGACGAAGTAGGGACCGTTGGCCCAGATCTCCCAGGCGATCGAGATCCCCAAGAAGGCCACGCCGAGCGCAATAAACCTGACCGCTGCGCGGCGGCTGGTCAGCAGCAGATCGAGCAACACGGCCAACGGAAAATCCACCAGGTTGTGCTTGATGTTGCCGCCGATGACGAACAGCGCGGCCACCGCCGCCAGCCGGCCCCAACTGGGTTCGCCGCTAACGTAAACGTACAGCCCGGCGAGGAAAAACATCTGCGCCAAGATCTGCGGATCGTCCAGGCCCACATAGGAGCGGGCGGCAATGGCGAAGATGGCGAGGCAGAACAGACCGGCGAAGACCGCATGGCGCGCCGCCGCCCCCAAGCGGTGCGCGATCCAGGCCACGAGTAGGCAGGAAGCTAGCAGCGCGCCCAGCGACAGGAAGCGGCCGGCGAACAAATACGAAGCGCCTAGGGCGTGCAGCCAGGCGACGATGTGAAACGACAGTGCGGGATAGTTGAAGTCCGTCCAGGCGGGCGGATGAGCATAGACCTTCTGCCCATGAAACACCATCTGGGCTGCAAACACGTTCCAGCCTTCATTAAATCCGAAGCCCGTCAGGTAAAAGGCGCGGGCGACCGGATACGAAGCGGCGACAAGGGCAACGAACCCGGTAACGATGGCGGGCAGCCAGAGCCAGCCGCTGGAGCGTGCGCCTGGGTGTTGAGCGGGAGATAACGGAGCGTCAGGTCGCAGGGCGCTGGGGGCGGACATGCAGCAATTCTATTCGCGGCAACCCGGAGACGCCCTCAGCGCCAGCGGGCCTCCGTTGCCGGTGGGCGAAGCCCAGCCGCGGGCCCCGCTAGCGGCGGGGCCCTCCAGAATCGGGCGGCTGAGCCGCTCTGCGGCCACGCGCAGCGGTTCAGCCGCCACGGCGACGGCTTTCGGGGCCACGGGCCGGGACGGGGCAGGGGCAGGCACCGGCCAGGTCAAGGTGGCGTTGGCGGCGAAGTTCCAGCTGGCAGCCAGACCAATGCCCAGCGCGAGCGCCAGCACCCAGCCGATCTCCGGCGTCAGCATCGCGACCGCGGCGGTATCGAGCCCGAGCCCGATCAGGGAAAAGGCGAAGAAGCGGAGAAAGCGGCGGGTGACTGCGCGGGCCCCGGGATCGGCTTGCGCGGCGGCGCGGAAGGTGACCAGCTCATTTCCCGTGAAGTTGTTGGCGATGGCGGCGGCGCAGGCCAAGGCGGCGGCCGGGGCCAGGGCGACGCCGAGATGGTGCAGGCTGGCGAACGCCGCGAAGTTCACGGCGACGCCGCTCAAGCCGACCGCGGCGAAGCAGGCCATCTTCCGGAGTTCGCCCGCTGCGGCGGCTAAGGCGATCAATTGGCGCAAAAACTGCGCGGTGACCCCGAATCCGGCTTTGCTGCGGCCGGCTTGCCGGCGGGCAAAGCGGAAAGGCACCTCCACCACGCGGAGCGGGCGGCAGCGGGCCAGGATTT
>JBOGKW010000089.1:0-13010 GCA_050746205.1 Terriglobales bacterium | reverse complement strand
TCTTTGACCAGGCGGGCGTGCCCTCCATTGGCGCCATCGCCGTGGCGCCGTCGAACCCGCGCATCCTTTATATCGGCACCGGAGATGTCACCGCGGGCACCACCGCGTTCGGGGCCGTCAATCGCGGCGATGGCGTCTGGCGTTCCGATGACGCCGGCCGACATTGGCGCCATATTGGCTTAGCCCATACCGAGCATATTGGGGCCATCTGGATAGACCCCAAAGACCCCGACACGGTGCTGGTGGCGGCGCTGGGGCGGGCCAGCGCTCCGGATCGGCGCCGCGGCGTCTACCGGACCGTGGATGGCGGCCGGACCTGGACCCAAACTCTGTTTGTGGACGCCGAAACCGGCGTCGTGGATCTGGCCGCGGACGCGGCCCGTCCCGGGGTGATCTACGCCGCGGCCTGGCGGCACCAACTCGCCGTGCCGCCGGCCGCGCTGACCGGGGGCGGCGAAGGCGGTGGCGCGATCTACAAGTCCGCCGATGGCGGACGCAGTTGGCGGCGGCTCTCCGGCCACGGCCTGCCCGACTGGCGGATGGGCCGGGTTGGGCTGGCGGCGGCGGGCGGTCGCGTCCTGGCGGTGATCTGCCGCGGCAACCAGCATCGGCCCGGCGGGCTGTTTCGCTCCGACGACGGGGGCGCCACATGGCGGAGCATCACCCGCGACCCGCGCATCGCCGCCGGAGATCGTGACGGCTATTTCGGCCGGGTATGGATGGATCCGCAAAATCGGAACGTCGTCTATGTCGTGAAGACGTCGTTCTACCGTTCCACCGACGGGGGCCAGACCTTCTCGGTGCTGAAGGGCGCCCCCGGCGGGGACGACTACCACGTTCTCTGGATGGATCCCGGCAGCCCCTGCCTGCCGTTGGCCAGCGCCGCGGGCTGCGCCAGCAGCGAAATGATCCTGGGCAGCGATCAGGGCGCCAGTGTCAGCCTCAACGCCGGCCGCACCTGGAGCAGTTGGTACAACCAGCCGACCGCGCAGGTGTACCACATTGCCACCGACCGGCGTTTCCCCTTCCGCATCTACGGAACGCAGCAGGACAGCGGTTCGTTCGAGGTCCGCAGCCGCGGCGTCTTCGGCGCTATCGGGCCACGGGACTGGCGGCCGGCCATGGGCGCGTACGAATACGGCTATATCCAACCGGATCCGGCGCGGCCGCAGTGGGTGTTTGCCAGCGGGGATGGGGGGGAAATCCGCCGCCTGACGCGCCCCTCCGGGCAGATCCTGAACGTGACCCCAGCAGAGACGGCGGGCGCCGCCTACCGCTATGCCTTTGGACCGTACCGGCAGGCGGCGGCGCCGCCGTTTTTGTTTTCTCCCTTGCATCCCGGCGTGCTGCTGGAGGGAACTCAATTTGTGCTGGCGACGGCGGACGGGGGCCGGCACTGGCGGCGCATCAGTCCCGACCTGACGCTCCGGCCGGATCTGCCCCCCCGGCAAATCGCCCTGGGCAAAACCCGCCGGCATTGGGCGGCGATCTCCGCCCTGGGGCCTTCTCCGCTGCGCGCGGGAGTGCTGTGGGCAGGCACCGACGACGGCCTGATCCAGGTGACACAAGACGGCGGCAGGCATTGGCGGACGGCGCGTCTCTCCGCGCTTGGACCGTTCGATACCGTGACCATGATCGAGGCTTCGCCGTTCGATCCGGCCGCGGCCTATGCCGTCGTGGACCGCCATCTCTGGGGCGACCTGCAGCCGTATATCTATCGCACTCGGGATTATGGCCAAAGCTGGCAGGCCATCGCGGCGGGGATTCCCAACGGTAGCTTTGTCCGCGTGGTGCGGGCCGACCCGCTGCGCCGGGGTTTGCTGTACGCGGGCACGGAAACCGGTGTCTACGTTTCTTTTGATGACGGCGGCCGCTGGCAGTCGCTGCAGTTGAACCTGCCCACGGTTGCGGTGCGGGATTTGCGCCTGCGGGCCGGCAACCTGGTGGCGGCCACGTTCGGCCGCGCGATCTGGATCCTCGACGACCTGAGCCCGCTGCGGCAGCTCGACGCCGCGGTCGCCGCCGCGCCCGCCCACCTGTTCCGTCCGGCGGCGGCTTACCGCATCCGGCGTGACGTGAACACGGACACGCCGCCGCCGCCGGAGGTGCCCGCCGGCGCCAACCCGCCTGCCGGCGCGGTGTTGGATTACACGTTGCGATCGGCGCCCGCGGCGCCGATCGCGCTAGCCATCTATTCCGCCTCCGGCCGCCTCGTGCGCCGCTTCACCAGCGCGCCGCCGCCGGCTCCGACCGGCCCCAAGTGGCCGACCATCGCGGCCTATTGGATGGCTCCCGCCGAGCCTCTGCCGGCGCGAGCGGGAATGAACCGCTTCGTCTGGGATCTGCGGTATGCCGCGCCGGCGTCGCTGGGCCACTCCTATCCCATGACGGCGCTGGTGCACGGCACGCCGCTCGATCCGCGCGGGCCGCTGGCGCTGCCTGGCCGCTACACGCTAGCGCTGACCGTTTCCGGCCAAACCTACCGCCAGCCGCTGACCATCCGTCCCGACCCGCGCGGCGCCGCACCCCAGCGGGCATTGGCCGCCCAGTTAGCGCTCGCGCGAGCCGTCATGGCGGGGATGCGTAGCAGTTTTGCCGGCTACCAGGCGGCGCAGCGCCGGAATGCGGCGGCTGCGGCGCAACGCTTCGCCGCCCTTAATGGCGCCTTGGCCGGGCTGCTGGGCGACGTAGAAAGCGCCGACGCCGCCCCCACGCCCCGGATGTTCGCGGCGGCGCGACAGCTGCTGGGCCAGCTCGACAATCGCCGCCCGCCGCGGACGCCGTGAGCGGCCCGGCTGCGGCGCGTGCCAGCCCCGGGCGTGAGCCGGGCGATACGGGCCGGAGCGCTGCGGGTTTGGCAGGCGGGACGCCTGCCTCTGGCGCAGACAGGCGAGGACGCCTGTCCCACGGGCCCCGCCCGTAGGGTAGCCGTCTCGGCTGCCAGCCAGGAAAACAGCTCCGTCGGACGCGGACAGGCGGGACGCCTGGCTCCGGCGCAGACAGGCGAGGACGCCTGTCCCACGGGCCCCGTCCGTAGGGCAGCCGTCTCGGCTGCCAGCCAGGAAAACAGCTTCGTCGGACGCGGACAGGCGGGACGCCTGCCTCAGGCGCAGACCGGCGAGGACGCCTGTCCCACGGGCCCCGCCCGTTAGGGTAGCCGTCTCGGCTGCCAGCCAGGAAAACAGCTCCGTCGGACGCGGACAGGCGGGACGCCTGCCCCACTGCGATTCGCGGCTTTGGCGCGGCCAGGCGGCTACAGCAGCGTGCCCACGACCACCGTCCAGGGGCGGATGCGCCAGCGGGTGACCAAGCCGTGCTCGACATATGGATCGGCGCGCGCGAAGGCCTCGACCGCGGCCACGTCATTGGCGCGGAACAGGAGCAGCGCGCCGTCGGCGGGCTCGGCGAAGGCACCGCCCAGCAGCAACTCGCCGCGCCGCGCCGCCTCCTGGGCCAAGGCCAGATGCTGACCGCGGAAAGCGCCACGGCGCTCCAGATAGTCCGGAACCAGATCGTAGAGAAGGGCAAAGTGGTTGGCCATGAAATTCACTGTGCGGAACTTAGCAGCCGCGGCGAGCCGGGCGCCGCCGAATCGCGGCGGGGCGCCGGCGGCCGGCGCGGGCCGCGCCCGATGATGTAGTAGTTCACCGCCGGGGTCACGACCAGGCTAAGGACCATCGAAATCAAGATGCCGCCGATGACGGCGATGGCCAGCGGCTGGAGCATTTGCGAGCCCGAGCCGATGCCCAGCGCCAGCGGGAACATGCCGGCCACCGCCGCCATGGCGGTCATCACGATCGGCCGCAAGCGCCGCCGCCCCGCCTGCACCGCGGCGACGAAGGCCGAAACGCCCTGGGCCCGGTACTTCTGCTCGGCATCGAGCAGGAGAATGCCGTTTTTGGCGACGATGCCGACCACCATGATCAGACCCATGAAGGAAGCGATGTTGAAGTCCACCCGCGTGATCCACAGGGCGAACAGCACTCCGCTGGTGGACAAAATGGCCGAGCAGAGAATGGCGACCGGGGCGGAAAAGTTGCCAAACTCGAACAGCAGGACGACAAAGACCAGGACCACCGCCAACACCAGCACCACCACCAGGTCATGGAAGGATTGCTGTTGGGTCGCGTAGGTCCCGCCATAGACGACGCGGATGCTGGCGGGCAGGCCCAGCGCCGCGACGGCGCGCTTGACCTGGCGCATGCCCGTCCCCAGATCGGTCCCTTGCAGCCGCGCCGTCACCGCCACGTAGCGCTGCAGGTTCTGCTGCAAAATCTCCGTTTGGGGCGGCAGCAACTGGACCGACGCCAGCGAACCGAGCGTGGCCGTGCTCCCGCTGGCGCTCACCAGCAGCGTGTTGCGCATCGCCGCCAAGCTCGCGCGGTTGGCCGCCGGATAGCGGACGCGGATGGTGAAGGCGCGGTTGTTGACCACCACCGGTGTCGGCGCCACCGTCCCGCGCAGGATTGCCCCGGCATCGGTGGCCACTTCCGCCGGCGTAAAACCCGCCCGCGCCGCCCGCGCCGGGTCTACCCGGAAGACCACCGCCGGCCCGCTGATGGTGCTCTCGACGCCGTTATCAATGTCCACGATATGGTGGCCCGGGAGCGAGCCGATCTTGTCCGCCACGAGCGGCGCCCAGTGGTCGAGCAGCGCCCCGTCGGGGGAGAACAGCATGATCTGGACCGGCTGCGGGACGTTGGTCAAGTCGCCGATCATGTCCTGGAGTTGCTGGGTGAAGTCCACCTCGACGCCCGGCACCTGCTGCGCGATCTCCCGCCGCGCCTGGGCGATGATGGTGTCAATGCCGCGGGAGCGATGCGACTTCAGCTTGACCGAAATGTCGCCGGTGTTGGCCTCGGTGACGGTGGCGAAGCCCAACTGCAACCCGGTGCGCCGCGAGGTGCTCTGCACCTCCGGAATGCTGTGCACGATGCGCAGAATGGCCTGCACCATGCGGTTGGTCTCGGCCAGCGAACTGCCCGGCGGGGTGATGTAGTCCAGGGTGAAGGCGCCCTCGTCCATGTGGGGCAAAAGACCGCTGCCCAAATCGTGGTAGGTCACCAGCGAGACGGCGATGAGGGCCGCGCAGCCCAGGGCTAGCCAAGCGGGCTTCTTCAACGCCGGCGTCAGCCAGCGCTCGTAATAGCGGATCACGCGGCCGAAAAACCCGCTCTCCTCGACCTCATGCAGGCGCAGCACGCCCTCCGGCGCCGCCGCCATCCCCCCAGCGTCCGGCTCCGCGTTGCCGGCTCCCTTCCGGATCAGGTACTGGCTGAGCGCCGGCGTCCAGCTGACCGCCAGCACGAGGGAGGTCAGCAGGGCGATGGACATGGTGATGGCGAGGGCGCGGAAAAAGGATCCGGTCAAACCCGACATCGAGATCAGCGGCAAAAAGACCACGATCGGGGTGAAGGTCGAGCCCAGCAGCGCCACGCCCAGCTCCCGGATCGCCAGGTCAATGGACCGCCACCGCCCCTCGCCCGCCTCCCGGTGCAGGACGATGTTTTCGACCACGACGATGGCGTCGTCTATGATCAGGCCGACCGCCGCCGCCAGCCCGCCCAAGGTCATCAGGTTGAAGCTTTGCCCGATGGCCTTCAAAAAGATGAAGGTGATCAGCATGGTCGCCGGGATGACCAGTCCGGCGACGATCGAGGTGCCCCAGTCACGGAGAAACACGACCATGATGATCGAGGCCAGGATGATGCCCAGCACGATGGCGTCGCGGACGCTTGCGATCGCCGCCCCCACCATCTGCGACTGGTCATAGAACGGATGGATCACCACGCCCGGCGGGAGCCGGCGCTGCAATTGCCGGATCTTGGCGTGCACTTCCCGGCCCACCGCCATCAGATTGCTGCCGGGCTGGCGGTCAATGTTCAGCAGCACCGCCGGCTGTTGATTGGCGGTCACGATTGTGTAGACCGGCTTCACGGCCGGCTCGACCCTTGCGACGTCCCCGATGCGAACCGGGGCGCCATCCGGGGTCACCTTGAGCACAACCTTCGCCAGCTCGGCTGGCGTCTGCACTTGGCCGGTGACCAGCCCGAGGTAGAGCTGATGGTTCTGGTTGAGCAAGCCCGGCGAGGAAATGGTGTTCGTCCGGCCCACGGCGGCCAGGAGGTCTTGCACCGTCACCCCCGCCGCCAGCATGGCCGCGGGGTCGGGGATGATGTGAAACTCCGGCTGCTGCCCGCCTTGGACGAAGACGCGCGCCACGCCGTCGAGGCGGTTCAGCTGGGGGGCCAGATCGTAGGTGGCGATCTGCCACAACCGGGTCGGCGGCAGGACGCGCGAGGTCATGCTGTAGCCGAAGACCTCATAACTGCTGAAGCGCAGCCGGACCGAACTCAGCGCCGCCGTCGGCGGCAGGCGGCCGCGCACCCGGGCCAGCGCGGCGTTGACCCGCTGCAAGGTGCGGAACATGTTGACCTTCCAGTTGAAGAACAGGTCAATTTCGGCCTGGCCGCGGCTGGTGATGGAGCGCACCGTCTCCAGCCCTTGCACGCTGTTGACCGCCTCCTCGACGGGCCGGGTGATGGTGACCAGCATCTGATTGATGGGCATGACGCCATTGCTGACACCGACCACGATGTGGGGAAAGTTGGTGGCGGGAAAGACGCCGATCGGAATGTGGATCGCCTCATAGGCGCCCATCAGCGCCAGCACGATCACCAAGAACAGGACCGGCCGCGCGTGGCGCGACAGCCAGCTTCCGCCCCGCCGTGGAGCCTCGTCCGGCACCTTAATCGCCTTTGGGCGCCGCGCCCGCCGCCCCGCTGGCCGCGCCACCCTGGGGCGCTGGCTGGACCCGCGTGCCGCTGGGCAGGCCAAAGGCTCCGGTGGTAACCACGGTTTCGCCGGGCTGCAAGCCGCGGAGGATCTGCGCTTCGCCGCCCTGTTCGACGCCTACGCTCACGGCCCGCTGCTCGGCCACGTCGTGAACTACCACCAGGACACTCTGCGCGCCGAGGCTATCGGTGAGCAGCGCGACCGCGGGGACGACGACGGCGTTAGCGACCTGGCCGGCGCGGATGCTCAGCGCGACGGCGGAGCCCGGCCGCAGGCGCAGCGCCGGATTCGGCGCCTGGGCCCAAATCTGCACCGTCGTGCTGTTCGGGTCCACCGCCGGGCTCACCACGGTCACCGCGCCTCGCGCCCTCGTTCCGCCCGGCGCCGCTAGGGTGGCCCGGTCGCCCACCTGCACCAGCGCCGCCTGTTGCTGGCTGAGGTGCGCCCGGGCGACGACCGACCGCAGGTTCATGATGGTCATCAGCGGCGCGCTGGTGGTGGCCAGCTCGCCAGGATAGACGGGCCGCGAGGCGACCACGCCATTGATGGGACTGCGAATGTAGGAATAGGCCAACTGCGCCTGCGCCGCCTGGTACTGCCCCTGGGCCGCCGCCACGCGACCGGCGGCCGCCCGGAGTTGCTGCGTCCGGCCCACCGCGGTCAGCCGCTGCACCTTCTGTTCCGCCTCCCGGTAGGCCGCCTCCGCCTGGGCGTAAGCCACGTGCGCTTGGTCCAGGGTGATGCGCGGCAGCGCGCCCTGGGCATACAGGTTCCGGCGGCTCTGGTAGATGCGCCGCGCGGCATCCAGCGCCTGCTGGGCGCTGGCCAGGTTCAACTGCGCGGTGCGCACCTGCTCCGGCAGGGTCGCGCCAGTCAGGCTGAGATAGCCGGCCTGCGCCTGCTCGTACGCCCCCTGGGCCTGCAACACCGCGGCCTTGAGGTCCCGGTTGTCGAGCACCGCGACCAACTCACCCTGGCGCACCCGGTCGCCGCGGTTCACGTAAAAGCGGTCCACCGGCGCGCTGATCTTGGGCGTGAGGACGGCCTGCTGGAGGGGGTACAAGACGGCCTCAGCGGTGACGACCCGCGTCAACGTGGCGCGCCGCACCACGGCCTCTCCGACCGTCGCCACCGGCGCCGCAGGCGGCGGCGAAGAACCGCAACCAATCCCGGCCAGCGCCACCAGCAACACCAGCGCCGCGCCCGCGGCTGCTCGTCCTATGCCCATGCCGGCGCCATCGTCGTCTCGGGCACGGCTCAGAAGGCCCCCGTCAAGGTTTGCAGCCGCGCCAGCGCCACGTGGTAGCGCGCCTCCCCGTCGGCCAAGTTGTCACGCGCGGCGATCAGCGCCTGCTGCGCGTCCACCACCTCCAACGCCGTGGCCACCGCGGCCCGATAACGCAAATGGGTCAGGCGCAGGCTCTGCGCCGCCAGCCGCGCGGCACGGCGAAGGGACTGCAAGTCCTGTTGCGCCGTGCGCGCCGCGGCGTAGTCGCCTTGCAAGCCGGCCAGCAGCGCCCGCTGAGCGTAGCTCAAGCTGAGCCGGGCCTGTTTTTGTGCCCGCTGGGCCTGGTCCAACCGGGCAGCGCGCGCCCCCCAATCCCAGACGGGAATGGTCAGCGTTACCTGCGCCGCCGAGCCCAGCGCCGGCGCGTTCGAATTGGCGTCATTCGGAGCACGGACGGCGAAATGCTCGGCATCTATGCCGTACCAATAGTCCAGCGACAGCGAGGGGAGATAGGCGTCGCGCGCCATCGCCACCTGCTGCCGCGCCGCGTGCAAGGCGGCCAGCGCCGCCCCCAGCTGGGGATTGCGATGGCGCGCCAGCGCCGCAACCCGTGCCGGATCGGGCAGCGGCGGAGCTGCCGCCAGGTCATTGACCAGGCGAAAGCGATCCTGGAAGTCCGGAAACAGCAGCACGGCCAATTGCAGCCGCGCCTGCTCCGACACCAGCCGCGCCTGACGCCGCGCTTGCTCGGCGGTTTCCAGTTGCAACTCCGCCTTGACGACATCCGCCATCGCCACTTCGCCGCCGGCTTCCAGCTCCCGGCTGAGGCCGTAAAAGCGCCGTGCCGCCGCCACGCCCGCCCGCGCGGCCTGGGACCGTGTCTGCGCCGCCAGCAGGGCATAGTAATCCGTGGTGACGGCTAGCCGCAAGCCGCGCCGCGCCACCGCAAGCTGATCCCGAGCCAGCGCCGCCTGGGCCCGCGCCCGGCCCAGCCCGGCCCAGAGCCCGCCCCCCAGCAACGTCTCGTGTACCGATCCCTGGCTGGTGTATTCGTGAACCCAGTTGTTGGCGATGAAGCGAGGCACCGGCACGCCGGTGCCTCCCTGCGTGTAGAGGTAGCCGTTGTCGAAGGCCACCGAGGGCAGCAGCGCCGCCCGCGCGATGGTCTGGTTGTCCCGCGCCGCGCCCGCTTGCTCGACGGCCAACTGAAACTTGGGGCTGTTGGCTGCCGCCAGCCGCAGCGCCTGCGCCAGGCTGATCGCCGGTCCCGCCACCCGCGCGCTGGCGGCGACCGCGGGGCTATGCGCGTCCGGCGCCGCTGGCAAGCTTCCGGATTGCGCCCAGGCCAACGGCGCCAGCGCTACCAGCCCGGCGCCCACCCAGAGCCGCCGCTGGTTTCGTCTGCTGGCCCTGTGAGACCCTGATTCCGCGGTCAACCCCGGTCGTCCTGACACACCTCTATGGTGCATAGGCCGCCTGAAGTCCAACTGAAGGCGGCGTGATGAGCTAGGCGCGGGCAGGCCGGGCGCCTGCCCCAGGCGACAAAGGCGGGAGGGCCGCCCGCCTACGACGGGGCCCCGAGCCGCAGCGAACCCAAGGGCGCGTCACCGGCGGCCGCGGCGGCGGGCAGGTGCACGGTGACGGTGGTGCCCCGACCGAGTTCGCTGGCCACGGCGATCCGCCCGCGGTAGGCCTCGATGATCGCCTTGCTGATGGCGAGGCCCAGGCCGAAGCCGCCGGTCTGACGGGCGCGGGAGCTATCGCCACGGTGGAAGCGCTCAAACAACCGGGGCAGTTCCTCGGCGCCGATGCCGCTGCCATTGTCGGCGACCTCGACCACCGCTTCGCCGCCCTCGCGGCGGCAGCGGATGGCCACCCAACCGCCAGCCGCGGTATGGCGCAGCGCGTTCTCCAATAGATTGGTCCAGACCAATTCCAGCTCTTCGGCATCGGCGGCCACGCTAAGCTCGGCCATCTCCTCGCCCAAGCGGAGGGCCACGGCGCGGGCCCGGGCCAGGGGCAGCAAGCGGCCGCGGGCGGCGTCGCAGGTGGCGGCGACGGAGACGGGCTCCTGGGCAGGTGCGCCGCTGTCGGCCCGTTGCTCCGCCCGCGCCAGTTGCAACATGCGCGCCAGCAGCACCTCGAGGCGCTCCACATCCTCCAGCGCCGACGCGGCGCTGGCGCGGTACTCCTCCGCGGGGCGGGGCCGTTGTAGCAGCGTCTGGAGCGAGGACTTCAGAATCGCCACTGGCGTCTTCAGTTCATGCGCCGCGTCGGCCAAAAAATCGTGCTGCTGGCGAAAGGCCGCCTGCAGCCCGGCCAGCATTCGCTCCAGGGCCTTGGCCAGCGGCGCCAGTTCGGTGGTGGCCCGCGCCGGCTCCGGCGCCTGGAAGTCCCAGTTGCGCACCGAGATGCCTTCCGCCTGGCGCGCCAATTGGTGCAAAGGCCGAAGGCCGCGACGAATGGCCCAGGCGGCGAAGGCGCAGGCCAGCAGCAGCAATAGCAGGCTGGCGCCGGCGATGGCAATGGCCAGGGCGGTGAGGCGGCGCTGCAGCGCCAGCATGGGAGCGGCGTAATAAATAATGAGCCGGGGCAGCGGGCCGCGCAGGCCTTCTTCGGTGTCCAGCACCGGGAGCCGTCGCAGGATGAGGCCGCGATAGGGCACGCCCTGGAGTTGCAGGCGCTGGAATCCGCTCTCGCCCGCCGCCATGGGCGGCGGCGCGGGCTGGGAGAGCGCCACCGGCAGCATCCCCGGCCGGCCGGGGATCTGTTCCCAGATCGCAAAGCGGTCCGGATGGCGGTGGTCGGCCGAGGGCGGCACCAGGGCGGGATCGAAGATGACGCCCGGCCCTTGCCCGTTGTAGCGCACTGAGGCCGCCAGCGTCGCCGCCCGGCCACGCAGCGCCGTATCAAAGGCACGCAGGAGCTCCCGGCGCGTGAACCACTCGCCCGCCGCCAGCAGCCCCGCGGCCATCAACAACTGCGACAAAATGACGGCGAGGATTAGCCGCCGCCCCAGCGAGGCGCCGCGCATCGGCTAGCCTCCCCCGCCCCTGGCCTGGGCCTCATCCCCGCTCTCATCCCGCAGGGCGTAGCCTTGGCCGCGCAGCGTGTGGATCAGCTTGACCGCGCCGCCCGCGTCGATTTTGCGCCGCAGGCCGGAGATATAGACCTCGATGACGTTGCTGAACTTCTCCCAGTTGTAGTCGTAGAGATGCTCGAGCAACTCCTCCTTGGAGACCACGGCGCGCGGCCGATGGGCCAGGTATTCCAGCACCCGGTACTCCATCGGGGTGAGGTGGGCAATCCGGCCGCCGCGGCGCACGCTGCGCTCGGCGGTGTTGATCTCCAAATCGCTGAGGCGCAGCAGCGGCGCGGGCCGGCCCTTGCCGCGGCGGATGAGGGCCTTGGCGCGGGCCAGCAATTCGCCCAGGTCGAAGGGCTTGGCTACGTAGTCGTCGGCGCCGGCATTGAGCAGCGCCACGACCGTGGCCTTTTCATCCCGCGCCGTCAGGATCAGCACCGGTAATTCGCTGCCCTCGGCGCGCCAGCGGCGGACCAGGTCCTGGCCGCTGAGCTTGGGCAGCATCAGATCCACGATCGCCAAATCATAGTCGTTGGTGGCGGCCAGAAACGCGCCCTGCTGTCCGTCGTCGGCGATGTCCACGGCATAGCCGGCGTTTTCGCGCAACCCGTGCGCCACGTTCTCCGCCAGCCGCCGTTCGTCTTCGATGACCAGCACCCGCATCGCTGCCTCCGGACTAGGCTGCCCCCAGCAGGGCGCGCAGCGCCGCGCCGGTGTGGCTGCCGGGCGTGGCCGCCACCTGCTCCGGCGTGCCCGCAGCGACCACCCGCCCGCCCTCCTCGCCTCCCTCCGGGCCCAAATCCACGACCCAGTCGGCGCTTTTGATGACATCGAGATTATGTTCGATCACCAGCACCGTGTTGCCCAAGGCGACCAACTGGGCCAGGGCCTCCAGCAGCTTGCGCACGTCATCAAAGTGCAGACCCGTGGTCGGCTCCTCAAGCAGGTACAGGGTGCGTCCGGTCTGGCGGCGGCTCAGCTCCTTGGCCAGCTTGACGCGCTGCGCCTCGCCGCCGGAGAGCGTGGTGGCCGATTGGCCCAGATGGACATAGCCGAGGCCGATGGCCGCCAGCGTCTCCAATGTGCGGTGCACGCGGGGCACCTGGGCGAACAGGCGGAGGGCTTCGCTCACCGGTGCCTCCAGCACGTCGGCGATGGAGGCTCCATGGAAGCGCGGCTCCAGCGTCTCGCGGTTGTAGCGGCGCCCGCCGCAGACCTCGCAGTGCACAAATACGTCGGGCAAGAAGTTCATCTCGATCCGCCGCTGGCCTGCGCCGCGGCAGGCCTCGCAGCGCCCGCCGGCGACGTTGAAGCTGAAGCGGCCGGGGCCGTAGCCGCGCTCGCGCGAGAGCGGCAGTTGGGCGAAGAGTTCGCGGATGGGCCCCAGCGCGCCGGTGTAGGTGGCGGGGTTGGAACGGGGCGTGCGGCCGATCGCCGCCTGGTCAATGCGAATCACCTTGTCCAGCAGCTCCGCGCCGCGCAAGCCGCCGTAGTTTCTCCGCGCCGTGCCGGCCGCCGCGCCGACGCGGGCGCCGTAGAGGTGGCGCATCAGCGCCGGGTACAGAACGTCGTTCATCAGCGTGCTCTTGCCCGCGCCGGAAACGCCGGTCAAGGCGGTCATGACGCCCAAGGGAATGGTGACATCCTGGCCGCGCAGGTTGTGCTCGCGCGGGGCCTCGATCACCAGCGCGCCGGCGGCCCCGCGGCGGGCGGGCGGCACCGGGATGCGCTGCACGCCGGCCAGGTACTGGCCGGTCAGCGACGCGGGGTTGGCGGCGATCTCGGCGGGCGTGCCGGCGGCGACCAATTCGCCGCCATGGCGGCCAGCGCCGGGACCCAGATCGAGCACATGATCGGCGCGGGTGATGGTGGCTTCGTCATGTTCGATCACCAGCACCGTGT
>JBOGKW010000088.1:0-13056 GCA_050746205.1 Terriglobales bacterium | reverse complement strand
GCGCCGCCGCGGCCCGCGGCGGCCTCCCTGCTAGATGGCCTGCCACGACCGGCGAGTGGGGCATGGCGGGCGGCATGGCAACGCGCCCAGGCGCGCGGCGCCGCGGGAAGGACGGACGCCGCCTGGCTGGAGATGTTCTACGGCGATGCGGCGGTGCGCGCCCAGGCCGGGCGGACCTTAACTCTGGCGGCCCGGGAGCAGCCGGCGAGCGCACGCCTGGCCTGGGAGCAGATGGTATGGGAATGGATGAACGGCCACCAGCAGCGGGAAATGCGGGCGGCCTTGAAGCTGATTCGGTTGGCGCCGGATGATCCCGCCGCTGAGCTGGCGGCGCGCCAGCTTAGCGGCACCCTTTCTGCCGAAGGCCGCGTGGCTCTGGACGCCGCGCCGGAGTTGCGCCGTATCCTGGCCGGCCGGCTCGAGGACCCGGCCACCGCCTATATGCTGGGCCGGCCGTTGCTCTCGCTGGTGGATGCGCCGGGGTTGAAGCTGACTCGCGCCCAAGCCAGCGCCCTAGCCGGGCGGCCAAGGCGCTGGATGCTGTTCGGGCCATTTGGTCAATGGCGGAACTTGGATTTCGACCGGGCCTTCCCGATCGAGAAAACCGTCGCGGCGAAGTATGCCGACGGCGGCCAACTCCGCGGCGGCCTGCCGTTCACCGCTGACCGGGGCGTGGTGGCGTTTCCCGGCGCGTGGAGCGACCGCGGGGTGGAATACGCCGAAACTTGGGTGCAGGTGTCGCGGACCGGACCGTTTCTGCTGCGCGTCTATGCGCCCACCTCATGGCAACTGCAGATCAATGGCCGGACCGTGCTGCGCGACGATCTGCGGTCCTCGTATCATCCCGCGGCGGCGGTGGCGGCGGTGCGGCTGCGAGCGGGATGGAACCGGCTGCTGATGAAACTGGGCGGGGAGGGCGACCGCCACTTCAGTTGTATGCTGCGGCCCTTGGCGGGTGCAAGGCCCGGCGGCGCGGGCCTGCTCGGCGTCCGCGGCTTGCCCGCCGGCGCCCATGTGGCCGGCGCCCCCGCCTTGCTGGCGGCGCCGGCCACATTGGCCGCATGGGCCCGGCTCCGACTGCGGGCCCACGCCGATGATCCGGTGGCGTTGTGGGTGCAGGGCGTGGAACTGATGCAGGACGGGGACCCCGAGGCGGCGAGGGTGGCGCTGAAGCACGCTGCCCACTTGGCTCCCAACGCCACGCCGGTGTGGCTGGCGCTGGCCAAGGATACGCTGGCCCTGCCGGATGCCAGCGAGTCCTGGGCGACGGCCCAGGGGGAGCAGGCGGCGCGCACCGCTGCGGCCACCGATCCCACCGCCCTGCCCGCTTTTGGTCGCATCGGCGGCATTCTCCAGGCGGAGGGCAAGCCCAATGCCGCCGCCGCCAGCTATGCCCGCTGCGCCGGTCGCGGCTATGCGCCGTGCGACTGGGCCGCGTTTCACTTAGACCTGCAGCGCGATTGGCTGCCGGAGGCGCGCCGCGCCCTGGCCTACGCCCTGGCGGAGACGCCCAGCGGCTGGGGCCGGCTGACCGACGGGTTGGAGTTCTACAACCAGATGGGAGACGCGCTGCGCTCCCAGCGGCTGGAAGCGCAACTGGCCCGCGATCCCCGCTCCGCCTCGATGCTGGGACGCTTCTGGCTGCACCATGGCCAGCCCCAGCGCGCCGCCACGCTGTTGGCACGCGCCGTGGCCGCCGAGCCTTCCGCGGCCTCCATCCGCCAGGACTATCTCCGCGCCCTGCTCGCGGCCGGGCAAACCGCCGCCGCCCAGACCGCTGCGCGCCAGGCGCTGGGAGCGTTTCCCTATAACGAGGCGATTGCCCTGGCCGCCGCCGATGTGAGCTTGTCGGCCAGTCGCGCCCAGGGCCTGGCCGCACTCCAGTCCGACGATTACGATCGCCCCCAGTTGCGCCGCGCGGCGGATTTTCTCGCCGGCAACGACTTTTGGCTGCCCTGGTACCGCAATGGGCGCCAGGTCATCCAAGGCGCGCCGGGCAAGGCGCAATATCCCAATGCCCACTCCATCTTGGTCTTGGATCAGATGGTGGACCGCATCAATCCGGACAACTCGCGGGACGCCTATATCCACCAAGTCTTCCGAGTCTTGGATTCCATCGGCATCTCCAGCCAGGAGACGGTGAACATTCCCCCGGACAGTGACCTGATCCTGCTCCGGACGATCAAGCAGAACGGTACGGTGGTGTTGCCGACGATCCGCCCCGGAGCGCGGAGCGTGACTATGCCGGGCCTGGCGCCCGGGGACTACATCGAGGTCGCCTACATCATGCACACGCCGCCCTCCCAGGTGGTGCCCGGCGCCCTCGACAACAACATGTTCTTCGTCTTCAATTCCTCCAAGCAGCCGTACCACTTCTCTGAGTACGTGGTGCTGACCAGGAAAGGCGATCCGCTGATGATCAATACCGCCCGTTTCCCCCGTCCGGCGAAGGTGACGCAGATCGGGGACTGGGTGGCGCACCGCTGGCTGATCCAACACACGCGCATTCTGGGCGTCGAGCCCGATATGCCGCCGGAGCAAGACCTGGTGCCGCGAGTGTGGGTGAGCAGCGAACTGACGTGGGGTGAAATCAGCCAGTCTTACGCCAATGCCACCTTCGCCGTCCGCCGCAACACGCCGGCGATGCGCGCCACCGCCCTGCAGGCGGCGGGGCCGGCGCGGCTTGGCGCGGTCGCCCGCGCCCGGCGGTTGTTCCAGTGGGTGGCGGCCAACATTCATGCCGCGCCCGGTCCGGCATTGGCGCCGGCGCGCCAAGCCTTCGTGGACCGCAGCGGCAATCGGCTCTCGGTGTTTTTGGGCCTATTGTCCGCGGTGGACGTGCCCTGGCAACTGGCTTTGGCGCGGCCCGTGACCGATCACTCGACGCTGAAGATTCCGAATGTCTTTACGTTCCAATACCCGTTGGTGCGGGTAACTGGCCCCCAAGGCGCCACCGCTTGGTTTGACCTGAACGGCGCCTTCGCCCGCACTGGCTATATCAATCCGGCCTTCCGCGGCGGCGCGGCGCTGTTGGTCGGCGGCTCTCCCGACGATCCCTTTACCACGGTTCCCCAGACCCGGTCGCCGCTGGATGAGTTGGCCACCGACGCCAATATTCAGGTTCAGACCAACGGCGACGCGACGCTGACCCTCACGCTCCGTTTTCGCGGGCCCCTGGGGCAGGATATCCGGCAAACGCTGCAAGGTTTGCCGGCGGCGCAGTTGCCGCAGATCTATCAACAAGTGCTGCTGCGGAACTACCCCAACGCCACCGCGACGGGGGGCAAGCTGGTTGGCCTCAATGCCCGCGATCGCGCCCTCAGCATCGTGGTCCAGGCGCAGATCCCCGGCTTCGTCCAGATCAACGGCACTCAATGGGAACTCGACCGGCTGGCGGGGCCGGTGGGCGTGTTGGCCAGGTACGCCCAACTGCCGAGCCGGGTGCATCCGCTGGTGATCCCCGCGGAAAGCTTTGAGACCACCGACGTGCGGGTCCAACTGCCCCGGAATCTGGCCAACCCCGCCACTCCGCGCGACCTCGACTTGACCAGCCCCTACGGCGCGTTCCGCGCCATCTACCAGGTCACGGGCCGGCAGTTGACACTACGGCGCTCGGTGGATCTGCCCGCCGACTATATCCCGCCCGCTGCCTATCCAGCGTTTCGTCAATTCAGCAAGGAAGTGGATAGCCAAGACCATCTGCCCATTACCGGCGTGGTCGCGGCTTCCAGCAGCCATTAGGCGCGGGCGGCAACCGCCGGGACTCGGCCGACCAGCGACGCCGGAGCGGGCCGAGAAGCCAACAGCGCGAGGCAGCAGGCCGCGAGGGCCGGGAGGAGTACACGGATGTACCCGATCCGGCCCGAGCGGCCGAGAACGAAGCGATGCGAAGCTTATCGGCCCGCCGTCCATTGCGGTCGCCGTTTTGCCGTATCCTTGACTTCATGGCCTACGTGATCGCCGAACCCTGCATTGGGGTCAAGGATAGTGCCTGCGTGGACGCGTGCCCCGTGGACTGCATTCACCCCAAAAAGGATGAGGCGGACTTCGAGCCCGCCGACCAGTTGTTTATTGATCCCGTGGAGTGCATTGATTGCGGCGCTTGCGTGCCGGTGTGCCCGGTGGCCGCCATTTTCGCGCTCGATGATCTGCCGGAAAAGTGGCAGGCATTCACGGAGAAAAACAGCAAACGTTTCGGCCGCTAACCGTCAATCCCATGATCCGCAAGCATTGCTGGATTGCGCTGCTGGCGATAGGGCTGCTGGGCGGGGCCGCAGGGGCGGCAAAAACGCCCAAGCTGGCCGCGTATAAGGGGTACGTGCAGGTGTTTAGCCACGTGGCGGTGACGGTGCGCAGCCTTGACAACCGCAACGCGCTGCGCACCTTCTCCTATTCCGACGCGCTGCGGCGGCAACTGCTGGATCGCCATCTGGTCTACGGTGAAAAGATTACGGTCTTGTATCGCCCCGATTCCACGCTCGCCGTCCGGCTAAAGGCCAAGCAATACCCGGGCAGCTAGCGCTGCGGGTCTAGAGCGCCGCGGCGGATGCCTCAGCCGCGGATTTTGCCCGCACCGCCAGGAGCGTGACGTCGTCGAATTGCGGCTGGGTTCCGGCGAAGGCCTGAATCTGCGCGCCAATGGCGCCAATCGTCTCCGCCAGGTCCCGCCCCTGCGCCGCCATCGCCTGCCGGACGGCAGCCTCCAGCCGTTCCCGACTGTAGCTTTCCTCGGCGGGGTTCATGGCGTCGGTGGCGCCATCGGTGAAGATCAGCAGCCAGCTGCCGGGCGGGAAGGGCGTGCTCGCGGCCTCGTAGACCGCTTCCGGGAACAGTCCCAGCACGATGCCCCCGCGGTCCAACAGCGCGCCGCCCGTCATGCCGGCAGGAACGCACAGCGGCAGTTCATGGCCCGCGTTGCAGTAGGTCAGCGTGCCGCTGTGGGTATCCACCACGGCGGCAAACAACGTGGCGAACTGGGCGGTATCCACGGAGCGATGCAGCTCACGATTGATGCTCGCGACCTGGGCGGCCAACGCCTGTTCTGGCGATTGCCCATCGCGCGCGAGGCGGATCGCCGCCCGCACCAGGGCCTGAATGTTGGCCATCAGTAGCGCCGCGGCGAAGCCCTTGCCAGCCACGTCGGCTAGCGCCAGAGCGACGATGCCGGGCGCCAGCTCAAAGACGTCATAATAGTCGCCGCCAACCTCCCGGGCGGGCGCGTACTCGACGGCGATCTCCAGCATGGCCGGCTGCGGCAGTTGCTGCGGCAACAGGCGTTTCTGCACCGACCGCGCCATTTGCAACTCTTGCCCGATGCGGTCGCGCCGCCGCACCTCCGCCAGCAGGGTGACGTTGGCCAGGCCGTTGGCCACCTGCCCCGCCGCGGCGGCCACCAAGTCCAAATCCCGCTTGGCGTAGGGTTCCTCGGAGAGCTTAGGGCCCAGCAGCAGCCAGGCCCTCGCCTGATCGAGGTAGCGCAGCGGCGCCACCACCTCGGCCCCGGCCCAGGCGCCGTGGTCGGAGCTATCCATGGCGCTAGCCACCACCCGCGGCGCATCCCAGTCCGCCGCCGCCGGGCGCGCCAAACCTTCGGGCGGATCATACGCTGGGCCGGCGTGGGGGGAAACAAAATACTGCTGGCGGCGCAGCGCGCCCTCCTCCGGCGCGGTGGCGTAGATCGCCGCCCAGGCCGGATGCAGCGCGTTCGCCAACCGGTCCAGGAAATACGCCTCCAGCTCCTCGGGTTGGAAAAATTGGCCCAGCCTGGCGCCCAGTTGGCCCAGGACCTGCTCGGCTTGATACGCCTCGCGGAAAAACCGCCGGTCCAGCACGTTGTGCAGCGGCTTACGCGTCGTGCGGCTGAGCAGGACCACCGCCGCCAGCCCCACCAACCCCCAGGCCGGCCGTCGGGCCGCCAACTCGCCCACCGCCGCCACGCTCAGGGCGATCATCGGCAGAATGAAGATCACTCCAAGCCCGCCGCTGAAGAAGGCATATTGCAACGATTTCCGTAGCAGGCCCTGAAACCCGAAGAGCTGCTCCCGGGAAATGGCGTAGGCGATGATAAGGGGAAAGAAGCCGAGGCTGATGATCAGCCAGGAGGCCGTGTGCGCCCATGCCGCGCGCGGCGCCAGCTCAATGGCGGCGCTCGCGATCAGCGCGGGAGCGAACGACACCCACACGCCCCACTTCATGAGCTGGAATTGCCGCAATTGCGTGCGGTTGGGCGCGACCCACCGCCTCCGCGTGAACCAGCGACCGGCCAGCAGCAACATCGCCCAGGTTGCGCTGATGGCAATGTTGGCCGCCGGGCCCCAAGGGCCGGAATGACTGGCCAGCGCGTTGCTCCAATAAGCGGCAATGGCGCAGAAGCCGGAAACCGCCGCCAGCGCCAGGAAAATGCGGCCCACCGGGGTCTCCGGTTCGGATGGGCCTTCTGGTCCGTTCAGGCGAAGGGAGCGGTACACCGCGTAAGCGGCAAAGCTGAACCAGAGCGCGGAGGCTCCCACCAGCGCCAGCTCCAGCGCCAGCAGTCCGGCGTGCCAGCCGCCCGGCCAACCATGAAGGCGCCAGACCGCGAACCACCGTAGCATTGCATCCGGCGTTGCTAGCAGGCCAATGGCCACCATGGCCCAGCCAAACCAGAACGCCCGCGGCGCCTCCCAGCGATAGGCAAGAATGTAGAGGCCGCTGAAAAAATAGAGCAAAAAAATGACCACCAGCACAACGGGCATGCGCTGGCTGGAATCCACGGTGGGCCGAAAGACGATCTGGCGCGCTCCGCTGGCGCCGGCCACGCGGACCGTCAGCGGCTTTCCCCCCACCGCCGAAAGCTGCAGCCAGCTCATGGCATGGGGCCGGGGCAGGCGATGGCCATTAATGGCGGTCAGCTGGTTCCCGGCGGTCAATCCGGCCCGGGCGGCTGGACTTCCGGTCGTGACCCGGGTGACCACCAGCGAGCCGTGGTGGGTGGTGGCGACAAAGCCCAGTGCCGCCGCGGGCAAATTCCAGCCCGCCTCGGTCAGCAGCGCGGCGGCCAATACGCACGTGAGGATGAGCAGCAGACGTCGGCGCCCGGACGCGGCCATCCGCTCATTGTAGTCGCCGCGGGCACGCCCGGCTCACCGGGCTCCGAAGGCCGCTAAGGAGCGCAACGCCGCCTCGTCCACGCCGCTGTGCATGGCCAACAGGTCGGGCAGGAACCGCGCCGGATCCACCTCCAGAAAGCGCCGTAACGCCAGCTCCGTGATGGTCTGGCGTAGCAGCGTGGCTTCCCGTAGCACGCTTACCGCGCTGTAGCCCTGTGCGCGGCGCAGCCGGCCATGCCGGTTGGCGGCTTTGGGATTTCGCAGCGGCGGGCCGCTGGGCGTCCGGATATGCGCGGCGATGTCTTCCAGCACCTGCTCCAGATCATCAACGCGCTGCTCCCGAGGCAGGCGGATGGCCCGGATCATCGGATCCGCCTCCGCCTGCCGCAGCCAAGCCGCAATGATCTCGTCGTGGTGGGCCGCGATGAACTCGCCCAAGTTCTCCCGGGTCCGCGGGCGCTCGCGGCTCACCAGGCCTTGCACCGCGGTGCGCAGCGCGGCGGGGTCTACCGGTTTGACCAGCACGCCGTCCACGCAGGACTGAATTGCCCGCCAGGCATGTTCGAAGTCCGGCAAGCCAGTCAGCAGCAGCACGCCGGCCCGTGGCTGCATTTGTTTGAGCGCGCCGGCAAGGATGAATTCATCCCCTCTGCCACCCAGATCCAAGTCGGTCAGCAAGGCGTCATAACCGCCCGCGCAGATTCGCTGAAGGGCTTCCGCCGGGCGGCTGCAGCTGTCCGCCGCATAGCCCGCCAGCGCCAGTAGCTCCCGGTTCAGGCCGGCGATCGCCGGATCATCGTCCACGACCAAAATGCGCTGGGACGCCATGGGTTGCTTTGGATGCTGGCCGCGGCGGCGGAGCGGCTCCCGCGGGCGCCGCTGCCGGATGGGCTTCCCGGCCCGGCGCGGCCAAATAGCGCCGGAGATAAATCCCCAGATTGGCCGCGCAGACAACGATGGCGCCGATCACTAGGATGCGGTCGGATAAATTGGGATACACCAGCGCCTGCAGATAATGCAGCAGAAACGCGCCGCGATAGGACGCCTGTCCCGCTGTGGTCAATAGCTGCTGCTCGAGCAGCGTCAAGGGGCAGGGCCAGGGCCCGACTTCCACCACGACGCCCCAGGCTAGGCTGGCGATATGCGCCGCCGCCAGCCAGCGCCGCCGGCGAGTCAGCGCCGCCCCGCCGATCACCCAGAGGATGTACAGGGCGTGCAGGGCCGTCACCGCCGCCGCTAAATCTTCATAAATGCCCAAGGCCTAGGCCCCTATGGCCATCGTCTCACCATCCGCTCGCCGCCCGCCCTCCTGCGGCCCTACCGCCCGCCTTGCCCCCCAGGGTCCCGTGCCTACGGGCATCTCCACTGGTGCCGCTCCCGCCCCAGCAGATCCTCCGCCGCCTCTGGCCCCCAACTCCCTGCCGGGTAGGCCTCCGGCGGCGCCGCCGCTTGATCGCGCAGCGCCAGCACCGGCGCCAGCACGCGCCAGGCATATTCCACCTCATCCCGCCGGGCGAACAGCGTACCGTCGCCGCGCAGCGCGTCCAGCAACAGGGTTTCATAGGCCGTGGGCGCGGCGGCAGGGGTGATGGGGCCGTAGCGAAAGTCCATGTTCACCGGCTGGAGCTGAATGCCCAGCCCCGGCTGCTTGACCTCGAAGCACAGCGACATGCCCTCCTCGGGCTGAATGCGCAGCCGCAGGCTATTGGGCGCCGGGCTCTGGTGCTGGGCCGCGGTGAACAACTGGTGCGGCATCTGCCGGAAGGCGATGGCCACCTCGCTCACCTGCTTGGCCAGCCGCTTGCCGGTGCGCAAATAAAATGGCGTGCCCGCCCAGCGCCAATTGTCCACATACAGGCGCAGGGCCACATAGGTTTCGCTGCGCGAGCCGGGGCGCACACCACGCTCCTCCAGGTAGCCGGCCGCCGGCCGCCCACCGTCCTGGCCCGCAGCGTACTGCCCAAACACGACCTCCTCGCCGCGGATTCCGCGCAAAGGCCGCAGCGAGCGCAGCACCTTTGCTTTTTCATCCCGCACCGCGTCGGCGTCGAACGCCGCCGGCGGCTCCATCGCGGTCAGCGTCAGCAATTGCAGCAGATGGTTCTGCACCATGTCGCGCAGCGCCCCGGCGGTGTCATAGTAACCGGCGCGATCCTCGGCGCCGATGGTCTCGGCCGCGGTGATCTGCACATGGTCCACGAACTTCTGGTTCCAGAGCGGCTCGAAGATGGCGTTGGCGAAACGGAACATCAAAATGTTCTGCACCGTCTCCTTGCCGAGGTAATGATCAATGCGGAACACCTGATTTTCGGCGAATGCCTCCAGCACCACCCGATTGAGTTCTTGCGCCGAGGCCAAATCGACGCCGAAGGGTTTCTCGACGATGATCCGCCGCCAGCCCCCGTCGCCCCGCGCCAGCCCATGCGCGGCCAGGGCGCGAATCACCGGCTGATAGGCCACCGGCGGCGTGGCCAGATAGAAAAGCGCGTTGGTCGGCCGCGCGTCGTCACGCAGGCGCGCCTTCAGCCGATCGTAGCCACCGTCGCCGCCCTCATAGGCGCCGTGCACATAGGTGGCCGACCGGGCGAAGCGCTCCCACGACGCCGCGTCGAACGCCTCGCGGGGCAAAAAGGTCTCGATGCCCTGCCGCAGCCGCTGGCGAAACCGCTCGTCATCCCAATCGCCGCGGGCAAAGCCGATCAGCCGGAAGCCGTCACCCAGCCGCCCGGCGCGAAACAGCCGGTAGAGCGCCGGCGCCAGCTTGCGGTACGCCAGATCGCCGGTGGCGCCAAAGATGACCATTGCCGCCGGCTCGGCCTGGGCCGGCGGAGAACCCAAAGACGACGGCAAGCTCACGCTTCATTATGGCCGACGGCCAGGCGCAGCCGGGCCTCGCCGGCCCGCAGCGCCGCCTCCGACCGTGCTTCCACGTTCAGCCGCAGCAGCGGCTCGGTGTTGGAGGGGCGCAGATTGAAGCGCCAGTCGGCGTAGGCCACCGACAGGCCATCGGTAAAATCTTGCTCTCCGTCGCGGAACTGCGCCGTCAGCGCCGTCACCACCGCCGCGGGGTCCTCGACCTCGAAGTTGATTTCGCCGGAGGCGAAGTATTTCGCCCGCAGCGGCCGCACGAAATCCTCCAGCCGCTTGTGCTCCCGCCCCAGCAACTCCAGCAGGATGAGCAGCGGGATCATCCCGTTGTCGCGGAACCAGTTGCGGCGGAAGTAAAAGTGCGCCGACATCTCGCCCCCGAACTCCGCGCCGCTCTCCTGCATTTTGTCGGGGATGATGGTCATCCCCGCTCGGCTCAGCACGGTCTTTCCGCCCAGCTCGGCGATGGTTTCCTGCGTGGCCCAAATGCTGCGCGGGTCAATCACGATCGTCGCGCCCGGCGTGCGGCGCAGGATGGAACGCGCCAGGATGGCGGTGGCGAAATAACCACTGAGAAAATAGCCGCTGCCGTCCACGAAAAAACAGCGGTCACCGTCGGCGTCCCAAGCCGCGCCCAGATCCGCATGCTGTTCCCGCACCGCCGCGCACAGCGCCGCATGGTTTTCCGGCAGCAGGGGGTTGGGCACCCCGCCCGGCACCGGAAACGTCCCGTCCGGCTCGCCATGGCGGGCGATGATCTCGATCGGCAGCCGCCCCTGCTCCACCACCCGCCGCAGCACCTTCACCTGCATGCCGCAGTTGCCGTCGGCGACCAGCCGCACCGGAGGGATGAGCGCCCGGTCCACATAGGACAAGACGTAATCGGCGAACGCCGCCCATAGATCCCGCTCCTCGCGCCGCCCCCGCGGCCCAGCGCCCGCCTTCGGCCCGCCCGCCTGAATCTCCGCCAGCGCCCGGTCCCGCACCGCCTTCAGCCCGCTATCCAACGACAGCGGCTGGGCGCCGCGGCGGCAGAAGTTGAAGCCGTTCCAGTCCTTGGGATTGTGCGAGGCGGAGATGGTGAAGCCGCCGTCCACGGGCAGCGTGGCCACGGCAAAGTAGAACATGTCGGTCGAGACCACGCCGATATCCAGCACGTTCACCCCGGCCGCCAGCAGCGCCTCGGTTGCCGCCGCCGCCAGCGCCGGCCCGGAGGCGCGCACGTCGCGCGCCACCACCACCGTTTTCGCGTTCACCACCTTGGCAAAGGCGCGAGCAATGGCCTCCGCCCCGGCTTCGTCCAATTGGCTGGGGTACAGACCCCGGGCGTCATAGCTTTTGAAAATGCCTGGATCGAGCATGGATTTTCTATTGGGGCGGCTGCGCCGCCGTGCTGGAACGGGGGCGGATTCTGGTGGCGGCGAGTGGACTCGAACCACTGACCTACGGATTATGAGACCGTCGCTCTAACCGGCTGAGCTACGCCGCCGAAACCACGAAGTTCAATCCTATCATCGGCTTGCCGCCGCCGCGCCGCACCGCCGAGGGCAGCGCGGCGGGGCCGGCGTGGACGCTGGCTGTTTTCACCGGGCGGCGCCTCGCGCCGGCGGCGCTGGCTCTCCGGCCAGTGTGCGCACTGTCACTACCCTCCCTCGATCAGCGTAGAGAAGCCGACACCGCGTGCGTAAGCTGTTCCTTAAAGAGCGAATCGGCGGCATCGTCCGCCGGAGGGGAAGCTAAGAATGGAGGAGCAAGCCGAGAAGCGACGGGTGGCGCGGGCGCCCCAACGCTTCGCCGTGACGCTGGCCCCACTGCGCGGTGGCGGCGCGCAGGCCGGCGAGACCGTGGACATCAGCTCGCAAGGCGTCAGCGTGCTGACGCCTTCCGCCTGGCGGGTGGGGGAATTGGTGCGCCTGCTGGTCACCGGCGCCCCCAGCTCCGCGGACGCCCGCGTGGCGCGCTGCACGCCGCGCGGCGATCAGCATCTGCTGGGCCTGGAGTTCATCGGCGCCGCTCCCCGGTGGCCCAATGCGCGGCCCGCGGCGGAGCCCTAGGCGGCGAGCCCGTAGGGCAGCCGTCTCGGCTGCCCGGCAGGGCAATAGCTGGGTCGGAGGCAGACAGGCGGGACGCCTGTCCCACGTTCAGATAGGCGAGGGAGCTTGTTCCACGGGCCTCGCCCGTAGGGCAGCCGTCTCGGCTGCCAGGCAGGGCAATAGCTGGATCGGAGCGGACAGGCGGGACGCCTGTCCTACGTTCAGACAGCCGGGGACGCCTGTCGCACGTTCAGACGGGCGAGGGAGCTTGTTCCACGGGCCTCGCCCGTAGGGCAGCCGTCTCGGCTGCCCGGCAGGGCAATAGCTGGGTCGGAGGCAGACAGGCGGGACGCCTGTCCTACGTTCAGACGGGCGAGGGAGCTTGTTCCACGGGCCTCGCCCGTAGGGCAGCCGTCTCGGCTGCCAGGCAGGGCAATAGCTGAGTCGGAGGCAGACAGGCGGGACGCCTGTCCTACGTTCAGACGGGCGGGTGGCCTGTTGATGCCCCCGTTTCCCCTGGCCGTCAGGACGGTCCCGGCCCGGGGCGGCCCGTAGTAGCGTGCTAGGCAGCGGCATTTTCCGGACCTCCATGCATATTGACGACATTTTGCGCCTGGCGCTCGAACGCAAAGCCAGCGACATCCATCTGAAGGTGGGCGGCGTACCGTATCTCCGCGGCGACGGCGAGCTCAAGCCCCTCAGCGACATGAGCCGCCTGACCCCCGAAGGCATGCTCACCATGGCCTTCAGCATGATGAGCAACAAGAACAAGCAGCGCTTCAAGGACACCAACGAAGCCGACTTCGCGTACAGCCTCTCCGGCATGGGCCGCTTCCGCGTCAACGTGTTCCAGCAGCGCGGCAACGTGGGCATGGTGCTGCGCGTGGTCCCCACCCGTATCCGCACCACGGAGGAGTTGTACCTGCCGCCGGCCATCGAGAAGCTTTGCGAGGAACGCCGCGGCCTGATTCTGGTCACCGGCACGACCGGCTCGGGCAAGTCCACCACCCTGGCCGCGATGGTGGACCGCATCAACGCCACCCGCAGCGACCACATCATCACCATCG
>JBOGKW010000087.1:0-13215 GCA_050746205.1 Terriglobales bacterium | reverse complement strand
TCGTCCCGGCAACCGGCCAAGGCGCCGCCACTCTACTGGCCCTGGCGGCGGCGGTGGAACGCCACTCCGAACATCCCTTGGCGGCGGCAGTCGCCCGCGCCGCGGCAGCCGCCAACGCGCCGGTGTGGACAACCCAGGGCATCCAGGCCGCACCCGGCGGCGGCGCCGCCGGCGAGGTGCTCACCTCACAAGGCCCGCGCCGTGTCGCCGTCGGTAGCGCGCGTTACCTCGAAGACCAAGGCGTGGCCATGGCCACGATGGTCGCGGCCGCCCGCGCTCCCGCCGCCGCTGGCCGTACTTTAATTTACGCCGCCGCGGACGGCCAATTCCTGGGCGTGCTCGCCGCCGAGGACCCTTTGAAGCCCTCCTCGCCGGCCGCCGTCGCCGCCCTCCGCCGCGCGGGGTTGCACGTCGCCATGGTCACCGGCGATGGCGAGGCCGCCGCCCGCGCCGTGGCCCAGGCCGTCGGCATCGCGGAGGTGTACGCCGGAGTCCTGCCTGGCGGCAAGGCCGAGGTGGTGAAGCGGCTCCAAAACGAGGGCCAGGTCGTGGCCATGGTCGGCGATGGCCTCAACGACGCCCCCGCACTGGCCCAGGCGGACATCGGCATCGCCATCGGCGCTGGCGCCGACGTGGCCATCGAGGCCAGCGATATCACCTTGGTGGGCGGCGATCTGGGCGCCGTCGCCACCGCCATTGCCCTCTCCCGCCGAACCATGCGCCTCATCCGCCAGAACCTGTTTTGGGCCCTGATCTATAACGTCGTCGGCATCCCCCTCGCCGCTGGCCTGATGTATCCCCTCTTCGGCGTCTTGCTTTCTCCCGTCTTCGCCAGCGCGGCGATGGCCTTCAGTTCCGTCAGCGTCGTCACTAACAGCTTGCGGCTGCGCCGTTTCAGGCCCCCAGCGTTGCCGGATTCCGCCGCCCCGGCGGTGGAGCGGGTGGCGGCATGAAGCGCCCCGGCCCCGACACGCCGCGCCACGCCGATGCCCTGCCGGCCGCCACGCAACGCGCCATCCTTACCCGGCTGCGCCGCGTCGAGGGGCAGATCCGCGGGCTCCAGCGCATGGTCGGGGAGGAACGCTACTGCCCGGACGTGCTGCTGCAAATCTCCGCCGCGCATGAATCGCTGCGTGCCGTCGCCCGCTTGTTGATGCGCAACCACCTTGAGCACTGCGCCACCAACGCCCTGCGCTCGGGCGACGCGGCCCGCGCCCAGGCGGTATATGCCGAACTGACCGACCTGTTTTACAAACATGCGAGATAGCCGGGCAGGGACCGGCGGGAGGCAGGCCGACACTGTGCCCGCTCGACTCCGACCTCTGGCCCCTATAATGGGTTCTGACCATGTCCTGCCCCTTCTTTTTCCCCACTGAGGAGTTCACGGACTGGTCTTGGCACAACCGCCCGCGGCTGCCCTTGGGGGAGCCCTGGCGGGGCGTATGTACCGCACCCGGCCATGACGGCGAGCGGCCCACGGATGAGGAGATCAAGCAGCTTTGCAGCTTCGGCTATGCCAAAAAATGCCAGCGCTTACCGCTGCGGCGAGCCGCTGACAAGGTGGCGTTCAGCCTGGCCCGCGATAAAGAGGACATCATTTTGATCTACTACGTCCTGGAGGTGGATCACACCCCAGGCGAGCACGGCGCCCTGCACTATGACGCCGCCCAGAGCCGCTGGCTGAAGCCCCACCCCGACCGCTGCGTGCAGCGGCAGGCGGAGTGCTACCTGCAGTCCTATCTGCGGCGCAAGGAGACGCCGGTCCGTCCCGGTCACCCCTCCTCGTAAGCCCTGCCCCCGCCGCGAAGCCCCATGGACGCCAACGCCAGCGACGCCATCAAGACGGTGCGCGCCTCCCAGTCGGAGATGACGGAGGTGGTGCTGCCCAATGACGCCAATCCGCTGGGCAATATCCTCGGCGGCAAGGTGATGCACTTAATGGATATTTGCGGCGCAATCGCCGCCCACCGCCACTCCGGCAGTTACGTGGTCACGGCGTCGTTCGATTCTGTCGAGTTCCTAAACCCGGTGCGGGTGGGTGACCTGATCGTGCTCAAATCGAGCGTCAATCGCGTCTTCCGCACCTCGCTTGAGGTCGGCGTCAAGGTGTTCTCGGAAAACATCCTCACCGGCGCGCGGCGCCACACCAGCTCCGCCTACATCACCTTCGTGGCCCTGGATGAATATGGACGCCGCAAGGAGATCCCGGCCGTGCAGCCGGAGACCGAGGAGGAAACGCGTCGCTTTCGCGAGGCCGGCGCCCGCCGCGAGCACCGCCTGTTCCAACGGAATCGCAAGCACGGGGCCACCGCCTAGCCGGCCGGCGGGAGGCCGCCCAGCCGTGGCACAATGGAGAGTTCCGGTCTGACCGCAGGCTGGGACGGGCCGCTCCGCCGCGCGGCGGGGCGCCGCGCCACGATGTCGTCCCCTGCCCTGACCACCCCCGTCTCCAGCCCCCCCGCTCCGGACGCTGGCTACAGCCCCGCGCTCAGTCTTTACACCCGCATCTGGGTGGTGTTGACCTTTATCCTGCTCGGCGCCGGGGTGCTGACGGCGGCCAAGGGCGCAGGCCTCTCGATTCCTGACTGGCCGCTGGCGTTCCACCGCTTGGTGCCACCGTTTGTCGGCAATATCCGCTTTGAGTACACCCATCGCGTGCTAGCCGGCTGCGTCAGCCTGATGACGGTCGGGCTGGTCATCTGGCTTTGGCGGGTGGAACGGCGGCGATGGCTGCGGTGGCTGGGAGTCGCCGCACTGCTGGGGGTCATTCTCCAGGCGATTTTGGGCGGTTTGACGGTGTTGGATTTTCAACCTCCCTGGCTAACGGCCTTTCACGCCTCTGTGGCCCAGTTGTTTTTCGTCACCACGGTGGCCATCGCCATTTTCACCGGCCGCCCCTGGCGGACCGCCGTCCGGCTCCGCCCCGATGCCACGCCGGGGCTATACACCCTGTGCGTCGTCACCACGGCGGTGATCTATGGACAGATCATCCTCGGCGCCGCCTACCGGCATGATGCTCTGCCGCTTTGGCCCCATCTGGTTGGCGCTGCGGTGGTCACCGCGCTGGTGCTGTGGACGGCGGGCGTGGCGCTGCAGCGCCACAAGGAGATCGCCCGTATCCGGCGCGCGGCCCGCGGGCTCTTGGTGGTGCTGGGGCTGCAGATCGCCTTCGGGCTGAACGTCTACCTGATCCGTGAAAAGACCATTCATGCGCCCCAGCCGCCGGAAGCGCGCGTCGGCGCCGCCGTCATCCACCTCCTCTGTGGCGCGCTGCTGCTGGCCACCGCGCTGCTGCTGACGTTGCGGGCGCGGCAATATCTTTCCGCGCCCAAAGCGGCCGAACGCCTGGCCGCACCGGTGGAATTGTGAGCCCCGGAGACATGAAGCCAGCGATGCCCCAACCGGCCCCGATCACGCTGCGCCGGCTGCCGGCCGCCACCCATCGCATCGAGCAGGCCCGTGCGTTTCTCTCCCCGTGTTTGGCGCTGACCAAGCCGCGCGTCACGCTGTTGGTGACCTTGACGGCGCTCGCGGCTTGCTATGTAGGCGAGCAGGGCGCGGTGGGCTGGGAGCGGCTGACCTTCCTGACGGTGGGCACCGCGCTGTTGGCCAGCGGCACGGCGGCGCTGAACCAGCTGTGGGAATGGCGCAGCGACGCGCTGATGCGCCGCACGAAGTTGCGCCCTTTGCCCACCGGGCAACTCCGCCCGCCTGCCGCGCTGGCCGTGGGCTTGGCCTTAATGGGCCTGGGCCTGGTGGCGCTGGCCTGGCAAGTCAACTGGCTGAGCGCGGGCTTGGGCGCCGCCACCTCGGCGCTCTATTTGCTCGTCTACACGCCGCTGAAGTATCATTCGCCGCTCAGCACCGTCATCGGCGCGCTGCCCGGCGGCGGGCCCATCCTGATGGGGTGGGCGGCGGCGCAAAACCGCCTGGATGCCGCTGCCTGGGCGTTGTTCGGCATCCAGTTCTTGTGGCAATTCCCCCATTTCCTCGCCATCGCCGAGCTATGCCGCGAGGATTATCAAAAAGCCGGCATCCGCATGTTGCCGGTACTCAACGCGGGCGGGGAGGAGAGCGGGCGCCAGACCGTCTTGTATTGTCTGGCCCTGCTGCCCGTCAGCCTCCTACCGGCGGTGATGGGCATCGCCGGAGAGATTTACCTGGTGGCGGCGCTGGTGCTCGGTGTGGGGCTGCTTTGGGTGGGCATTCGCTCGGCGCGAGCGAAGACCCACCTGGCGGCGCGCCACGTATTGCGCGCCTCGGTCCTGTACCTGCCGCTGTTATTCATCATCATGATGCTCAATAAGCGCTGATACTGGGAACACGATGGAAACGCGGAGCATGGCAGCGGCGTACGCCGTCGAGGTGGAGGGCATCGGGCATTGCTACGGCGATCTGCGCGCCCTGGCCGGTGTGAGCTTTACCGTGGCCGAGGGCGAGATCTTCGGCGTGCTGGGCCCCAACGGCGGCGGGAAAAGTACGCTGTTTCGCATTCTTTCGACGGTGATGCGGGTCCAGGAGGGCACCGCCCGCGTGGGCGGTTTTGACCTGCGCCGGGAGCCGGACATGGTGCGCCGGTGCCTGGGCGTGGTGTTCCAAGCCTCCAGCTTGGATCTCAAGCTGACGGTGGAAGAAAACCTCCGCCATCAGGGCCATTTATATGGGCTGCGAGGCCGCGATCTGGGCCGGCGCGTGGATCTGCTGCTGGGGCGGGTGGGCATGGCCGACCGACGCGGTACGCCCTGCGAGCGCCTGTCCGGCGGACAGAGGAGGCGGATCGAGATCGCCAAGGGGTTGCTGCACCGACCGCAACTGTTGCTGCTGGACGAGCCGACGATGGGACTGGACCCGCTGGCCCGGCGCGAGATGTGGTCCTACCTAACGCTGCTGCGCGAACGGGACGGCATCGCCGTGCTCACCACCACGCATCTACTGGAGGAGGCTGAGGACTGCGACCGGTTGGCCATCCTCCACAAGGGGCATTTGGCGGCGCTGGGCACGCCGGCGGATTTGAAGCGCGAAATCGAGGGCGAGGTACTGGTGATGGAGGCGGAGGCGCCGGAACGGCTGCGCCAGAGCATCCAGGAGCGCTGGCACCAACCGGCGCAGGTCATCGGTCGGCAAGTGCGGATCGAGCGCGCGCGGGCGCATGAGTTCGTCCCGGCGCTGATGGAGGCCTTTGGGCCGCAGATCCGTTCCGTGACGGTAGCCCGGCCCACGTTGGAGGACGTCTTCCTGCGCCGCACCGGCCAGCGCTGGAGCATCGAAGCCACCGGCGAGGCGGCGGAAGAGGCTTCCGCCGGTGCGCTGACCCAGGCCACAACCTGAGGGATGAGAATTTGAGTTTGCACCGATGACGGAACCTGCCGCAACCGCAACTCCTATGGAACTGGCCGCGAGCCCGGCAGCGGCCGCTCCCGTCCACGTCCACCGCCCCACCGGCCTTTGGCTGCCCGCCGCCACATTGTGGTGGCGCGAGCTGGTCCGCTTCTATCGCCAGAAGGCCCGCGTGGTGGGCGTCATCGGCTCGCCGATTATCTTTTGGCTGATCATCGGCGCCGGCTTCGGCACGTCATTTTCCACCGGCGCGGCCGCCGCGCACGGCACCCCGAAGCAGGGCTACCTGGCGTATTTTTTCCCAGGCACGATGGTGCTGATCGTGCTGTTCACCGCCATCTTCACCATGATGTCGGTGATTGATGACCGGCAGGAGGGCTTCCTGCAAGCGGTTCTCGTGGCCCCGTGCCCCCGGGCCAGCATCGTTCTAGGCAAGGCGCTGGGCGGGGCCACGCTGGCCACGCTGCAAGGCATCGTGTTTCTGGCGCTGGCGCCCACCCTGGGCATTTCCGTCGGCTTTGGCCAGTTCTGGGCGATGTTTGGTGTTTTGGGGCTGGTGGCGTTGTCGCTGACCGGCGCGGGTTTTATCATCGCCTGGCGGCTGGACTCCAGCCACGCCTTCCATGCCATCGTCAACCTGTTCCTGATCCCTGCCTGGCTGGTCTCCGGCGCCCTATTTCCGCTGGCGGGGGCATCCCATTGGATCCGGCTGGTCATGCTGATCAACCCGCTGACCTACGGCACCGAGGCGCTGCGACAGGTGCTCTACGGCGCCAGCGCCCTGCCGCTCACCGTCTCGCTGGCAGTGATCGTGGGCTTCGACGCGGTCATGCTGGCTCTGGCGCTGTGGATGGTCACGCGGGAGCGGCGCGCCGGCGTCTAGCGTCACGCGCGGCCGATCCTGGACGCTTCCAGGCCGGCCGCTGGGCTACTCTAGACCGTGGACAGCAAATTGCTCGCCGCCGCTTGGGCCCCGCCGGTGGCATGGGTCGCCATTTTCAACGGCATCGCCGGTGTGCTGCTGGTGCTGGGCTTTGTTTTTATCCGCCAGCGGCGGCTCCGGGCCCACAAGCGGGCGATGCTGAGCGCATTCGCCTGCTCGATCCTGTTCATGGTGGTGTACGTCTGGCACCATTTGGTGGCGGGCATCACGTACTTCCACCGCACCGGGCCGATTCGCACCGTCTATTTTCTCGTGCTGGGGACACATACCCCGTTGGCGGCGATTGTGCCGGTGCTGGCGATTATCACCATCGCCCTGGCGTTGCGCGGCAACTTCAGCCGCCACAAGCGCTGGGCTCGCTGGACCCTGCCCATTTGGCTCTACGTGTCCGTGACCGGCGTGGCGGTCTACTGGATGCTTTTCCGGATGTAGGCGGCTCCGCCGCGGCCGCGCCGACCGGTTATTGCCGCTCGACATCCTTGCGCCGCTCCGCGGCCAGCCGCGCCAGATACTTTCTCCGCGCCTTCAGACGCTCTAAATAGCGGCGGTGGGCGGCGGCGCGCTCTGCCGCGACATGCGATACACGCTGCCGCCGGGCTCGCAGCCGTGCCAAGTATCGTTCGTGTTCCTTCCGGCGCAGGTACGCTACCTGCGCCGGCGTGTAATGGCGCGCCGGCGCGTAGCGGCGAATCAGATAGGAGTGCACCACCCGCCGCGGCGGCGGCGGGAAGGCATCGCGGCCGACCGGCGCGTAGCGGTTGGCCACAGTGACCGCATGCGGACGCCGCACCTGCGCTAGGTCCTCATCGGCCGCCACGGACCCGGCCGTGGCCGGCAAAATCGCCCAGATGCGCGGATCCTCCAAGCCCAGCCGCCAAACCGAGAATCCGCGGAGATGATATTGGCGGATCAATTGGAGCTTGGCGGCAAAGCTGCGGGCATCCTCAATCCAGGTCACGTGCCGGTGCACGCCGTGGCCATAGACCCGGTAGGAGGATTTCAGGACCGGATCCCAGCGCAGCGAACCCTGGGCCTGGGCTTGGCCGTCAGAGGCGAACAGGTGATAGGTCCAATCGACAAACCGCCGCAACTCCAGCCCCACGTGGCGCAGCCAGGTGATGCGTCTCGGGCGCCACGTCCAATCCGTCTGGTAGGTGGGAACGCCAAGCGAAAGCTTCTGCGGGGGAATGTACCGCAACTCGTATTGCACGACCTGCTGGACCCATGGATAACCCGCCAGGGGCCCGGGATCATCGCCGTTGTATTCCGGATAGGCCATCACGCTGAGGAAATCCGCCTCGCTCGCCAGGCGGCGGTAATCGTAGACACCGGAATAGCCGTCAAAGTTGTCGTGGCCCCCGTCGCCGGTGCGCGCCGCGACCGCGACGCTCAAGATGAACCCATGGCGGTGCAGACCGTCCGCCAGTTCGGCGATGAAGCGGCTGAAGGCTTGGCGGTCAGTCCACCACAGGCCTTCGAAGTCAATTTGATACCCGATATAGCCGTTGGCGCGCGCATGGGAGATCAGCTGCCCCAGCGCATGGTCACGCGCGTCGCGGTCGTCGAGCAGATCGTGCGCCTGCCAGCGAGAGAAATCGCGGTTGATCACCAACGGCATAACCGGGACATGGTGGTCGCGGGCGATATCCATCAGTGCCTGGGGCGGCGCGCCGTGCAGCCATCCCCAGCGGTCGAGCGAATAGCACTGCGGGGCGACGATGCCGACCTCGGCGGCGTGCTCGCGGAAGCTCTCGATGCCCCGGGGGCCGTCCGAGGTGTAGAAGACCGAAGCCAGCAGGCGGGGCGGAGTGGGTGTGGCGGCCGGCAGAAACAGCGGCGGGCGGAAGGGCGTGGCGGGTGCGGCATTGGGCGCGGGGCTGGTGACCGCCGCCCCGCCAGCGGCGATGTTGGCGGCGGCGCTGGGCGCGGAGGCGGTTCCCGCCGCCGCCGGCGGCGTCGGGCTGGGCACAGCGGCGGCAGCGGGCGGCGCGGCCGCCGGTGAACCCGCGACCGCGGGTACTGGGTTTTGGCCGCGCACCCGCGGCACCACCGCCAATACGACGGCCAGCGCCAACATGCCCGCCGCCGACTTGCCGCCCCCCCCCAAGCCCCTCCAGGTACCCACGTTTCGAGTATAGGGGCGTGAGCCGTGACGGGAGTCGAAGAAAACCCTTAACTGGGTTACTACCGGACGAATGGCCAGGGGCCAAGGCCCCTCAGGCGGAACCTACTGGACGATGTTGAATTGCGACTGCGGTTCCACCAGCACCTCGCCACGCAGCGCGGTTCCGCTCAAGCGGATCGTGCCGCCCTCAAAAAAGAACAGCAGCGAGGGTTCCGGGTCCAGGCGATATTCCAGATAATCCAACGCTCCAGCCAGCGCTGCCGTGGCGCCGTGCCCCTCCGCAGGCGTTTCGGGCTGCGCCTTGCGGAGCGCCTCAGCGGTCAGCGAAACTTCAAAGCGAGTTAAGCCGACGACGGTCAGTGTCAGCCCCGCCAGAGTGGCGGGCTGACCCTCGCGGCGCACCGCCACTTCGCGGGTGACGCCCCAACCCAAGGTCACGGCCGATTCCTCGGAGCCGAAGCTGATCCCGACAAACTGGAGCAACTGGCGCAGGTCCAAGGCGGCGCCCTCGACCTGGATCTCGGTGACCGGCGTATTCAGCGGCAGCGGCGCTACGCGGTCAAAGCGCAACGCCGGCCGCGCGGGGCGGCGCGAGGGGGGCATGGTCACCAGCAGCGGGCGCGTGACTAAAAGGGAATATCGTCGTCGGTGATTTCCGGCCCGCCACCACGCGGCGGTTCGGCATCATCGCCGCCCGAGGTGGCGGCCGGGGCCGCCGTCCGGCGCGCCTCACCGCCGCGCTCTCCGCCGCCGCGGCCTCCCAGCAGGACCATGTCCTGAGCCACGATCTCGGTGGCGTAATGCTTCTTGCCTTCCTTGTCATCCCAGGAACGAGTTTGCAACCGCCCCTCGATAAAGACCTGGGATCCCTTGCTCAAGTACTGATTGGCGGTTTCGGCCATCTTGGCCCACAGAACCACGTCATGCCATTCGGTGCGGTCCTGCCATTCGCCGTTTTTGTCTTTCCAGCGATCCGAGGTGGCCATGCGCAGTTTTGTCACCGCCTGGCCGGAGGGAGTGTACTTCAGTTCGGGGTCTTTGCCGAGGTGGCCCAACAAGGTAACGCGATTGACGCTTCGGGGCATGCAACCCACTTCCTTTCCGGCGCAACGCTTGCCCGGCGGGGCCGCCCCGCCGGCGCCGCTAATCGAGCGCCTGCAAATCCTTCCCTGGCTTGAAGCGGATCGCTTTGCCGGGAGCGATATGGACCTGCGCACCGGTGCGGGGATTGCGGCCAATCCCGGTTTTGCGCGGGCGCACGTTGAAAACGCCAAAGCCTCGCAGTTCGATGCGGTCGCCGCGCTCCAGAGCTTGCTTCATGCCGCCGAACACCGCCTCAACGGCCATTTCCGCCTTGTTCTTGGGCAGACCCGTACGCTGCACCACTTCCTGAATGATATCGAGCTTGATCACTGTAAGGGCAGTCTAGTCAGACCTTTACCAAACGTCAAGCGGTGGGGGCGGGAGGAGGCTAGCGCTTCTCGGTGCCGGTCGGTTGCAGGGAGAGGGCCTGATGCGGTTGCCGCTTGCGCCGCCGCAAAGTCATCTGCAGTGGAATCGAGCCCAGCACAAAAGCCATGCCCACCAGGAAGATGCCCACGGCGACATCGGCTTGATAGACGCGCACCCACTTCCAAACATTCAACAGCGTGGCCTGGAGGGCCACGCCGAACAGCACCACCACTGCGGTCCAGAACGCCGAGCCGAGGGTGTTGGCCCACACAAAACGCCGTCGCCGGGTATGGACCAGGCCAGACGCAAAGGGAATTACTAAGCGGAATCCCCAAATGAACCGGCCGAAGAAAAGCACCGCCAGGCCGAAGCGCCGGTGCAGCCAATCCTGCGCCTTGCATTGGCTCTCGGGCGTGAGGAATTTGAGCCGCTTGCCGTGGGCGCCGATCTCGTATACGGCTTCATAGGTCAGCGCACTCACGGCGATGGCCAGCACCACGACCCAACGCAACTCAAAGTAGCCCTCGCCGGCCAGGATGGTCGCCGCCACCAAAGTGGCATCGCCCTCCATGATTAAACCCAAAATTAGGAAGGCATACCCGTAATGGAGAAGAAAGGATTGCAAAGCGGAAAATTTGGTTTTTGGGAATGGCCCTGCAGTGTATGCGGGCGCACGACTGGGCCAGAACAGCCCAAGGCTGATTCTATACCAGAGCCGGCGACGGCGGGAGGGGCACCGAGACAGCGGCTGAAAAAAGCCCGGCGCGGGCGCAAATACGGCGTGCACCTCGCCGCCAAGCGGTGCGGCGACGCGGCGCCCGTCGATAATGGGACCGCGCCGCGCGCGGTGTTGCGGCCCGGGCGCGCGGAGGTCAGGGCGGGCCACGATGGCTGCGAGCATCGCCGGGCCAGGGGCGGGGAGCGGGCATCCTCAGCGGTGGGACAACCTGTGCGTCTGAGCCGACCACCCGGCGTTCCGCACTCGCCGTACACTGAAGGCAGTGGCCTCCCGCGCGCCGACGCTGCATGCCCCGTCTTATTCGGCGCCGCCGGTGTACCGTCCCCGGCGCTGGGTGCCCGGGGTTCTATTCGCGGCGACCGTGCTGACGGCTATGGCAGTCGGGGCGCGGTTGCAATTCAATTTTGCCCGCGGCCTGCCAGCCTACCGCACCAACACGGATGTGTTTCCGTTCCTGTGGCTCTGGCGTCATCCCTCTTACATGCTACTGGGCTGGCCCTTTGCCGCTGCGCTGCTGGGCATTCTGCTGGTGCATGAGCTAGGTCACTACCTAGCCTGCCGTCATTACGGCCTGGCCGCCTCGCTGCCGCACTTTATTCCCGCGCCCACGCTGATCGGAACGCTGGGCGCATTCATTTACATTCGCTCACCGTTTCGCAACCGCCAGCAGCTATTCGACGTGGGCGCGGCGGGACCACTGGCGGGGTTTGCGTTGGCGCTGCCGCTCTTGATTTTAGGCCTGGCGGAATCGCATCTGCGGTTGCTGGCGGGCGGGGGCGCGTTGCGATTCGGTTGGCCGCCGCTCATGTTGTTGGTGTGGGGCTGGATGCGGCCGGGCGTCGCGCCGGCGGCGGTGGCGCTCAGTCCGTTGGCGCGGGCCGCATGGGTGGGCTTGCTCGCCACGATGCTCAACCTGATCCCGAGCGGCCAACTGGACGGAGGGCACATCCTCCACGCCTTTTTTCCGCGGCTGCATCCTCGCGTCAGTTGGGCCATGGTGGGGCTGATGGTCTTCATGGGCTGGCGGTTCTGGGACGGCTGGTATTTGTGGGCGGTGCTGTTGCTGGCCATGCGGGGGCGCCATCCCTACGTGCCCGAGGATCCGCCCGCGGGGCGTTGGCGGGCGATCCTGGCACTGCTCTGCTTGGGCATTTTGGTCTTGACCTTCCTGCCGGCGCCGTTTGTGCTGCCCTAGTCGGGACAAGCTAGACTGAGGCCATGCCGGAGCTGCCGGAGGTGGAAACGGTGGCGCGGGGGCTGCGCCGCGCGCTGGCTGGGGCGCGACTTCTATGGGCCGAAGAGCGGTTTGCCGGCTGGGTGCGCGGCGCGCGGGAACGGCTGGGCGAGTTGCCGGGCTGCCATGTGGCCGGTGTGCGCCGGGCCGGGAAGTTCATTTGCCTGGAGTTGCGCGGCGCCGGGCGGGACCTCCCGCTGTGGCTGCACATGGGCATGAGCGGCAAGCTGCTGGTGCAGCCCGCCGCCGCGCCGCTGGCGCGGCACACGCATTTCATCCTGCATTTCACTGACGGCAAGGATCTGCGCTGCGTGGACCCCCGGCGCTTTGGCCGCGCCCTGCTGGGCGTGGACCCGCCCGCGCCAGGCGCGGAGCCGCTGGACATCCGCGCCGAGGAGTTCACCCAACTGTTTTGGGGCCGCGCGGGAGCCATCAAGGGACTATTGCTGCGCCAGGATTTGCTACGCGGGCTGGGCAACATCTACGCCGATGAAAGCCTGTTTCGCGCCGGAATCCGACCGCGAGCCCGGAGCCTCTCTCGGCCGCGGCTGCGGCGCTTGCACGCCGAGGTGCGGGCGGTGCTGCGGGAGGCGATTCGGGCCGGGGGCTCATCCATCTCGGACTATGTTGGCGCGGACGGGGCGAAGGGCTGGTTCCAAGTGCGCCACCGCGTCTATGGGCGGGCGGGGGCCCCGTGCCTCACCTGTCGAACACCCATCCGCCGGATGGTAGTGGCCGGCCGGTCGAGCCACTATTGCCCGCGCTGCCAGCGCGCTTAGCGCGGTTCGAGCCACGCGAACAGCGTCGCCCGGCGGCTGGGCGGGGCCGGCCCTTCGGGCCGGAGAAGACGGCGGCGCGGCTAGACGGGCTCGGTGGCGCCGTGGCAGCGCTTGTACTTCTTGCCGGAACCGCAGGGGCAGGGGTCGTTGCGGCCCACCTTGGCCGCCGTGCGGATGACCTGTTGCACCGGCTGGGCGCTGCCATCGCCGCCAGAGAAGCGCAAATCGCGGGCCTGCCGCTCCCGTCGGCTCTCCATCTGGCGCTCGTACTCGCGCATGCGCTCGGCTTCCTCCGCTTCTTCCTCCGGCGTGCGGACCTGGGCCAGGTAGAGGGTACGGATGGCGTCGTTCTCGAAGGTGTCCATCATGTCCTGGAACATGTCAAAGGACTCCTTCTTGTACTCGATGAGCGGATCGCGCTGGCCGTACCCGCGCAGACCAATGCCCTCCTTGAGGTGGTCCATGGAGAGCAGGTGGTCCTTCCACAGGTTGTCCAGGATCTGGAGCATGATCATGCGCTCGAAGCGGCGCATGTTGGGGGCGCCCAGCAACTGCTCCTTGGCGGTGTACTGCCCGCGCAGCAGGTCCAGCAGAGCGGTTCGCAGC
>JBOGKW010000086.1:0-13303 GCA_050746205.1 Terriglobales bacterium | reverse complement strand
GATGCCGCGCGGCCGCGGCTAGCCAGGCGCGGTGGGCGGCGGTCTGTTCCCGGCGGTAATGCCGCTGCACCTCGGCATACAGCCGGCCGGGGCCCCTCGGGAAACTTCCCTGGGAACCGAAGATGCCGGCCAGCCGGTCCAGCGCCGCGGGGTGATGCCGCCACTCGGCTCCCGCCAGGGCAATCAATCCCGAGGCGAACGCCTCGACTTCGGTCAACGCCGCCGCCCCGCCGCCCTTCGCGGCGCGCAGCTTCACGCAGGTAATCAGCCGGCATAGGTTTTGATACCCTTGGCGGTTTTCCGCCAGCAGCACCAGCCGCGGTCCGTCTGGCTCGGGCTCGCCGGCCTCCGGCCCCAGCCTCCCGGCCCCGTTTGCGGGCATGGCGGCCTCAATGGCCACACCCAGATCGGCGCCGACCAGGGCGCGCAGCCCAAGTTTTTTCGCCGCTTGATGAAAGCGCGGCGCCCCGTAGACCCCGCCCCGGTCCACCAGCGCCACCGCGTCTAGGCCGCGCTCGGCGGCGGTGGCAGCCAGCGCCTCCGGCAGACTGGCGCCCGCGAGAAAACTAAAGGCGCTCTGCGCGTGCAGTTCAGCGTAGCGGCGCGCGCCGGGGTGGAGCGGCGCGCCTTGGGGTGGAGCGGCGGGGCCGTCCAGAATCGGGTGGCTGAGCCGCAGCTCCGCCGCCGCAGGCTTAGTCATAGGTGCCGTCACAGACCCAGCCGCCGCCGCGGCGATCCTGCCGCAGGCGGTGGCGCTGGCCGCCGCATTCGACGTCCCAGTGTTCCCAATCCCAGGCCCCTTCCTCCCACCAGCGGCCGCTGCTGCGCCAGGGGCCGGAGCGGCAGGCAATGGCGTGCCAGGGTGCCGTACCCATTGCCGCCGCCACCGGTTCCCCGGCGGGGTTCAGCCGCACCTGCGCGGTCAGGGGCGGGCGGTGCGCCCGCAGGGTAGTGGCGTCGGTCGCGGCAACTGGGAGACGCCCGGAGCGCCAGCGGGCGTCGGTTGCCGGCCGTCCCACCCCACCATGCGCCGCTGCATGCTGGGGACCCCGTCGAAGCCCAGCCGCAGGCCCCGCTAACTCCGGGGTCCCCAGCGCGCAACGGCGTGCGCTGGGGTGGAGCGGCGCGCCCTGGGGTGGAGCGGCGCGCCTTGGGGTGGAGCGGCGCGCCTTGGGGCGGAGCGGTGGGGCCGTCCAGAATCGGGCGGCGGAGCCGCCTTCCCCCCGCGCTACCAGCGCCTCGCCCGCCGCCACTGCCGCCTGCGGCGGCCTCCGTGGCGGCCACTCCGGCGCGTCCGGATATTGAAACGCCTCCAGCCGAAATGCCCCCGGCTGATGGCTGTCCAGCAATCGCGGCGTTCCCACCACCATCCTGGCGGCGGGATCGCCGGGCCGCCCCAGCCGCGCCGCCAGCTGGGCCAAGAGCTTGGCGGTGGCCTCGGGCGCAGGAGCCGTGCCCTCCTGGCCGGCGAACAAGCTGGGCTGGATGGGTTGCGGCGGCGTCAGCCGGGCGCGCAGCCGCAGGTTGGCTACGGCCGCCGCCGGTGGCCGACGGCGGAGCGCCAGCTCCAACTGCGCGGCCATGGCCCGCGCCTGGCGCAGCGGAGGCGAAAACCGCACCCGGTATCGCCGTCCCGGGGCATGGTCGCAATCCAGTTCCAGCTCCAGCCGGTCGGTCAGCCGGTCCCGCCGCTCCAGCCAGCGGGCCAGCCGCTCCAGCCGCCGCGCCAGCACCCGCTGCAGCACCTCCCCATCCTTCAGCGGCGGCTCGCAGCTCCGCCGCAATACCGCTCCGGTGGTCCTGCGTGGGCCCGTGGCCAGGGCCTCGCCGCCGCCTTCGCCCCGCGCCCAGGCGCGCCAGCGCAATCCGGCCTCTCCCAGTCGGGCGTGCAACTCCGCCGCCGGCAGGGCCGCCAACTGTCCCAGCGTGCGGATGCCCCAGTTGGCCAGCACCGCCAAGGTTTCCGCCCTGGCTGCGTCCGCCGCCACCCCGTCCGGCGCCAACAGCGCCAGTGGCCAGGGTGCCAGCGTGGCCGCCGCTGCCCCGGCCGGAACCCAGATCCAGGGTTGGCCGAACGCCGCCGCCGCCCGCGCCGCTAGTATCGCCGTGGCCCGGCGCTCCGCCCCGCCCACATGGATCATTCCATGTGTCGCCGCCAGCCGCTGTGCCACCGCCTCGGCCGGTCCGTGCAGGCGCTCCAGCCCCCGCCAGTCCAGCAGATAAAAATCCGTCCCCCGCTCCACTGCGGGCGTCAGCGCGCGCAGCGCCTGGCCCAGCCGCCGCCGCGCCGCGCGCTCCGCCGCCAACCAGCACACGTACTGCGGCCGCTTGGGGATGTCCGGAACACTAGCGCCCATAAGTTGCCCTGGCATCGAAGCCCAGTCGCAGGCGCGCCTTGGGGTGGGAGCAACGCCGTCCAGAGTTGGGCGACTGAGCCGCCCGCATCACACTGCCACCTTGGCTACCGCGCTGGGGGCCGGCAACGCCGCCGGCGCCAGCACCCAGAGTTGGCTGCGGCGGTGCCGTTCCAGCGCGCGCAGCCAGCGGAACCACGCCGCTTGCGGCCACCGCTCCAGTTCCGCCGGGGGCCGCCACCGCACATCCAGCGCCACCGCCCGGAAGCGCGCCGCGGCCACCAGCATCTGCGTCAGGGTTAACAATTCCGCCAGCGGCGCTCCTCCCGCGCGCAGCCACAGCAGCCGATCGAGCGGCACCCCGGCCCGGGCCGCCGATGCCGGATCCAGCGCATCCGCCCCATCCACCCACGCCGCCACCCCGCCTGGGTGGGGCGCCTCCAGCGCCTGCGCCGTGGCCCGCAGCACGGCAGTGGTCACCCCGCCGGCGGCAGCGGGGGAGAAATAGACGGTGATGGCCGCCCCGCTTGGGCGGGGCGCCAGCGTGCGGCCCCAGCCTCGCGCCGCCAGCAGCCGCTCCAATTGCGTCTTGTTGGTGGGCAGGAGGGCCATAGCGAACGGCGAACAATATTCGCCTTATCTTCGCCATATTAACACCTCCCGCAAGGTCGCCGCCGCCCCCACAAAAGCCACCACTTTCGGCCACCGCCGGCTCGCGCTCGCCTCAATCTGGGAGGACTCGCCGGAGGAGGGTACAATGCGCCCATGTCTAGCGAAAACCGCCGCGTTTTTCTGCGCCGCTCCGGCGCTGCCGCCTTGGCGGCCGGAGCGCTCACCGCCTCCGGCCACGCCGCCACGCCGAGACCCTGGCCGCTCGGCGTGATCGTCAACGTTGGGCCCGATCCCGCCGCCGATCTCGCGCGCGTGCAGGCGCTCGGTTTGCCCACCTGCCAGCTCGAACTGGACGACTTCCAACCCGCCGTGCTCGCCCGCCTCGCCGCGGCCCTGCCCGCCTCCGGGCTGCGCTGCACCGCGCTGGGCACCGCCGGCCCGGGCCCCAGCGTTTATAACTTCTACGATGGCCCGCTCACGCTCGGCCTCGTCCCCGGCACCTTTCGCGCCCAGCGCATTGAACGCATCCAGCGGCTCTCCGACTTTGCGCGGCGTGTCGGCGTCGCCACCGTGCGCATCCACGTCGGCTTCATCCCCGAGGATCCCAACCGCGCCCTCTACCCCGAAGTCATCGAAGTGCTGCGCCAAGTCGTCGGCTATTGCCGCCAAAACGGCCAGCGCTTTCTCTACGAAACCGGGACCGAAACCCCCGTAACCCTGCTGCGCGCGATCGAAGACGTCGGCCTCGACAACCAGGGCGTCAACCTCGACACCGGCAACTTCATCCTCTACGACACCGCCAATCCCGTGGATGCGCTCGACGTTATCGGCCGCTACGTCGAAAATCTGCACGCCAAGGATGGCCTCTACCCCACGGGCCCACGTGCGTTGGGCGAAGAAGTTCGCATTCCGCGCGGCAAAGTGGATTTTCCGCGCTTCTTCGCGCGCCTACGCGCGCTCGGCTATCACGGCCCGGTCACCATCGAGCGCGAAACGGCCGGCAGCCGCTGGTTTACCGAGGTTGCCGCCGAGCGCGACTACCTGCGCCGCCTGCTCGCGACCCACCGGTGATGGCGGGCGCGGCAACCCACCGCAACGCCAACCGGCGAGAGTCCGCCCCGCGGCCCGGGAAATTTGGCTTCCCGCCGATCACCTCGGTCGGGCATGCGCAGCGAGCGCCTACAGCAGCGGCTGGGTCCAGTGCTCCAGTTTGTGGCACAACGCGGCCAGGAACTGATCCGCCACCGCGCCGTCAATCACGCGGTGATCGAAGCTCAAGGTTAGATGCACGATGGAGCGGATGGCGATGGCGTCGTTGACCACCACCGGCGTTTTATGAATGCCGCCCACGCCCAAGATCGCCACCTGGGGCTGATTGATGACGGGCATGCCGAACAGCCCGCCATAAATGCCGGGATTGGTGATGGTGAAGGTACCGTCCTGCACCTCCTCGGGCGCCAGCCGCTTGCCACGGGCGCGCTCAGCGAGGTCGTTGATGGCGCGTTGCAGGCCGAGGAAGTTCTTCTCCTCGGCGTGCTTCACCACGGGCACGATCAGCCCCCAATCCAGGGCCACGGCGATGCCGACGTTGATGTCTTTCTTGTAGACGATCGAGTCTTCCTGCACCGAGGAGTTGACGATGGGAAACTGCTTCAGGCACTCCGCCGTCGCTTGGGCGAAAAAGGGCATGAAGGTCAGCCGCGTTCCGGTGGCGGCCTCGAACTGCTGCTTGGAGCGCTCGCGCAGCGCGGCGATCTGGGTCAGGTCGGCCTGGAAGACGCTGTAAACGTGCGGCGAGGTCCGCTTGCTCACCACCATGTGCTCGGCAATGCGCTTGCGCATCACCGACATGGGAACGATCTCGGTGGCGCCGGGTAGATAAGGCGCTGGGGCGGTCGCGGCAGGTCGGGGAACGGGCGCGGCCGCCGCCGAGGGCGCCAGCGAAGCCGCGGCCGGGGCAGCGGTGGCGGGCGGCGTGGGCCAAGGCGCGGCGGCCTGAGCCGGCGCTGGTACGCCGCGCTGCTCAAGATGCTGCGAGATGTCCCGTTTGGAGACCCGCCCGCCCTCGCCCGTGCCCGCAATTTGGCCTAGGTCCACATGGTTTTCCTCCGCCAGGCGTCGCACCAGCGGAGAAGAGCGCACCCGCTCGGCGCCGCTCGCTGGCGGGGCGGGAGGCGGCGGGGCGGTGGCGACTGCGGCGGGCGCGGTCAGGGCCTGGGGCGACGGCGCCGGAGTCCGCGGGGGCGCGGACGCGGCAGCGGCGGGCGGCGGTACCGGCGCTGGGGGCGCGGCGGCCACGCCCTCGGCATCAATGACTGCCACCACGGTGTTGACCTGCACGGTCTTGCCTTCGCTGATCTTGATTTCTTTCAGCACGCCGGCTACGGGAGCGGGGATCTCGGCATCCACTTTGTCGGTGGAGATCTCAAACAGCGGCTCGTCGCGCTGCACCTTATCTCCCGGCTTTTTCAGCCACTTGGTGACGGTGCCTTCAAAAATGGATTCCCCCATTTGGGGCATGATGACGTCTACGGGCATGGTTCGATCCTCGGTGCGGCGCGGGCCCACGTGGCGGCGGTGGAACCCTTCATCGTCCCACGAAACCACGCCTCGGCCAAGGGCCGTGGCCCGCCACTCCGCCGCCGCGGGGCCTGCGGGTTCAGCCCCGAACCACTGGCCCGAAGCTGGCGACCGCTGGGCGGCTAAACGCAACCATTGAAAAGATTTCCTTTGGGTTTGGCGGCGATGCGGCTAGAGTGTCAGTGTGGCGTGGTCTAGCGGCAGCAGCGCCACAGCCCCGCCAGCCGGCTGGAGACCCTGATGCGCGTCTTACTCGTCTATCCCAAGCGCGACCCACAATCGGCCGTTCGCACGCAGTTCAGCCAGGAGCGGGTTCACGAGCTCGTGTTTTGGCCTCTGCGCGGGCGCAGCTATGGCCTTCAGTTCAACGGCATTGAGACCCTCGCCGCGCTGACCCCGAGCTGGGTGGACCTGAAGATCGTCAACGAGAACCTGAAAGACATTGACTTCACGGCCGACGTGGATCTGGTGGGGATCACCGTCATGGTCACCAACGCCACCCGCGCCTATCAGATCGCGGACAAGTTCCGCAAGCGCGGCGTGAAGGTGGTGTTGGGCGGCTATCACCCGTTCATGATTCCGCAGAATTCGCTCCAGCACGCCGACGCCATTTGCGTCACCGAGGCGGACAATCTGTGGGAGCAGATTCTCACCGACGCCCGCGACGGCAAGCTGAAGCCCATCTACGAGCAGAGCAGCAAGACGGACATGACCCGCATGCGCCACTTGCCGCGCGTCCGCCGCTGGAATTGGCTGCACCATGTCAGCCTGACGCTCCAGGCCAGCCGCGGCTGCCCCTTCGACTGCGAGTTCTGCTCCATCGTCCAGATGCTCGGCCATGACATGCGTTACAAGACGCCGGAGAACCTGACCGCCGAGCTCGAGGTGATCTACAAGAACGACCTGCTGGGGCGCATCTATTACCGCCCGTTGTTCTTTGTGGACGACAACATCTTCGGCCACCCCAAGACGTTCAAGACCTTGCTGCGGGCCATCATCAAACTGAACCAGCGCTACCCCCGTTACCGCGCCGTGTTCGGCTCGCAGATGACGATCAACGTCTACAAGGACAAGGAGGCGCTGCAACTGCTAGAGGAGGCGGGGTTCTACAACATCTTCATGGGCCTGGAAAGCCAGGACCGGGATACGCTGCGCGCCTTCAATAAGCTGCACAACATCGCCTTTAACTATGATGACGCCGTCCAGACCATGCGCGCGCATGGGATGGAAGTGATCACCAGCTTCATCTTCGGCACCGACAACGACACCGAGGCTTGCTTCCAGGCGGCCTACGACTTCTTCGACCGCAACAACATTCTCTACCCGTATTTCAACATCCTGACCCCAACGGCTAACCAATGGCGGCGGTTCCTCTCCGAGGGCCGGATATTGACCGTCAAGGCCAAGCTCTACGACGCCCACCATACCGTCTTCGTGCCCATGAAGATGACGCCGCGGGAGTTGCAAGAGGGCTTCATCAATCTGGTCAGCCGCACCTTCGCCTACGAAAACATCGCCAAGCGGATGCGCGGCGTCTACGTGGACACGCCGCAGCGCTCGGCCAAGCTGGCGCTGCATCCGGTGATGGAAAAACTGCTCTATCAGAAGGTGCATTGGACGCTGGGCAAGCGCGGCGACGCAGAGGGCCAGCGCTTCATGGAGGGCTTGAAGCCCTACGTCTGGGCGGGCCAGGTCCCCATGGCCTCGGTGCTGCTGCAAATTGACCAGCACGACTGGTCGGTGCGCAACCAGTTGACCATTAACGAGCACCGTTACAGCCTGGACGTACCCGCCTGGCGCGATCAGGAGCATGAGGCCGCGGATGGCGAAGGCCTGGCCTCCGAGATCGCCGCCCAGGTGCGCTAGCCTGTCGCGGCCCGCGGCGCTCAGCCGCGTGGGCCGACCACCCGGCGCCGGTCGAAGCGCCAAGCGCCCGAGAGCGCTAGGCGCAGCGCCTCGGGATACAGCCGGTGTTCCTGCTCCAAAATCCGCGCGGCGAGAGCCGCCTCATCGTCGTCGTCGCGCACCGGCACCACCGCCTGCGCCAAGATGGGGCCGCCGTCCACCGTCTCATCCACCCAATGCACCGTGCAGCCTGCGAACTTGACGCCGTACTCCAGCGCCTGCCGTTGCGCTTCCAGGCCGGGAAAGGCGGGCAGCAGGGAAGGGTGGATGTTGAGGATGCGGCCGGGAAACGCCGATAGGAATACGCCGCTTAGCAGGCGCATGTACCCGGCCAGGCAGACCCACTCAGCGCCGCGGCGCTGGAGTTCGGCGACCACCAAGCGGTCATACTCAGCCCGCTCCCGTCCCGCGCCGGCGATGGCGGCCACCGCGAGCCCCATGCGGCGGGCGATTTCCAGGCCTGGTGCCTCGGGGCGATTGGAGAACACCAGTACGATTTCGGCCGGCACCTCGCCGGCGGCCATGGCCCGGGCGAGGGCCTCACAATTGGACCCGCGCCCGGAAAGCAGCACCGCCACGCGCGCCTTGGGCCCTCCGCTCATACCCGATAGCGAACCTGGCGGCGGCCCGCCAAGATCCTCCCTAGGGCGATCGCCTCTTCGCCCCGCCGCCGCAGGCGGGCCGCCACCGCCGGCGCATCCTCCGGCGCCACCACCAGGATCATGCCGATGCCCAGGTTGAAGGCGCGGCGCAGGTCGGCCAGCGGCGCGCCGCTACGCCGGGCGAGGAGCCGAAAGATGGGCGGCCATTCCCAGGCGGCGGCGTCAATCTCGGCAGCGCAGCCGGGAGGCAGGATGCGCGGTAAATTGCCGGGGATGCCGCCGCCGGTGATGTGGGCGATGCCCTTCAGCGGGGATCGCCGGCGCCCCGTTTGGGGCAAGAGGGGCGCCAGCAGCGGCCCATAGGCGCGGTGCTCGGCCAGCAGCGCCTCGGCCACGGTCATGCCCAGCTCTTCCAGCCGCTGCCCGAGGCGATAGCGGGCCTCCTCCAGCAGCACCCGCCGCGCCAGGGCATAGCCGTTGGTATGCAGCCCGGCCGAGCGCAACCCGAGGAGGCGGTCGCCGGGGCGGATGGCGGCGCCGGTGATCAGGCGGTCGCGCTCGACGGTGCCGACGATGAAGCCGGCCAGATCATATTCGCCGGGAGCATAAAATCCGGGCATCTCCGCGGTCTCGCCGCCCAGCAGGGCGCAAGCGTTTTCCCGGCAGCCGCGGGCCACGCCGGCGACGACCTCGGCGACGAGCTCCGTGTTCATTTGGCCGAGCGCCAAGTAATCGAGAAAAAACAGCGGCCGCGCTCCCTGGGCCAAAATGTCGTTGGCGCAGTGGTTGACCAGATCGCGGCCCACCGTGTCATGGCGGCCGGTGGCGATGGCCACTTTCAACTTCGTGCCCACGCCGTCGGCGCTGGCCACCAACACTGGCCGCCGCCCGCGGGGCGCCGCGAACAGGCCGCCAAACCCACCGATCCCTGACAGCATGCCCGCCGTGCGGCTGCCCGCCGCCAGCTGCCGAATGCGGGCCTTGGCGCGGTCGGCGGCGACAATGTCCACGCCGGCGCGGGCGTAGGTCGTGGCGCGGCGCCCGGGCGTCTTCATCGCGCCGCCTCGACGTTCTGGCGCACGTAATCAATGCGCCAGCCGCCCAGCAGCGCACGCGCCTGCGGGGGAAAGGCGGCCGCGAATGCCGCCCACTGGGCGGGCGGCAGCCGGGCACGCAGCGGCCGCAGAATGACCGTCTCGGCAAAGCGCCAGTACGCGGCCTCGCCGGGAAACTCCGCCGCGGCCTCTTCCTGCCATACGCGTACGTTGCGGAAGCCGCAGATCTTCAGCTGCTCCGCGGTCGTCTCCGGCGCCTGAAACGCGAACTCCTCGTCGTAGTCCGTGGGCAGGCCGAGCTGGCGCAGTGCACGGTAAACCGCCGCCCGCGTGCGCTGGATATTGCCCTGCCCTCCGAACTGCGCACTCAGCCTCCCGCCCGGTTGCAGCAGGCGAATAAAGCCGGCGAACGCGCGCTGCTTGTCCAGCACCCAGTGCAGCGCCGCGTTGGAAAACACCAGATCAAAACTCGCTGCCACCAGGGGCGTCTGTTCCAGGGCCGCCAAATCGCCGGGGACGATCCGAACCGGAGTCGCCGGACTCAGGGCGCGCAGCCGCTGGCGGGCCGCCTCCAGCATGGCGCCGTCCCGGTCCAGGCAGAACAAGCGGCCATGGGGGATCAGTTCCAGCAGCGCCGGAATCAGCCGCCCGCTGCCGCAGCCGGCATCCAGCACCACCTCATCGCCGCGCCAAGGGCCGCGGGCAATCACCGCCCGGCCCCAGCCCTCCTGTACCGCCGCGACCTCGTCATAGCTGGCGCCATCCCAGGGGACGGCAGGTGCTGGGCTCTCTGCGGGCATCCATCCGAATGTAGCAGGAACTCAGCGCCCCTCGGCGCGGCGCCGGAACGGGCCCGCTTGGCGCGACGGCCAATACCGCCAACGCGAGTGCTAGCATGAAAGACAAGCGAAATGCCGTTATGACCTCACCCAGCACCCCGCGCTTAGCCTTGGCCATGGACTTGGACCGCGTCGAGGCGCTCTCCGCCGACCTGGAGCGCATCGCCGAGGGGCGGGATGCCGCCAGCCTGATGCGGTACCTGGTGGGGCTGTTCAAAGCCCGCGTCCCGCACTACCACTGGGTGGGCATTTATCTGTTGCGCGAGGGCGAGTTGCACCTCGGCCCCTACGCCGGCAAACCGACCGAGCATGTTCGCATCCCGATCGGCGTGGGCATCTGTGGGGCCGCGGCCCGCAGCGGCCAGGCGCTCATCGTCCCGGACGTCACCGCCGATGCCCGCTACCTGGCGTGCAGCCTGGAGACCCGCGCGGAGATCGTCATTCCCATTTTGCGAGCCGGCGCGGTGCTGGGCGAAATTGACATTGACAGCGACCTGCCCGACGCCTTCAATGAGCACGATCAGGCGCTCCTCGAGCGTGCCGCCTCTCTGATCGCCGGCAAGCTGGTGGCCGCCGACGCGAATGTCTTTCCCGAGCCGGAGTTGGTGGGGTGAGCGCCGCGCTGGCCGCCGCAAGGATGCCGCGGCCGAGCCGGCGGAACACAGCGGCGCGCTAACCGGTTTGGCCACTGGGCGCCCGCGACGATCTGCCCGGCCTGCCCTTTGGGCTGTGACAGGATTTTAGTAACCGATGTGATTCACCCGGACGGAATCGAAAGGGCTTAGCCGCGGCGGTCCCTCCCCAAATGTCACGTTTGCGTTTTGCGCGCCCGCCTGTCCCTGGGTACTGGCCCCGCGCGAATGACGGCGCCGGGGCCGGTCAAGCGCAGCGCAGCGGAGCGCCAACAGACGCGCAGCGCAGCGGAGCGGGAGGGGAGCGAGGTATGCTCACCTCAGCGCCGCCGGCGCGTCGGAGTTAGGAGAGGGCGATGGAACGCCTGTGGCAAGATCTGGGTTTTGCCCTGCGCATGCTAGCCAAGGCGCCGGGGATCACCGTGCTGGTGGTGCTGACCCTGGCGCTGGGCATCGGCGCCAATACCGCGCTTTTCAGCGCCGCCGACGCGCTCCTCCTACGGCCGCTGCCGTATCCGGACGCCGCGCAGATTTACACTATCGGGACCCATGCGCGTCAAGGCGGGGAGAACGACGAAATCTCCATAGCCCGCTATCGCTTCCTTCGCGCGCATTGCCGCGTCTGTGCCACCGCCGCCGCGCTCGATGCCAGCGCGGGCAGCAACCTGAGCGGCGGCGGCCGGTCGCTGCGGGTCAATAGCGCGGCGGTGACGCAGGGATATCTCCCGCTCATGGGTCTGCCGCTGGTGTTGGGGCGGAATTTCAGCCCGGCGGACCAGATGCCGGTGGCGGCGGCGGTGGTAATTCTGAGCCGGTCATTATGGGCTCAGCGATTTGGCGGCGATCCGCATATCTTGGGCCAAAGCCTGCGCGTCGACGGCAAACTGGCGACGGTAATCGGCGTGGCGCCGGACGCCGATGGCCCGGGCATCGGCCTGTGGATGCCGCTGGATCCGCATTCGCCGGCGGTAGCCGAGCAGGGCCCGAACATTGAGACCTTGATCCGCCTGCGGCCCGGCGTTTCAGCGCGCCAGGCCCAGGCGGAGTTGGACGTGCTCAGCGCTACCTATCGCCGTCTGGCCCCGGAGGCGTACCCGCGGGACGGGCGCTTTTGGGCCACCAGCTATCGCCAGGATCTGACCGGGCCGCTGGCGCCGGAGGTGATCCTGCTGCTGATCGCGGTGGGCTTGGTGCTGATCATCGGCTGCGTGAACGTCGGCAATCTGCTGCTGTCCCGGGCCAATACGCGGCGGCAGGAGATGGCCCTGCGGGCGGCGTTGGGGGCGGGGCGGGGGCGGCTGTTGCGGCAGTTGCTGACGGAAAGCGTGCTGCTGGCGCTGATCGGGGCGGGGCTGGGGTTGGTATTGGCCTGGGCGCTGCTGCCGCTACTGCGGCAATTCTTGACCGGCGCCAGTGCATTGAGCCTAGGTCCAGCGCCGCTGCCGGTGGCGATAGGGCTCAACGGCGCGGTGTTGCTGTTTGCCTTCGGCTTGGCGGCGGTGACCGGCATCTTATTCGGCCTGGCGCCGGCGGCGCGGGCCACGGGCGGGGATCTGTACGGCGCCATCAAGCAGGAAGGCGCACAGGCCGGGGGCGGGCGGAGGCGCCGGCGGGCGAGCCACACGCTGGTCATTGTTGAGATGGCTCTGGCCTCGGTGCTATTGGCCGCGGCGGGACTGGTGCTGGCGAGTTTTTGGCGGATTGCCCACAAGCCCGTGGGCTTTGCCACCGGCAATGTCCTGACGCTGGAGACGTCGCTGACCGGGCCGCGGCAGCAAAAACCCGCGCTGGCGGCGGCCTATATTGCCCGCGCCCTCGGCCGCGCCCGGCGGCTGCCGGGTGTGCTCTCGGTGGCGGCGACCGTTGGGATACCGCTGGTGCGGGGCATGAATGACGGTTTCCGCGCCAGCGGTCGCCATCCGCAAGGCTATGGGCAATGGCTGCCGGTGACGCCGGAATTTTTTGCGACGCTCCAGTTGCCGATGGTGGCGGGGCGGGCGTTCACCGCCTCCGACAATGCCTCGGGCGAGCCGGTCTGCATCGTCAGCACCGATCTGGCCCGCCATCTTTGGCCGAACCAGAACCCGATCGGGCAGCAAATTACCTTTACGACCCCGCGGCGGGTGGTCGGCGTGGCGGCGGCGGCGCGGATGATGGCTGCTGGGGGCCGGCAGATGTACAACGTCTATGTGCCCCTGGCGCAGGCCTCGGCGCGGCTGTTTTCCATGGACAACCGCTGGTTTCCGCTCGCGTTTCTGGCGCGCACCCGGGGCCATCCGGCGATGGCGGCGATGGCGGTCGAGAAGGCGATCCAAGCCGCCGACCCTGGCCAGCCGTTGTACGCGCTGCGCACGCTCGACCAGGTCCGCGGCGTAACATTATCCAATTCCCGTTGGCTCACTTGGCTGATCGCCGCCTTCGCGGTTTTGGCGCTGGTGCTGGGGGCGATTGGCATCTACGGCGTCATGGCGCATGCGGTGGGCCAGCGCACGCGGGAGATCGGCATTCGCATGGCCTTGGGCGCGGGACGGGGGCAGATAGCACGGATGATTTTGGGCCAGGCACTGGTCGTCGCCGGGGTGGGGATCGTGATTGGCGGGATCGGGGCGGTAGCGGCGGCGGGCTGGCTGCGCAGCCAAATTCCTGGGGTCGGAAACCTGAATGGCTGGCTGCTAGCGGTAACGGCGGGGGTTTTGTTCGCGGCCGCGGCCATCGCCGCCTACC
>JBOGKW010000085.1:0-13568 GCA_050746205.1 Terriglobales bacterium | reverse complement strand
CGCGGCACCGATCCTCGCCGCCCCATGCGCCCCGAAGTCGTGGCCCGCACGCTCAGCGACCTGGCCCCGCGCGACGCCGTCATCAGCTGCGACTGCGGCACCGTCACCACCTGGCTATCGCGCCAGTTCACCCTGCGCGGCGAGCAGCAATGGGCTCTGGCCGGCAACCTGGCGACCATGGCGCCGGGGCTTCCCTATGCCGTTTCCGCCGCCGTGGCCTATCCCAAACGCAAGTCCATCGCCTTCGTCGGCGATGGCGCCTTCACCATGCTGATGGGCGAATTTGTCACCGCGGTCAAATATCATCTCCCGATTACCGTGGTGCTGATCAAAAACAATACCTTGGGCCAGATCAAATGGGAGCAGATGGTCTTCCTCGGCAACCCGGAATACCAGTGCGAGCTGCAGCCCATCAACTTCGCCGCCTACGCCCGCGCGTGCGGCGGCCTGGGCTTCACCGTCGAGGATCCCGCCCAGTTGCGCGGCGTACTACGCCAGGCCCTGGATTCCGACCAGCCCACTCTGGTCGAATGCATCACCGACCCGTTCGAGCCGCCCATGCCGGCCAAATCCACGCTGAAGCAAGGCGTCCACCTGGCCGAGTCGCTGGCGCGTGGTGAGCCGAACCGCGGCCGCATCGCCCTTACCTTGTTCCGGGATAAGGTCAAGGAGCTCTGACCGCAAGGCCTGGCCATGGACCTGACCTTTCCCTATCCCGGCATTGGCCCGGTGTCGGTGCCCGATGCCAACCTGCTGGGCGTCTTTGCGCCCCGCCATCCTCCCCTGCCGGCTGAGCCGGAGCTGGTGGAAAGGGCGCTGGCGCGCCCCATCGAGGCACCCCGGCTCCGCGAACTCGCCCGCCGCGGCCATCGCGTCCTGCTGCTGAGCGATGACAACACCCGCGGCACTCCCATCGCCCGCATACTGCCCTGGGTCACGGCCGAGTTGGAAACCGCCGGGGTCCGGGCCGAGGACATCGAGATCCTCATCTGCAAGGGCTCCCACCGCCCGATGACCGAGCCGGAGTTGGAGGACAAGCTCGGCGCCTATCGCCGCCGCTTCCGGGTGTACCAACATGACTATCTCAACGCCAGCGAATTGCACGACTGGGGCCCGCTGCCAGACGGCTTTCCCGTCATCGCCAACCGCCTGTTGCGCCAGCGCGGGCTGGTCATCGGCTTGGGTCATATCGGCATCCACCGCATCAAGGGCTTCTCCGGCGGCGCCAAGATCGTCTTTCCCGGATGCGCCGGCTATGCCTCCGCCGCGGCCAATCACTGGGCCGGCGCGCAGCGCTGGTCGGAGCAGCTGATGGGCGTGCGGGACAATCCGCTGCGCGAGCGCATTGACCAGGCGGCGCGGCGTGTCGGCCTCAACTACCTGGTCAACGTGGTGCTCGCCGGCGGCGCCATCGCCGGCTGCTTCGCCGGGGATCCGGTCGCCGCCCACCGCGCCGGCTGCGCGCTGGCTGCCGAGATCTACGGCGTGGATCTGCCGCGGCGCGCCGACATCGTCATCGTCGAGTCCAAGCCCGCCGACCGGGACTTCTGGCAATCCGCCAAGGGCATCTACTCCGGCACGATGGCGGTGAAACGCAACGGCAGCCTCATTCTGGTCACTTCCTCGCCCGAAGGCGTGGCCAATAACCACCCCATCGTGATGCAGCTCGGCTATCTGCCCTATTCGCAGTTGGAGCGCATGGTGGCCGGCCACCAGATCCAGGACGTGATGGGCGCGGCGGTGCTGGCCTACACCGCCCAGGTGATGGACCATGCCGATTGCATCCTGGTCTCCACCGGCATCTCCGCCCACGAGGCCCGCCAACTCGGCTTCCGCCCGGCGCAGACCGTGCAGGACGCGCTTGAGATGGCCTTTCTGCGCCAGGGCAAAGACGCCGCCATCGCTGTCCTGCGCGAGGGCGGCTCAATTCTGCCCCGCGTGGCCGGCGAACAACTGGGGCGACGGCCGAAGGCCGCCTGAGAGCCGATGCCGGGCATGCGGGGTCATTCCGTGCCGCTCAGGGGCCCAGGCCCCGGGCGGTAGGTAGGCGCCTATGGCCGCTCTCCCCCAACCCGCCGTCCCGCCCTCGCCCGCGGTCCGCGCCCAACTGGAGCGCGACCTGCGCGGCGAGCTGCGCGGCGAGGTCGGCTTTGACGCCGGCAGCCGCGCGCTCTACGCCACCGACGGCTCCATTTACCGCCAAGTCCCGTGGGGCGTGGTCTGGCCGCGGGACATCCCGGATTTGATCCGCGCCGTCGCCGTCTGTCGCCATCATGGCGCTCCGTTGCTGGCGCGCGGTGGCGGCACCAGCTTGGCTGGCCAAACCTGCAACCAGGCCGTGGTGCTAGACGTCAGCCGCCATCTGAACCGTGTCCTGCGCGTGGACGGGCATCATCGCTGCGCCTGGGTCGAACCGGGCGTGGTGCTGGATGATTTGCGCGCCGCCGCCGAGCGCCACCGCCTAACCTTTGCCCCCGATCCCGCCACCCACAATCGCTGCAATCTCGGCGGCATGCTCGGCAACAACTCCTGCGGCGTGCACTCCATCCTCGGCGGCCGCACCGCGGAAAACGTCGAGGAACTGGACGTGCTGACCTACGACGGCCTCCGGCTCCGCGTCGGCGCCACGCCGGAAAAGGACCTGCGCGCCATCATCGCCGCCGGCGGCCGTCGCGGCGAGATCTACGCCAGCCTGCAGCGGCTGCGCGACCAATACGGCGATCGCGTCCGCGCCCGCTATCCCAAGATCCCCCGCCGCGTCTCCGGTTACAACCTGGACGAGCTGCTGCCCGAGAACGGCTTCCACGTCGCCCGCGCCTTGGTCGGCAGCGAATCCACCTGCGCCATCATTCTGGCGGCCAAGCTCCGCCTGCTCCCTAGTCCTCGCAGCCGCCCGCTTTTGGTCCTCGGCTACCCCAGCGTGGATGCCGCGGGCGATCACGTCCCCGCCCTCCTTCAGGCCCGGGGTCTGATCGGCCTCGAGGGCTTTGACGATGTGCTGCTTACCTATATCCGGGACCGCGGCACCGATGAGGAAAACATCCGGCTGCTGCCGCCCGGCGCGGGTTGGCTGCTGGTCGAGTTCGGCGCCGATCACATGTCTGAGGCCGAGCACCACGCGCGCCACGTCATGGCCGACCTCGCCCGCCAGCCCCATCCGCCCGCAATGCGGCTGTTGACCGATAGCGCCGAAATCCGCCAAGTGTGGAAGCTGCGCGAGGTGGCCGTCGGCGTCACCTCATTCACCCCGGACCACAAGGTCGCCTGGCCCGGCTGGGAAGACTCCGCCGTACCGCCGGACAAGCTGGGGCCCTACATTCGTGATCTCCGCGGGCTGCTCAATGAGTTCGGCTATCACGCCTCGATCTTCGGCCATTTCGGCCAGGCCTGTTTGCACATGCGCATTGATTTCAACTTGCGCACCGTGGACGGGATTCGCCACTTTCGCCGCTTCGTTGAGCGCGCCGCCGACCGCGTGGTCTTCTATGGCGGCTCGGTCTCCGGTGAGCATGGCGACGGCCAGGCCCGCGCCGAACTGCTGCCCAAGATGTTTGGCTCCGATCTCGTGCGCGGGCTTGAGGCGTTCAAGGCGGTGTGGGATCCGGAGTGGCGGTTAAACCCCGGCAAGATGGTTGCCGCCTACAAACTGGATGAAAATCTGCGCCTCGGCCCCGCCTACCGCCCCGCCCAGCCCACCACCTACTTCCAGTTCCCTGACGACCATGGCTTCGCCCAGGCGGTATTGCGGTGCTCGGGGCTGGGCGAATGCCGCCGCGAGGACCTCGACCACGCCAGTGAGACCATGTGCCCTAGCTATTTGGTAACCCGGGAGGAGCAGCATTCGACCCGCGGCCGCGCCCACCTGCTGTGGGAAATGCTGCACGGCGAGGTCATCCGCGGCGGCTGGCGCGACCGGCAGGTGCGCCGGGCGCTGGATCTATGCCTGTCCTGCAAGGGTTGCCGCCGGGACTGCCCGGTGAACGTGGACATGGCGAGCTACAAGGCGGAGTTCTTGGCGCACTACTACCAGGGCCGGCTGCGTCCTCGCGCCGCCTATGCCATGGGTGGCGTGCGCGAGTGGCTGGAGCTGGCCAACCGCCTCCCCCGCCTCGCCAACGCCTTGACCCAAACGCCCGGCCTGGCGCTGGCCGCCAAGCTGGCCGCCGGCGTCGCCTGGCGCCGCCCGATCCCGCCTCTGGCCGCGCCCACTTTCCGCCAGTGGTTCCATGGCCGCATGCCGTCCATGGCCGGGACCAGCCTTTCGACCGCCCCGGCCTCGCCCGAGGATGGCGCCCCGCACCGCCGCATCCTGCTGTGGGCCGACACTTTCACCGATTTCTTTCAGCCCACGGTTGGCCAAGCCGCCGTCACCGTGTTGGAGGCCGCCGGCTGCGCGTTGGCCTTGCCGCCTCCCGGCCTGTGCTGCGGCCGTCCCCTGTACGATTACGGCCTGTTGCCCCGCGCGCAGCGCCGCCTGCGGCAGGTGCTCACCGCCCTCGGTCCGGAGATTGACGCCGGCACGCCTCTGGTGGTGCTGGAGCCCAGTTGCGCCGCGGTGTTCCGCGATGAGGCCGTGAACCTGTTCCCTCACGACGAGCGCGCCCGCCGCCTCCGCCGCCAGACGTTCACCCTGGCGGAGTTCTTGCAGACCCAACTGCCCGGCTATCAGCCTCCGCCGCTGCGCCGCCGCGCCTTGGTGCATGGCCATTGCCACCACAAGGCCATCCTGCAATGGGACGCGGAGGTGAAGCTGCTGCGGGCGATGGGGCTCGACTTCGAGCTGCTGCGCTCCGGCTGCTGCGGCATGGCGGGATCGTTCGGCTATGAAGCCCGCCACTATGCGGTCTCCCGGGCCGCTGGCGAGCGCGTGCTGCTGCCCGCCGTCCGCGCCGCTGGCCAGGACACGCTCATCCTGGCCGACGGCTTTAGCTGCCGCGAGCAAATCGAGCAGTGTACCCGCCGCCGCGGGTTGCACCTCGCCCAGATCCTGGACATGGCGCTGCGCGACGGCGCGGGCGGGACCGCCGCCCGTCCGCCCGAGCGCGCTTATCGCGATCCCGTGCCGAGCGGCCTGCCGCTGGCCCTGCCTGCCGCCGCAGCGCTCGCCGCAACGGCCTATTTCGCCTGGCGGCGGCGCGCTGCGTAGGCGGCGTATCTTCAGCTGGGGCACCTGGCGCAGGCTGCTTTAACGCCTGCGCCTACATACGCTTTAGCGTGGTCCACGGACGCTGTCTGAAGGTGGGACAGGCGTCCTCGCCTGTCTGCCTCCAACGAAGCCATTCCTCTGCCTGGCAGCCGGGACGGCTGCCCTACGGGCAGGGCCCGTGGGACAGGCGCCCTCGCCTGTCTGAAGGTGGGACAGGCGGGAGCCCGTCTGGGCCCGGTCCACTCGGGGCCGCCCGCGAGCAGCGCGAGGGCCCAAGACGCAGCGGCGGGCCTTGGGGTGGAGCGGCGGGGCCGCCCAGCGTTGGGCGGCCGAGCCGCTGTCTGTGCTACCGCTGGTTCGCCAGCATTTCGGCCGCCGCCCGTTCGCCGCTGGCCAGCGCGCCATGCACGGTGGCGTGATGGCCGTGGCTTTCGCTGGCCTCGCCGGCAAAGAACAGCGTGTCCCCGATGGGCCGGGCCAGCGCCGCAAAGGCCCCCGCGCCGCCGGACAAAGCGAAGCTGTAGGCGCCGGCGGAAAACGGATCACGGCTCCAATCGTGATCCTGCACGCCCAGGCATTCCGCTTGGATGGCGTCCAGCGACAAGCCGAACATCGCCGCCAGGCTCTCGAGCGCCTGTTTTCCCCGCGCCGGGCCGGAAGGCAGATGCGCCGCCACCGGCCCCGCCGCCCACGCGGTCAACTGGGGCGCGGCCTTTCCATCGCCGCCCGGTCCCAGCCACCAGGCCCGGAAAGCCGCCTGCGGCGCAAAGACAAACGAACCACCGCCGTAGCCGCCGCGCAGCCGCCGCCCCCGCCAAAAGCGGCGGCGAAAGCGCAGGACCATGCGTACCGCGGGGCCCATGGCCAACCCCGCCAGTGCTTCCCGCTTGGCATCCAAGGCCGGCGCAAATGCTACCGCCGCCGCCCCCGGCGCGCCTTGCAAGACCGAGAGCGGCAGCGTGATCACCGCCTGCGCGGCGGAATAGGCCTGGCCTCCCGCCGTCACCCGCACCGCCCCGCGCCGCCAGCGCACCGCGGTTACCGGCACCCCGGTTCGGATGCGCACGCCTGCGCCGCGGCACTCCGCCGCGAGTTGCGCCACCAGGGCACCGTAGCCCGCCGGCAAGCGATAGCTCTGCTCGCCGCCGATGGCCCGTTCCGCCCGCAAGCCAAGAATGAGCGAGCGCAAGCTGATGCGGGCCGGGTCGGCGGCGTGGAAGCCGGCGACGTAGGCCCGGGCCATTTCTTTCTGGTCCGCGGGTAGGGGCTCGGCCGCCAGCCATTCCAGAAACGGCCGGTCGCGCCTCGGCAGCGCCTGGTTCGCCAACCGTTCCTCCCAGTCCCACCCCGGCATCGCCGTTCCGCCCGCGCCGCCGGCCAAGCCCCAGTCGCCGCCCACCGGCTGAACCGCCCAACCCGCCGCCGCCGCCCGGCCAAAAACCTCCGGCGCTCGCCCGTGCACAAACTCGGCTCCCAACTCGACCGGCCAAGGCCACTCCGGCGGGTGCCGCGTCCAGATGCGCCCGCCCAACCGGCGCCGGGCTTCGAGCAGCATGACGTCCCGCCCGCGCCGGGCCAGCAAGCTGGCCGCCGCCAGCCCCGCCGCCCCGCCCCCGATCACCACGACCGCTCCGTCCATGTCTGCACTTATGCTAGCGTTGCCCCGCGGTCGGCGCTCGCCAGGGTCCCTGAGGTCCTACGGGGCAGGCTTCGCCTGTCGCCCCGTAGGGCAGCCGTCTCGGCCGCCAGGCGACGGGCGAGGACCCCAGCCTGGCTTTCCAGGCTAAGCGATCGGAGGCGGGCGAGGAGGCCCGCCGCACAGGAGGACGACGTGTTGCGAAACCGATCGCCCAGCTCGCGGGCCGCGGCTGGGGCTAGAATCCGAGCAGCGAAATCGCCATGCCTACAGCCTCCGCCAGTGCCTTGCCGCGCCGTTTCGCCGCCCACCTGGACCAGCAGGGGTGGGTTGCCGCCGGCGAGCGGATCGCCGTGGCGGTTTCCGGCGGCTCGGACTCTGTCGCCCTGTTGCTGCTCCTCCGCCGCTATGCCGAGGGCCGGGGCCTGCGCCTCGGGGTAGCCCATTTCCACCACGGCTTGCGAGCGGAAGCGGAGGAGGATGCGGCGTTTGCCGCCGCCCTGGCCCGCCGCCTCGCCCTGCCATTTTGGCTGTGCCGCTCCCACGGCCTCCGGGGCATGGCCAATTTGGAAGCGGTAGCACGGGAGCGCCGCTACCGCTTTTTTCGGCGATTGCTCCTGGGCCCGTCCGCGGTCGCGCAGAGCGTTGCCACCGGCCACACCGCCGATGACCAGGCCGAGACCGTGCTGATGCGCCTGCTCCGCGGCAGCGGGCCGCCCGGTCTGGGCGCCATCCGGCCGGTGCTGGTGGCGGGAGGGGGCCGGGTCCTCCGGCCGTTGCTGCCCTTCCACCGTGAGGAATTGCAAGCCTGGCTGGGCGCCGAGGGCGAGGGGTGGCGCGAGGACGCCAGCAACCGCGACCTCCGCCGCCTGCGCAATCGCATCCGCCATGGTCTTTTGCCCCGCCTGGAGCGGGATTACAACCCTCGCCTCCGCCCTCGCCTGGCGGCCCTGGCGGAGTTGGTCCAAGCGGAGGAGGAAGTCTGGGCGCAGCTCACGGCGGAGGATAGCCGCCTCCTATCCCGAGTGGACGGCGGCCGTTGGCGGGCGGAAACCGCCCAACTCGCCGCCCTCCCCTTAGCCCGGCTGCGTCGCCTGCTGCGGCGGATGGCGACCCCGGGCCTGGCCCCCGACTATGCCCATTTACAAGCGGTAGTGGCGGCCATCCGCGCCGCCGCCGGTCCCGCCGCGCCCAGCCGACCCCGCCTTTTTGCCCTCGGCTCGGCGGTGATTCGCATCACGCCACGATGGGTCTGGCGCGCGCCGGCGGGCAGCCCCGCGGCGTTATACTGAAGGCATAATATCCCCGAGCTAGGCCACCTCGATGGGCGCTCGCTGCGGCGGGCGCGGGTAGAGAGGGTTGGCCGGCAAGCGGAGCCTCCCCATTGAGTTCCACCGTTAAAACCGTCGTCCTCTGGGTGGTGATGATCGCCGCCGCCATGCTGCTGTGGCAGATGATGCGCTCCGGCATGGGGGGGAGCGGCGCCAAGACGCTGAACTTCACGCAGTTCATGGCCGACGCCCAGTCCGGCCAGGTGGCCAATGTCACCATCAATGGCGACGCCGCCAGTGGGGCATTGAAGGGTAATCAGAAGTTCAACACCGTCCTCCCCACCAACTACCCGGACCTCTACACCATCCTCACCCAGAAGGGCGTCTCGGTCACCATCAAGGAAAACTCCAGCGGCGCGTGGTTCGAAATCATGATCAACGTGCTGCCTTGGCTGCTGATCATCGCCGTGTGGATCTTCTTCATGCGGCAAATGCAGACGGGCGGCAACAAAGCCCTCTCCTTTGGCAAGAGCCGCGCCCGGCTGCTTTCAACGCAGCAGAAGAAGGTGACCTTCAGGGACGTGGCCGGAGTGGATGAGGCCAAGGAAGAACTGCGCGAAATTATCGAGTTCCTCAAGGAGCCGCAGAAGTTCCAAAAGCTGGGCGGCCGCATCCCCAAGGGGGTGCTGCTGGTCGGGCCGCCGGGTACCGGCAAGACGCTGCTGGCGCGGGGCATCGCCGGCGAGGCCAACGTGCCGTTTTTCTCCATCTCCGGATCGGACTTCGTCGAGATGTTCGTCGGCGTCGGCGCCAGCCGCGTGCGCGACCTGTTCGAACAGGGGAAGAAGAACGCCCCCTGCATCGTGTTTATCGATGAGATTGACGCTGTCGGCCGCCACCGCGGCGCGGGCCTGGGCGGCGGGCACGACGAGCGGGAGCAAACCCTGAATCAACTACTGGTGGAAATGGACGGCTTCGAAAGCAACGAAGGCGTGATCCTGATCGCCGCCAGCAACCGCCCCGACGTGCTGGACCCGGCTCTGCTGCGTCCCGGCCGTTTCGACCGCCGCGTGATCGTGCCGCGTCCCGACGTGAAGGGCCGCGAGGACATCCTGCGCGTCCACTCCCGCAAGGTCCCCTTGGGCGACGACGTGGATTTGGGCATCCTGGCGCGCGGCACGCCCGGTTTCAGCGGCGCCGACCTGGCCAACCTGGTCAATGAGGGCGCCCTCAACGCCGCCCGCCATTCCCGCAAGACGGTGGCCATGGGCGACTTCGAGGGCGCCAAAGACAAGGTCCTGATGGGCGCCGAGCGTCGCAGCCTGATCATCAGCGACGAGGAAAAGCGCAACACCGCCTACCACGAGGCCGGTCACGCGCTGGTGGCGGCGATGATGCCGCACTCCGACCCGCTGCACAAGGTAACGATCATCCCCCGCGGTATGGCCCTGGGCGTCACCATGCAATTGCCCACCGACGACAAGCACACCTACACCCGGGACTACCTGGAATCCCGCCTGGCGGTGATGATGGGCGGCCGCGTGGCAGAAGAGTTGTACATGCACCACATGACGACCGGCGCCGGCAACGACATCGAGCAGGCCACCGACATGGCGCGCAAGATGGTCTGCGAGTGGGGCATGAGCGACTTGGGCCCGCTCACCTTCGGCAAAAAGGAAGAGCAGATCTTCCTTGGCCGCGAAATCGCCCAGCATCGCGACTTCTCCGAGGACACCGCGATCCGCATTGACCAAGAGGTCCGGCGCCTGGTCATGGACGGTTACCAGAAGGCCCGCACGATCCTGGGCGAACACGCCCAGACCTTGCAGCGCCTGGCCGAGGCGCTGCTGGAGCGGGAGTCGCTGGACGCCAACGAGATCAAACTCATCATGGCCGACAAGCCGCTGCCGCCGTTGCCCGCGCCGGTCACCGCCGGCAATGAGCCGCCGGCCAGCGGCAAACCGCAAGAGGCCGCCCGTGCCGAGCCTGGTCGCGCCCCCATCGCTCCCCCCGCCCCAGCCTAAGCCCTGTCGATCGCCAACGGGGTGAAGCCGGCGCGCCGCCGTCAAGCCTTGGGGCAGGCGTCCCGCCTGTCCCCCGTTTCGGCTTTCCCGTGCGTGAGGTGCCTCGCTTGCCGCCGCCGCGCGAAGGCAGCCCCGGCGCGGCTGCCCCACCGCCCGCGGCTCAGCCGCCCAATTCTGAACGGCACCGCCGCCCCCGCCAGTTCATGGGTTGACATCCGACCCAAACTTGGGTAGAACGACTGCATGGGAGACGCATGACGGCAGCCGCCAGACTGGGACTGCTCCAAGGCACGCTGGACCTGTTGATCCTGAAGACCTTGCGCTGGGGGCCAGCGCACGGCCAGGGCATTGCCCGTGCCATCGCCGCCCAGTCGGCCGGGGAGTTCCGCGTCGAGCACGGCTCCCTCTACCCTGCCCTGCAGCGCCTGCTGCAACAAGGCTGGATCCGCGCCAAATGGGGCGCCTCGAAGACCAATCGCCGCGCCCGGTTCTACCGCCTCACCGCCGCCGGCCGCCGCCAGTTGGCGGCCGAGGTGTCCCATTGGCGGCGCTTCACCGCGGCCGTGGGCCGCATTCTGGGCGCGGAGTCGCCCGTCTAGGGAGGCGGTATGCAGCCCAGGCCTTGGCGGCGTTGGTGGTCCCGCATCGCCCATTGGCCGCGCCGCCGCGTCCAGGACACCGCGCTCGCCGACGAAATCGCCGCCCACCTGGCCCTGGAGGCCGAGGCGCTGGAGGCCGAAGGCCTCAGCCCGGCCGACGCCCGCGCCGCCGCCCACCGCGCCTTCGGCAACGCCACCCTGGCGCTGGAGGACAGCCGCGCCGAGTGGCGCTGGCGCTGGGCTGACGAGCTCGGCCACGACCTCCGCCTGGCTTGGCGCTCGATGGCTCACAGCCGTGGCTTCGCCGCCGCCGCCATTCTCACCCTCGCCCTGGGCATCGCCGCCACCGCTACCATGTTTAGCCTGGTGGATGCGCTGTTGCTGCGGCCCGTCCCGGTGGCCCAGCCGCAGCGCGTCGTCATTCTCTCCGAGTACTACGCCCATAACGGCGGCTACTATTTCGGTGGCGATTCGGCGTTGGATGCGCTCGCGTTCCGCCGCGTCCAGGCTTTTTCCGCGCTGACCGCGGCCGCGTACCCCACTGCGGCGGACCTGGACGGGAGCGGCGGGCCGCAACCGGTGTCGGTCCAAGCGGTCCAGCCCAATTTTTTCTCCGTCCTCGGCGTTCGCGCCGCGCTAGGCCGAATCTTCACTCCCGCCGCCGGCGCGGACGCCGGCGGCCCTCCCCGCCACCATGTCGCCGTCCTATCCCATGGCCTCTGGCGCCGCCGCTTCGACGCCAGCTCTGCCATCCTCGGCCGCCAAATCATCCTGAATCAACAGCCCTACACGGTCATCGGCGTGATGCCGCGGCGGTTCCTCGTTCCCCGCGCCAACGCCCAAATCTGGGTACCCCGGGCTTTTGGGCCGGCCTCGCTGACCGCCTCCGCCCGCGGCGACCGCGCTTGGACCATCTTTGCGTGCCTGCGTCCGCAAGTGACCTTGCGCCAAGCCCAGGCGCAGCTCACGGCCGTCATGGCCGGCCTAGCCCAACGCCATCGCGCCGATCATGAATGGCGCGTCATGCTGCATCCGCTTGAGACCTTCACCAATCAGGAGCAGCACAACGGGCCGGTGCTGGTCATGCTCATGGCGGCCGCCGGATGGCTCCTGTTGCTCGCTTGCGCCAACATCGCCGGCTTGTTGTTGGCCCGCGCCGCTGCCCGCCGCCATGAGTTGGCGCTGCGCGCCGCGTTGGGCGCGGGCCGCCTCCGCCTGCTGCGGCAACTGCTGGCCGAGTGCGCCCTCCTGGCCGCCGGCGGCGGGGCGCTAGGACTGGCGACCTCGGCCTGGACCGCTCGCCTGTTCGCGGCCCAACTGCACGCAATTGGGGCGAAAATGCAGCCGCCCCAGCTTGACTGGCGCGTCGCGCTTTTCACCCTGGCCGTGGCCGCGTTCACAGTGGTCCTGTTCGGTCTCGCCCCCGCCTGGCAGGCCTCCCGCGCCGATCCCCAGGCGGCACTGCAGGCGGACGCCCGCGGCGCCGTCGGCGGCCGAGCTCGCCTGCGCCGTGGTTTGGTCGCCGGCCAAGTGGCGCTGGCAATCGTCCTGCTGGCTGCCGCCGGCCTCACCATCGGCGTCGTTGTCCTGGAACTGGCGCCCGCCGGCTTCGGCTTCAATCCCCGCCGCCTCACCGTCGCGCTTCTCACGCTGCCCCGCCAATCTACCGCCGCCCGCGGCGGCATCGGACCCCGCAACCCCGCCGCCTGGGCCGCCGACGCCAACGCCATCGCCGCCCGCCTCCGCCATCTGCCCGGCGTCACCGCGGCGGCCACGGCGCGCTCCCTGCCGCTCACCGGTGCCGGCGCCACGGGCGTGCGTCTGCGCCCGGGCGGCGCCAGCAGCGGCGCGGCCTTCTATCCCGTCAGCCCCGGCTATTTCGCCACCCTGCAAATCCCCCTGCTGCGCGGCCGGGATTTCACCAGCGCCGATACCGCCGCCACGCCCGCCGTCGCCATCGTGGATCGCCGCTTCCTCCGCCAATATTTCCATGGCCGCGATCCCGTCGGCCGCATCGTCTTGGTGGGTTATTTCGATTACCTCAACAACCGCGGTCAGCTGGTCAACGCCGGCGTCCATCCCCGCGCGGTGGCTATCGTCGGCGTCGTTGGCTCCGTACAACGGTTCCTCGGCTACGCCCAGGCCGAGCCCGCCATGTACTTTCCCCTGGCCCAATGGCCGACGCGACATCCAATCGCCATCCTCCGCAGCGCCGGAGCTCCGCCCGGGCCCAAGGCAATCGGCCGCGCCGTCTGGTCCGCCGCTGGTTCGAAGACCATCGTCGGCGACATGTCCAGCATGCACCACCTCCTCGGCGAAAACGCCGGCGCGGTGCGGCTGTTGGCCGGCTTACTCGTCATCTTCGCCATCCTGGCATTGGTCCTAGCCGCAGTGGGGATTTACGGCGTGATGGCTTACCTGGCCCGCCGCCGCACGGCTGAGATTGGCGTGCGCCTGGCCCTCGGCGCCCCCCGCCGCTCCATCAGCGCCATGATGCTGCGCGAAGCCGCGATGTTTACCGGCCTGGGCTGGTTGGCCGGCCTCGGCCTGGCGGCGCTGCTTCCCCGAGCCCTCTCGGCCGTGTTCGGCGCGGGTTACATGCCCACCTACGCGGAAGCCGTCTGGCCCGCCGCCGTGCTGATTCCATTGGCGGCCCTCCTCGCCGCCTACCTGCCCGCGCGGCGCGCCGCTGGCCTCGATCCCGCTCAATGTCTCCGCCGGGAATAGCCGCCATCCGCAGCACTCCACCGCGGCGGACCTTGCCCACGCGGCCTCCCGCCGCCGGCAGAGTTTTTCTCCGCCGCCCCGTCGCGCGGGCGGCCAGCGCGTTCGGCGCCGCGTCCGGGGACGCCAAGGTCGAGCGTGAAGGCTGCGGAGCGGTCCGAGGTAGCC
>JBOGKW010000084.1:0-13764 GCA_050746205.1 Terriglobales bacterium | reverse complement strand
TGGGATCGGCGAGGGCGCGAAACACCGGATTTGCGTTCGTAACCATCCGGTTACATATTGCCCGGACCGCGACGCGCGGTCAAGTCCGCAAATTTTGCCTCAGTAGAGCAGGAAGCGGTGGCGGACGTGCTTGAACGCCTGGATGCTGGCTTGCCAGCGGGCGCAGAGAATGCGGGGATCCACCCCCGCCTCGATTTGGTTCACGATGGCTTGGCTGCCGATCTCACTGTGAATCGGCGCGCTATTCCATTGCCGAGGATAGAGATGGGCCAGCGCGGAGGCTAGTTCGACCCCCATTTCCGGGGCGTCTAGGCGCCGCCGATTGGTCAGCACGATGTAGACGCCGTGGCATAGCTGGTGGGCGTATTTGCTCGCCGAGGGCGTAAACGCCACCGGAATGAAGCGCACGCCAGGGATGCGGCGCGCGTTGAGGTAGTCGGCCAGCCGGCGCCCATCGATCCAGGGCGCGCCGATCCACTCGAACGGCGTATCCGTGCCACGGCCCACGCTGACATTGCTGTACTCGATCAGCGCCACGCCAGGATAGAGAATCGCCTCGGTCAGGTTTCGCAGGTTGGGCGAGGGATTGACCCAGGGGAGCCCGGTTTGGTCGAAATAATCCCCTCGCGACCAGCCCTGCATGCGAATCACGCGCAAAGCGGCGCCGATATGCCGCGTGCGGTTGAACATCTTGGCCAGCTCGCCCACGGTCATGCCGTTGCGCACCGGCATGCCCGCGTAGAAGCCGATAAAGCTGCGCTCGGCGGCCGCCAGCGGCGGCCCCTGCACGTTGATGCCGTCAATCGGGTCGGGGCGGTCCAGCACCAGGATGGGGATGTGGTGAGCGGCGGCCGCCTGCAGCGAATACGCAAGCGTCGTTTCGAAGGTGTAGAAGCGCACGCCGGCGTCCTGAATGTCGTAGACCAGAATATTCACCCGCCGCAGGCCCGCCTCCGGCAGCTGCCGCGCCGCCACTCCGGCGCCATAGGCGCTGAACACGGGCACGCCGGTTTTGTGGTCCACGGTGTTGCCGATCTTGGTGGTGTCGAGGACGCCGGACCAGCCATGCTCCGGACTGAAGGCGGCGGTCACGTCAATGCCGGCGGCGACCATATCGTCAATGTTGCGATGGCCGTCGCGGTCAATGCCGCTGGGGTTGGTAATCAGCCCCACCCTCTTGCCCCGCAGGATCGCAAAATCCTGCTCCTTGAGCACGTCCAGGCCGGTGAGCACCTGATCGTTGGGGCGCAGATCGCGATGGCGCGCCGCCGTCACCTCGTTGTAGCCGGTGATGTCCTCCAGCGCGCGCTCCACCACCAGGTCATGCGCCCGGCCGGTCGCCCCGGGATACCAGATCTGGGCGCAGATGTCGGCGATCTTGGCCCGCAGCGAGAGGATCGGCGGCCGCCCGTGCGGATAGACCGCGTTCGAGAGGATGACGATGTAGCTCTGGCTGTAGGGGTCAATCCACAGCGAGGTGCCGGTGTAGCCGGTATGTCCATAGGAGCCCACGGGCAACAGCTCTCCGCGGTTGCTGGAAAAGGGCGTGTCCAAGTCCCAGCCCAGTCCACGGACTTCGGGTACGTTAAACGGGGTCTGCGGCGTGGTCATCTTTTCGACCACCACCGGGCTAAGGATTTGAGCGCCATTGGCGCCCCGGCCGTGGTTCAAATACATCTGCGCCAGCTTGGCCAGATCGTCCGCGTCGGAGAAGACGCCGGCGTTGCCGGCCACGCCTCCCATGCGCCGCGCCGTGGGATCTTGGACCACGCCGCGCAGCAGCCCCTCCCGCGGCCCGTCCCATTCGGTCGGCGCGATCTGCCGCCGCCAGCGCACCGGGGGCAGATATCGGGTGTGGCGCATGTCCAGGGGGCGCCAAATATGCTCCTGGCAGTAGACGTTGAGCGGCTCGCCGCTCAGCTTGCGCACCAAGGCCCCGAGGACAATGAAGTTGATGTCGCTGTAGCGGAACCGCAGCCCCGGCAGCCCCAAGGGCCGCACCGCCTCCGCGCGTCGTACGCCCTCCCGCCAGCCATGCCAGCCGCCGCCGCGCAGATCGGCGGGCAGGCCGGAGTAATGCGTCAGCAGGTCCCGGATGGTGATGTCGCCTTTGCCGTGCGCGGCGAAGCCCGGCAAATACTGCGCCACAGGGTCGTTGAGCCGAAACTTGCCCTCCTGGTATAGCTGCATCATCGCCGGGGCCGTCGCCACCACCTTGGTCAGCGAGGCCAGATCAAAGATGGTCTCCGGCGTCATCTGCTCCCGCCGCGGCACCGTTTCGCGATTGCCGAACGCCTGGCGGTAGACGATCCGACCCTCGTGCCCCACCAGCACCACTGCCCCGGGCAATTGGCGGGCGGCAATCGCCGCCCGCACGGCCTGGCCGATGCGATTCCAGCCCACCGGCGCCGGGTTTTGCGCCGCCGCGAAGGGCAGGAAGAGGCTGAACACCAAGGCGAGGCGAACGGGGCGGGGAAGGGCTCTCATGGGGCGATCCAGGCCCAGTGTAGAACCTTGCCCGACGGATTTATCCTGTTCTTTCCCTATGCGCACTCCCACCCCGACGGTTCTTGCCACGCTGCCCACCGAACAGATCAACCCCAGGACCCGCGATCTGGACCGCATGTCCACGGCGCAGATTCTCGCCGCCATTCATCGCGAGGACGCCGCGGTGGCCGCGGCCGTCTATCGCCAGCGCGCCGCCATCGCCCGCGCCGTGGATCGGATTGTGGCCTCGTTGCGCGGCGCCGGCCGCCTGATTTATGTTGGGGCCGGCACTAGCGGCCGCCTCGGCGTGTTGGACGCCTCCGAGATTCCGCCCACCTTCAATGTCGCGCCACAAAAGGTCGTGGGCCTGATCGCCGGCGGCAAGCGCGCCTTGTATTCCGCGGCGGAAGGCGCCGAGGACGACCCTCGGTTGGCCGCGCGCGACCTCGCGCGGTTGCGCGTTGGCCCGGCCGACACGGTGGTGGGCATCGCCGCCAGCGGCCGCACCCCGTACACCGTTGGGGCCCTACGCTATGCCGCCCGCTGCGGCGCCGCCACCATCGCCGTCGCCTGCGTCAGCGGCAGCGAACTCGCCCGAGCGGCGCAGATCGCGATTGAGGCCGTCACCGGACCGGAGGTCATTGCCGGTTCGACCCGAATGAAGGCGGGCACGGCCCAAAAACTCATTCTTAACATGCTCTCGACCGCCGCCATGATCCGCCTCGGCTACGTCCACGGCAATCTGATGGTCAACTTGCGCGCCAAGAACGCCAAGCTCCGCGCCCGCGCCGAGGGCATCCTCGCCACGATCACCGGCCTGGACGCGGCGGCCGCCCGCCGCCGCCTGCGTGCCGCGGGCGGGGATCTCCGCGCCGCGCTGCAGCGGGCGTCGTCCAGTTAAGGCGGCTCGGCCGTCCTATTCTGGACGCTCCCGCTGGTCCCACCCCAAAGCGCGCCGCTGCGCCTTGGGGACCCCGGGGTCGCTGCGGCTGGGCTTCGACGGGGTCCTCAGCATGCAGCGGCGCATGCTGGGGTGGGACGGGGTCCCCAGCATGCAGCGGCGCATGCTGGCGTGGGATGGCCGGCAACCGACGCCCGCTGGCGCTCGGGGCGTCTCCAAGTTGACGCGACGTGACTTGTCGGCTGCACGCGGGTCATGATCCGCTGTGCACGGCGCGGCTGGGCGCGAAGCCGGAATTCACCACCTGCTGCCCGTTCCTCCGGAGGGCGTCCCAGCGCGTGGTCACCTGGCGCAATTGGCGGGCGTAGAACGCCGCCGCCTGCACCGCCGCCGGCGTTGGCGCCGCCGGCGCTTCCTCCAGCGTCGTTGCCAGCGCCGCGAGTTCGGCGTTCAGGCCGGCAAAGCTGGGTGCGCGTGGCGGTCCGGAGACGCGGCCATTCCCGCCCTCCAGTTGAGCGGCCTGACGCTCCAACTGCGCCACCCGCAGGGCCAGCGCCTTCCGGCCCGGCTGCCCCAAACTGTGGCGGAGAGCCGTCTCGCGCCGCCGTAATCGCTTCCGGAGCGCGGCGACCGCGGCATGGCCTGCGTAGCTGGCGGCCATCGCCCGCATTAGTTTTTGCTCCAGCTGCAACTGCGCTTGGAGCGCCGCCTCCGAAACGTGAATCCGCGGATCAAGCCGAACCGTGAGCGGCTGGCTGTAGCTCCGCCCATCCGCCGTCAAACGCACCGTGTAGTGGCCAGGTGCGACGAATGGCCCGCGCGGATCGGCCGGCGTCTGTCCCGGTACGGCGTTGATGGGATAGGCGTATCGCACGGCGGGCGGCGTCGTGTACCGCAGATCCCATACCACGCGGTGCATCCCCGCCCCGGCGGGCAGCGGCCTGGGCCGCGCCAGCCAATAGGCCGGCGCGACGGGGAAAGGCACCGGATCGGCGATCCGCGGCGGCAGCGGGGTGCTGGCGTAGCGCCGCACCAAGTGTCCGGCGGTGTCGTAGATCGCCAGCGTCACCGCACCCGACGCGGGGCGGGCCAAGTAATAGTCCAGAATCGCCCCGGCCGGCGGGTTGGCGCCATGCGGAACCTCCGGCGGCAGCGGCGTGTCCTGGTTGCGGTCCCGCGCGGTGCGCGTCGCCTCCTCGGGCCGGAACAGATACACGGGCTCCGTCATTGCCTGGCGCGCCTGGCGCAGCGGCGTCAGGTCGTCCAAGATCCAAAACGCCCGCCCATAGGTCGCCGCCACCAAATCGTTATGCCGGATGGCGAGGTCTCGCACCGACGCCGTCGGCAGGTTGAGTTGCAGCGACTGCCATCGTCCACCGTCGTCAAAGGACACGAAAACACCATTCTCCGTTCCGGCGTAGAGCAGTCCAGGCCGCTGGGGATCCTCGCGCACCACCCGCACAAAATCACCGCGGGGTATTCCGGCGCTGATCTGCGTCCAGCTCTTGCCGAAATCCTGGGTGCGGTAAATGTGGGGAGCAGAATCGCCCAGCGTATGCTCATCCACGGCCACGAACGCCTCGCCGGCCTGGAAATGCGAGGCCTCAATCATCTCGATCATCGCGCCGTCGGGCAGGCCCGGCGGCGTGACCTTGGTCCAGCTCCCACCCGCATCCCCGGTCACCTCGACGACGCCGTTATTGCTGCCAGCCCAGATCACCCCGCCGTCGCGCGGTGAGGGCGCGATAGTCGAGATCGCCGGCGGATAATATCCGCCCGGCTTCGGCCCGGAGCGCAGGGTCAGGTCCGGGCTCAGCTTCCGCCACGACCGCCCGCCATCCTCGGTCGCCATGACGTACTGCGCGCCGAAGAGAAGCTCCCGCGGATTCACCGGCGAAAACACCAGCGGCGGATTCTGGGCGAAGCGCAGCGCGCCATGCCGGACCAAATCCGGCGACACGTCCTCGACTACCTTGTCCCGCCGATTGATCCGGACCACTCCGCGGCCCGGCCCGCCAGCATAGATCAGCCAGGGATGCAGCGGGTCCGGCACGATATAGCCAAATTCGTCCCCAGCCACCGCATCCCAGTCGAAGGGGGTGATCTCGCCGTAGGCCCCGCGGCTGGCCGTACCGACCGAGCCGCTGTCCTGTTGTGTCGCGTAGATCCAGAACGGAAACTGATCGTCTGTCGAGAGGTGGTACATCTGTCCCGTGGGCTGGTTGTACCAGGAACTCCAGGTGCGCCCGCCGTCCATCGAGATGCTGGCGCCCTGGTCGCTGCCCAAGATCATGTCCGCGGGATGCAGCGGGTTGATCCAAAGCTGGTGATAATCATCCCCGCCCGGCGCCCCCTTGAACGCCGCGAACGTCTTGCCACCATCCATTGAGCGATACAGGCAGGTTTGCGCCACCAGAATTTCGTTGGCGTCGCCGGGGTCAACCCACACGCGGCTGAAGTACCCGCTGCCCACCACGCGCGGATCGCGGGTCATGCGGCGCCAACTGCGCCCGCCATTGTCCGAGCGAAACACGCCGCCGTGGCGCGCTGCAACGATCCCATAGACCCGTTCGCCGCCATGGCCTGGCGCCACCGCCAGCCCAATGCGTCCCATCTGCCCCGCTGGCAAGCCCGTCTCCGCCACCGCTTGCCACGTTTTGCCCTCATCCTGGGACCGGTAGATGGCCCCGCCGTGCAGCCCATTGAAGCTGCCGCCCTGCAGCGGCGCCACATAGTGCCGCCACACCGCGGCATACATGACCTTGGGATCATCTGGCGCCGCCGCTAGGTCCACCGCCCCCACCGTGTCGCTGATAAACAGCACCTGCCGCCACGTCCGCCCGCCATTGCGGCTGTGGAAGATGCCGCGGTCATGGCTCCTCGCATAGCGGGGACCGAGCGCCGCGACCACTACCAGGTTGGGGTTGCGCGGATCCACAAAGAGGGAGGGAATATGCCGCGTGCCGGCGAGCCCAATGTGGGTCCAGGACCGACCGCCATCGGAGGACTTCCACATCCCGTCGCCATCGTTGCCGGCGTGGCCTACGTCGCTCACGTTACCGGTGCCCACGTAAATAATGCTGGGGTTCGACGGCGCCACCGCGAGCGCCCCAATCGAGGCCACGCGCGTCGCATCAAAGATCGGCTTCCAGACCCAGCCGCCGTCGGTGGTCTTCCAGACCCCACCGCCGGGCGAGCCGAAGTAATAGACCGCCGGGTGGCCGGCGACGCCCGCCACCGCCGAGACCCGTCCGCCACGGAACGGCCCCACCTGCCGCCAGCGCATCGCGGCATATACCGCCGGGTTCACCGCTGTATCGGGCGCCGGCGGCGGCACGGTGCAGCCGCAATCGGCGGCGGGCTTTTGCGCCACCAACGGCAGCGCCAGCATCGCCAGGCAGGCAGTGGCCCGCAGTACCCCAAAACACCCAATGGCGCGCATAGAACTCTCCTACGGAACAGGGCAGCATAGCATTGGCCCGGAACCTCACCGCTGGGGCGAAGTCGGACCGCCTGATCCGCCCGCGGCAGCCCCCCACAACGCTGCACCGCAGGTACGCCAGGACCGACTCGGAGGGCCGGGGCGGGCCCGGACACGGGCCGCCCCCGGCAGCGATGGCCCGAGCGGGCCAAGCTCCGCTAGCGCCGGGGCCGCCCAGAACCGGGCGGCTGAGCCGCCGTCCCGCGCCCGAGCCTCGGCATTTTAGACTCCCGCCAAGCCGGGCCCCGGCGCCCGCCTAGCCCAAATTGGGGACCCAAAACGCGCGGCCGTTCCACTCGACCCGCTTCAGCCCGAGCTTGGGCAGTTGCGCCTCAGGCACGCCGAGGTAGGTGAAATGCGGCGTATCGGACAGCACGGTCTGGAACCAGCCGTGCGCCTCAAGAATCGCCCGCAGCCGGCGGTTTCCCGTATTCTGCACATCCAGCGCTAGCATCGCCAGGTGCTGTGAGGTGCCGGGCGCCGCCACCGAATACAAAATGCTTTTGCGCTGATGCAGGCTGAAGAACAGCCCGTGGGCCTGCAACTCCAGAATGGCCCCCACCTGCTCGGCGATGGGCATGCGCCGAATCGCCCCCGCCCGCCCTGGCGTGAGCCGCCGCCGCCCGACCCAATATCGTAGGCCCGGATCCACGCGGCTGCGCCACAACGCCACCGTGCCCTGATACGTGCGCTGCGACGACCCCTGGCCCCTGGGCACGATGCGCAGTTGCTGCCGCCGCGCCTCCCGCTCCGCCGCCAGCAGCGCCTGCATCGGCCGGACTTGCAGATCTACCCTTTGTCCGTAGAGCCACCGCCGCTCCTGGGGAACGTTGGCCTGCCACCGTGCGCAGGCGCGCGCGCTAGGAAAGACGACCACCGGCGGCAGTCGTACCCCCCGCGCCACAAACATCGCGCCGTAGGCCGCCAAGATCTGCCGTCCGACCCCCGCGCCCGGCACCGCCAAATCCGCCGGCAGCTCCCGGAGAAACATCGGCGCCGCCGCGCTGCCGCTGGCCCCGGCCCCACGCAGCCTCGGCGTGGCAGGCGCCGCGCCTGCCCTCCGCGCCCGTCGAGGGCTTGGCGGGCGTCCCGCCCAAGCGCCCGGCGCAAATATTGCCACGGCAAGGCAACCTACCAACGCCCAGGCACACCGCCTCATGCCATCCAGAGTACCTGGTTGCTGCCGTCTGGGCCAACCTGTCCGCTTGACCCGTGCCGCGACGAAGGCACGGCCGCTGAAGCGGCTCAGCCGCCCTATTCTGGACGCTCCCGCCGGTCGCTGCGGCTCGGCTTCGACAGCGGGCAACGGGCGCCCGCCGGCGCTCGGGGTGTCTCCAAGTTGCCGCGACAGGCGCGGTGCTGGAGGTTAAAGCCGGTTCCACGCCGGCGCGCGCCCGCCTAGCCCAAGATCTCCGCCACTTTGGCCACGAGCGTGACCGGGGAAAAGGGCTTCTGGATGAACTCGACTCCGTCCTCCAGCAGGCCGTTCTGCACCGCCCCGCGGTCCGTGTAGCCGGACATGAACAGCACGCGCGTCTCGGCTTGTTGCGCCCGAATCAAATCCGCCAACTCCCGCCCGTTCATCCCTGGGAGAATCACGTCGGTCACCAACAGGTCGATGCGCTCCGCCATCTGCTGCATCGCCTCCCGTGGGCTGCCCGCGGCCTGAACTCGGTAACCCCGCGCCGCCAGGATCTCCCGAACCAAGTCCCGGACGCCCGGCTCGTCCTCGACCAGCAAAATCCGCTGCGCGTGCGCTTGCGGCGGCGGCGGGGCCGGCGGGCCAGCTTGAACCTTCTCCTGAGCCATCAGCCTGGGCAGGTAGATGCGGAACGTGGCCCCATGCCCCGGCTCGCTATACACGGTAATGTGGCCTCCGCTTTGCTTGACAATGCCGTACGCAGTCGCCAGGCCCAGGCCAGATCCTCCGGCCTGCGTGCCCTTGGCCTCTTTGGTGGTGAAGAAGGGCTCGAAGATCCGCGCTTTGGTGGCCGCGTCCATGCCGATGCCGCTGTCGGTGACCGCCAGCATCGCGTAGTCGCCCGGGGCCACCTCCGGCGTTTGCCGCGCATAGGCCTCGTCCAAGGTGATATTGCCGGTCTCGAAGATGAGCCGGCCTCCCTTGGGCATGGCGTCCCGAGCGTTCAAGGCCAGGTTCAGCACCACCTGCTCGATCTGGCCCGGATCGGCCCGCACCAGGCCGAGGTCCGCCGCCGGCTGGACCACCAACTGGATGTCCTCGCCGATGACGCGCCGCAGCATCGCACCCATGTTGGCCACGGCGATATTCAGATCCACCACCTGCGGCGCCAGCACCTGCCGCCGGCTGAACGCCAGCAATTGCCGCGTCAGCCGCGCTGCCCGGAGCGCCGCCTGCTGAATCTGCTCCGCCGCCGCCCGGTTCGGTCCCTCCGCCTCCCGCGCCAACATCAGCTCGCTGTACCCGCTGATCACGGTCAGCAGGTTGTTAAAGTCGTGCGCCACGCCTCCCGCCAGCCGTCCCACGGCCTCCATCTTCTGCGCCTGTTGCAACTGTTCCTGCAATCGCCGGCGTTCTCGCAACTCCCGCTCGAGCGCCTCCTCCACCGCTCGGCGGTCAGTGACGTCCCGGTAGTTGACCACCACCGCCCGCACCGCCGGCGCCTCAAGCAGATTCGCCCCGGTCGCCTCCAGCCAGCGCCAATTGCCGTCCTGGCGCCGGCAGCGGTAGCTGACGCCCTGGATGGTCCCGCGCGGCCGCTGCAGGAGTTGCTGAAATACGCCACGGACATAACTCACATCGTCCCGATGCACCAGCGCCAGCGCGTCCCGCCCCAACAGCTCCCGCGCGTGGTAGCCCAGGATGCGCAGCAGGCCAGCCTCGGAGTTGTACAGGAACCTGCCCTCGGCACTAATCAGCGCGATGGCGTCCGCGCTGTGTTCGATCATGGCCTTGAAGCGCCGCTCGCGCTGCGCGCCGCTCATTCCCAGCGGCACGAAGGTCAGCGCCCCGCCGCCCGCTGGCAGCGGCCGCAGCCAATACCGGACCCGTAACGGCTCGCCGTTAGCGCGACGAAACGCCACCTGCCCGCGCAGCGGCTGGTGCGCGTGCAGCGCCGCCTGGCAGGCCGTCCAGAAATTGCACGGCTTCGCCTGCCCGGCCGGGTGAACGTGCGCCATGGAGTGGAAGTCCGCGCCCACTACTTCCTCCCCGCGCTCCAGCATCTCCCGTCCCGCCGGGTTCAGGTACTGGCAGCACCCGTCAACGTCTAACCCGGCGATGCCGGCGGTGGTGGCATCAAGTAGCTGCTCCCTCATGCGGTGGCGCCCCAGCCCCTCACCTGGGATTGACGCCTACTCTACTTGGACATTGGGAGCAGCTTCAATACACCCATGGCCCTAGCGCCATTTAGGGGGTTTGCCGGACGAACGCCGCGCAGTGGTCCATAACCCGGTTCTCGGCCCAGAAGCTGTCTTCGCCGGGGTGATTTGGGTTCAAAAAGGCGCAGTGGCCGCCGTACCGCGTGGCCAAGAACCGGATATTCGGATTGCCCGCTAAGACGCGGCGTGTCGGCGGCGTCACCACAATAAACGGATCATCCTCGGCGTGCAGCACCAGCGTCGGCCTGGCGATCCCGGCCGCCACCCGGGCCGCGCTGGCCCGGTCATAGTAGTCCGCCGCATCCCGGTAGCCGAACCGCGGTGCGATGATGACATCGTCAAATTGCCAAATGGACCGGATTTCCGTCAGCCGCGCGACCGGGAGTCCATCGGGATGCCGCGCCTCGAGACGCCGCACCCGCTCCCGCAGGCGCCGCAAGAAGCGTGCTTCGTAGATGCGGCAAGCTGGCCGGTGCAGTGCCACGGCGCTGGCGGCCAGGTCCAGGCAGGCCGACACCGCGGCGGCAGCCATGAGCCCGGCGGGAGCATTCTCCCCCTGCTCGCCCAGATACTTGAGGACGGTGTTGCCGCCCATCGAAAACCCGCAGAGCGCCAGCCCGCGCACTGGCTCTTGCCCCAACACCCATGCGACGACCTGGGCGAGATCCCCGCTTAAGCCGGAGTTGTAAAGCGTCGCGCAGGCGTGCTCGGAGGCGCCGCAGCCCCGCACATTCATACGCACGGCATGCCAACCACAACGCCATGCCTTAGCCGCCGTGGTGCGCATGTAGCCCACGTCGCTGTCCCCCTCAAGACCGTGGACCAACAGCAGCGCTGGCGCCGGACGCGGCTGCCAATGGCAGCGCAGCAGCAACTCCACTCCTGGCGCGACGGCTAGCCAGACATCCTCGGCCGCCGGCAGATCCACCCGCCGGCGCCAGAAAAACGATGCGACGGTGTTGATATGCCCCGGCCGCAGCCAACGCGGCGGCGCGTACCGCCACTGCCCATCGCCGGTAGCTGGCGCGCCCACTATCAACCAGGATAGGGCAAAGGAGACGCCTGCCCGCGGCCGGGATGGCCTGCCTGCTCCGCTGCTCAGGCCTACCGCTCGCGCCGCTTGACCGCCGCGCCGACGCTGGCGGCGCCTACACCCAACAGCACCAACAAGCCGAGCGGCGAGCCGGTGCTGGGCATCGCCTGCGCACCGTGGGTGGAGGCCGCCGGATGGGCGCTTGGGCTAGGCGGCGTCGTCGGCGACGCCTGATTGGGGTTTGCAGGGCCGCTTGGGTTCGTCCCAGCAGCCGGCGGCTTCGGAGGCGGAGTCTGGGGCGAAGACGTGCCATGCTGCGGCTCCGTCGGCGCAGCGCCCGGCGCGCCCGAATTCACGTCTTGATGGGCCCGAATGGGGGGCACCGAGGAATTGGCTGCGCCGGGCGCAGTATTCGGGCTCGGAACGCCGTTACCCGGCGCCGTCGTGGCTGGCGTCCCGGGCTGTCCTTGTGCGGGAGGCGTGCCCGGATTCGGCTGTGCACCCGGCGCGGCCGGGTTTTGCGGTTGGGAAGGTTGGACCGGCGCCGCCTGGGCCGGATTGGCCCCAGGCTGCTGTGGCGGCTGTCCCGGCGCGGCCTGCTGCCCAGGCTGGGCCGGTTCCTCTGGCGTGCCTGGAGCTGACGGCGTGGTGCCGGCCGGCTGCGGCGTGCCATTCTGCTGGGGCGTTGGTTGCGCCCGAGTTCCTGGATTTTGGCCGCCGGGCTGCTGGGCGGAGTTCACCGTGCCTGGAGTTTTAGTGCCCGTAGTGGCCGCCCCCGGTTGGCCCGGGACCGTGGCCTGGCCTCCCGTGGCCGCGCTCCCGCCGCTCTGCCCGGCGGTTGCTCCGGTTTGCCCAGCCGCCCACATCGCAGTCGCGGTCAGCAGAAGCGCCAATGCCATCAATCGCATCTTGATCATTGCCTATTCCCCTGGGGCCATCCACCTTTGGGATAGCCAAGTTTTCTTTACCTGATGCCTGCTCCCTTGTTCAGGTGCCTGCCCGAAGGCGGCTCAGCCGCCCGATTTTGGACGGCCCCACCGCGCCCCACCCCAAGGCGCGCCGCTGCGGCGGGGCGGCCGGAAACGCACGACCTCTGGCGCTCAGGGCGTCTCCAAGTTGCCGCGACCGGGAAGCGGCCTTAGTTTCCGCCCGACGGGTCCCTCGGTTCCGCTCGGCTGGTATACTCAGGGCAACGAAGTCAGTTGGAGGGGGTTCATTCCGTTTTGTCGGGAGAGCGTAGCCCGCGTTCTGGGCACCATCTCAAAAGAGCTCCGCTGTTTCAGGGCGCTTCGGTTCGTGTCATCGCCGGCATCGCCGCGCAGCTAGAGCCGCATGCAGCCGAGTTGAGCGGCCGCTGGCGCCGCCGCCCGACCGGGCTGCCGCGCGCCGCCACTCCGGCCGTCGGCCGGCTGCTACTGGAGGGTGCGCTGCCCTTGCTAGCTGCCGGCAACACCGCCGCCTATGCAGAGAGCGTGGATTACACTGCCCGCCGGCTTGCCAAGCTCCGGGTGCCGCTCCACGCCATCGGCGAGGGCCTGCGGGCCCAAGTTCTCGCCGCCCGGCCGTTGCTGGAACGCTCCTATGCCGACCATTCCCAGGAGGCCTGCGCGGCCCTGGATCAGTTCCAGCAGGCGGTGTACTTGCGCGTGGTCCGCGCCTACGACGAGGTCCAGCGCGGGGCTCTCCAGGCATTGCTCGGCGTGCTGGATGCCGAGCTGGAGGCGCGGAACCTGCACGATCTGCTGGAACGTTTGCTCACCGCCGCGGCGCGGACGTTCGCCGCCCGCTGGGGCGGTTTGCTGCTGATGAACGGCGAAGGCCGCCTCGAGTACGCCGCCCTCTACGGCCTAGAACGCCGCTTGGTGTGCCCGGACATTCCGCCGGGCCGCTTTTTCCAAACAATGCTCTCGGCGCGCCGGCCCGGTTTCGTGCTGGACGCGGCCAACGATCCCGGGGTGGCGCAGCCATATTTTCGCGCCCTGGACATTAAGACCGTCTGGGCCGCACCCCTGGCTCGGGCGGCCCGGCGGCCACCCACGGGCGCCGCGGCCCCGCTGACGCAGGCCGTCGCGCCCATGGCTTCCACTGTCGGCGTGTTGCACCTGGATTTCGACCGGGTGTATGGTTGCCTGCCCCAGGAGCGGGATTTGCTGCTGGCGTTTGCTCGCCGCTCGAGCTTAGCCATCGAGCGCGCCCGCCTCATCGAGTCGTTGGCGGCCAGTCATGCCCGCGTCCGACACCTGTCGCGGGAGTTGCTCCGGGCGCAGGAAAACGAGCGCCGGCGCATTAGTCGCGACCTGCACGACGCCGCCGCCCAGGTCATGATGGCCACGCGGTTGCACCTGCAAATGGCCCGCCGCCTGGTGGTCGGCCGGCCCGCCGAAGCCCCCATCGCTCAGGGCCTGGCCAGCGTGGACGCTGGCATCCGGGAACTGCGGCGGATCATCCGCGATCTCACGCCTCTCGGCCTCAGCGGTGGCCTGGCGGCGGCCATGCGCCGCC
>JBOGKW010000083.1:0-13778 GCA_050746205.1 Terriglobales bacterium | reverse complement strand
GGCTTGCAGCTCGTCAGAGAGCTACAGGGGGCGGACCTCGCGCGTTTGGCGGTCTCGGCTTCGGGCGCGCCGGCGTCGCGCCATCTGGCCGAAAACCTGGTGCTCGAGCGGCTGGCGCAGTTGCCCTTGCCGCAGAAAATGCTTCTCGCGCGGCAGGGCTCCGGGCGCATTAGCGGCGCCTTGCTTCTGGAGGGCAATGCCGACGTGGTCCCCGCGGTGCTCGATAACAAGCTCCTGACCGAGGGCCAGGTGCTTCGGGCGTTAGCTCGCGCGGGCCTGCCCGTGCGCGTACCCACGGCCATTGCCGAGCATGGGCGGTGGTCGCAGGTCTATGCCATCCGGTTGGCATTGTTGCGCAATGGGCAAGCGCCACTGGCGCGCCTGCTCGCCTTTTTGCCGGCTCTGGCGACCCCGGACATACGCGCCCTGTCCAACTCTGGCTCGGTGCCTAGGGCTTTGCGGGAACACATCCGCCGCGAGCTAGCCGACCGCTTGCGGCGGGGCGCGCTGCCAACGAAACGGCCATCGCTCTAGGGTGCCGCATGTACGGCCGGCGGCCCTAAGGAGCGGCCTGAGCCACGGCATTCTCCGCAGGCGTTGCGACGGTCGGAACGCTGGCGCCGGTATCGAAATTCAAACGTACGCCGGCGGCGGCCGAGCCCCGCCAGTGCGTCAGCGACTCCAAAATCAGGCGGCCGATCACGCGCCGGTTCTCCACCATTACCTTGAGCCATGCCCGCGATCCCTTTTGCGGGAAATAGATGCCGCGGAAGCACAGGCGCGCGATCAGGTGGCTGATTTTGTAAGGGGCGGGCGCGTCGGCGATTTTCCTCAGCGCGTTGCGCGTCGTAACGGGATCATAGGAGTCCGTCCAGGCCTGGTCCACCTCCCGATGCACTTCGGCGACGCTCATGCCGAGCGGGGTGTGCGCCATCCTGAACGGGGCGAAATCCAGCCAGTGCGTGGGGCGGGTCAGCCGGCCTTCCTTCTGGAGCCTCGTGTAGAGCGGGGTGGAGGGAAACGGCGTGATCTGCCCGAAGACCGGCAGTCCCGGCGGCCAGTTGCGGATCTCCGCCAGCGTGCGTCCGGCGACGCCGACCGAGTCGTGATCCAGCCCGAAGATGAAGGAGGTGATCGCATAGACGTTGCGACGCGCCAGACGCTCGAGCACCGCCCCGAACTCAGCCGGCTTATTGAAGCTCTTGTTGACGTCCTTCAGATTGGCCGGGTCCAGCGATTCCATACCGATGAAGACCCACTTTCCGCCGGAGGCGGCGATTAGGTCCACCAGTTCCTCGTCCCGCAGCAGGTTGGCGCTGATCTGCGCCACCCAGGCCACCTGCGCGCCGGCGGCGATGATATCCCGCAGCAGCGACTTGGTGCGCTTGACGTTGATGGCGAAGTTGTCGTCGACGAAGAAGACCGCCACTTTGCCCCGCTGCCGACGGGCGCGAGCTTTCAGCCGGAGCAGTTCGTCCACCACGCTCTCGTTGGTGCGAAAACGAATCGAGTCACCGAAAAAGCCGGTGACGGTGCAGAATTCGCAACCATAGGGGCAGCCTCGCCCGGACTCGAGGGGAATGAGGTGGAAGCTCTCCCAGGACGCGCCGGTGCCGCGGAAGAGGGCGCGGAAGAACTTCGGCACCCGGTTGAATTGCTCGAGATCGAGCGACTCCCAGGCGATCTTGGGATACTCGCCGAGGTCGGGTTTATGCTCCTGGCCGGCGGCGTCCACTGGGGCGTACACCGCCCGCAGACAGCCGTTGACGGCGTCCTCGACGATCCGCGGCCAAGTCTCGTCCGCCTCACCTAGCGCCACGGCATCGGCGTGCCGAACGCCACCCGAGCGCCCCAGCGCCTCGTCGGGGAGTTCGGTCACGTGGGGCCCGCCCATGACCACCGGCACTCCGGCGGCGCGGACCGCATCGGCGACTTGGTAGGCCCGCCCGATCATGCGCGTCATGGCGCCAATGCCGACCAGTCCGACGCCCTGATCCTTCACGAACTGGACCAGTTCGGTGTCCGTCATGGGACGGGCGTTGCCGTCGAGCAGCAGCACCTGGTGCGGCGGCGGAGTGCGCGCCTGCAGCAGGAACATCCAGAGGTGCGGCATGAAATTGCCGGTGATCCCGTTATCCGGGTTGTGGAGCAGAATGCGCATAATCAGACCGACATGAGCGGGCCGAATAGAGCCGCGGAGGAACGGCTCAAGAGGGGAGCGGTGGAGCGTTCCGGCGGACGCGGCGGGCCAACACGCCAGCGGCAGCGTCCAGCCACCGCTGAATCAAGCAGATCGTAACACTAAATTGGGAGAGGGGCAAAACCAACCGAGAGGGCGGCCAGGGACGACGCATCTTAACAGGAATCTCCGTTTTGGCGCCCCATTCGCCGCCAGTGTACCACCGCGCGTCATCGCTGCGGGCAAGAGCCGCCATTCCGGCCACGGCACGGTCTGCCGCCCCATGGACGGCCAGGGCCCGCGTCCGGCGGGGCGACGACAATGGGGGAGATCACGCAGCGGGGGGCGGCCAAAAGCCGCGAACGCGCTCGATATCCGCAGAGTTCGCGGCGAATCTTGACGGCCGCAGCCAATATTGCCGACCGTCCATGGTCGTGTCCAGAGTTCCTCACCAGGGCGGCTGCGGCATCCCGTTGATTGTGTAATTTAGGATGTAGCCGGGATAATTTGGGATCGACCCAGTCATGGGCACCATTCCGTTACAGTTATTCGTATACACCTTATAACTAGCCATGGTCATCCAGCGGTTGCGCCAGTATGTTTTCTCCGGCGGCTAGCCTTAGCGTTCGAGCGTACGCGCCACGGCTATCACGGTCCGCCAGTTCCGCGTGGTCACCGGGGAACCAAGAATTCGATCCAACTGGCCGAGAAGTCCAATGGCCTTCATCTGGCGGCGGTACAGGCCAAAGGCGAACCGGCCCGTGCAGCCGGTCACCTGCAGCAGCCACTCGCCTTCCGCGGGCAAGCGGATCGGCACGGAGGGCAAGATCCTTCCGCGGTTCACCCTCACGCTGACGAATGGCACCACGTCGCGAGAGGCCGCAATCCCGCGAAACGGGTCGGCCGCTACCAAGCGCAAAATCTCCCGCCCTTCGCACAGCGCGACGTCCGCGGCAAACGGCAGCCTCGCCGCCAGCGCGGCCCGGAACCGCTCCGCTGATCCCGGCGCTCGCGCCACGAACGTTCCCGCCGCGCCGATATTGACCACCCCGTACGCGGCGAGCTCCTGCGCCAGCACGCTGGGCCGGAACGTCCGGTGCCCGCCCACATTCACCCCGCGCAGAAACGCCACAAGCGCCATCGCCCTCCGATCCGCCGCCCGCATTACGCCCGAGCCGCCGCCCGGGCGGCCGGCCCCGCGTCCACGACCCCGGCCCTACCCCTTCCGCGCCAGCAACAACTGCCCGCCAAAGCCGCCGCGCAATAGCGGCATCGCTTCCACGGGGACGCCGGCGCGGATTGCGAACCCCTCCAGGTCCGGCCGCTCGACGCGCACCCGGCCGAGCCCCGCCCGCCGCGCCGTGCGCGCCGGCCCCGCTGAGGCTCTGCGCCAGGAATAATCGCCCCGCCGCATATCGGGCGCAGCCCCTAAGCGGCGGCGAACCACCTATCCACTGCCGCTGAGCCGCGGACCCAAGTGTGGCACACTGGCGGCTTGCGATACGCTGGCTCCGGCTGGCGCGGCGGGGCGCGGCGGCACACGCACTGCCCGCATTGGCTCACGCCGAGCCCTCGCCACCTGGGCGATACAGCCGGCAACGGGGCGCGACGCGGAACCGAAAACGAGGAGGGAGGGAATGCCTTCGACACGCCGGGTGTTCTTATACGGCTTGGCCGCGGCCGGGGCGGTGGCCGCGAGCGGGTGCACTGCGGGGCGGCACGAGTTCCGCTCCGGCGACGCCGTCTTCCTGCTTGACGGCCAACCGTTCCAGATTCGTTCCGGCTCCATCCATTACCCGCGTATCCCGCGGGCCTATTGGCGCGACCGCATGCGCCAAGCGCGCGCCATGGGGCTGAATGCCATCTCCACGTATTGTTTTTGGGATCTGCATGAGCCCCGGCCGGGCCAGTTTGATTTCACGGGCAACTTGGACGTGGCTGCGTTTGTGCGCACGGCCCAGGCGGAAGGCTTGTGGGTTCTGTTGCGCCCGGGACCGTATGTCTGCTCGGAATGGGATTGGGGCGGCCTGCCGGCTTGGCTATTGCGTTCGCCGACGGTGCGCGTGCGTACCCGCGATCCCCGCTTTCTCGCCGCCAGCGGCCGCTACCTCCGCCGCCTGGTGCGCGAACTAGGCACGCTCCAGACCACCCGTGGCGGTCCAATCCTGATGGCCCAGGTGGAAAACGAGTACGGCTCCTTCGGCAAGGACCACGCCTACATGCGCGCCATGCGCAAGCTGTTTCGCCAGGCGGGTTTCGAAGTCCAACTCTGCACCGCCGACGGCGCCGACGAAATCCCCAATGGCAGCCTGCCGGACACCATTGTGGGCATAGACTTCGGCGCTGGCAGCGCGGCGCCGGAGTTCGCCAAGCTGCTCCGCCAGCGGCCGCGCAATCCCCGCTTTTGCAGCGAGTTCTGGACCGGCTGGTTCGACCACTGGGGCGGGCCGCATCACACCGTTCCCGCCGCCGTCAATGCCCGCGACGTGGAGTGGATGATGGCGCGCGGCTACTCGTTTAACCTCTATATGTTCGTCGGCGGCACCTCCTTCGGCTATCGCCCAGGGGCCAACTCCAGCCACGAGCGCCCCTATCAGCCCGATGTAAACAGCTACGATTACGACGCTCCGGTCAGCGAAGCGGGCGATCTGACCCCCAAATTCACCGCCCTTCATAAGGCGATCGTTCGTCATCTTCCCTCGGGCACGCAATTGCCGCCGCCGCCCGCGCCGGCGCGGCGCATGGCTCTCGCACGCTTCGCCTTGGGCGAAGCCGCGCCCTGGACTGCCGCCCTCGCGGGCGCTCGGCCCGTTCGCAGCACAAGCCCAACATGCATGGAAGACCTGGGTCAGTGCTTCGGCTATGTGCTGTATCGCCTCGCCCAGCCGCCGGCGGGACGGGGCGCGCTGGCGATTCCCGGTCTGCGGGACTACGCCACCGTGGTGCAGGGCGGCCGCCGCCTGGGCACGCTCGACCGGCGGGCCGGCCGCTTCTCGCTGGCCCTGGACCTCGTTGCCGCCGAGCCGTTGGACATTCTTGTCGAGAACATGGGCCGCATCAATTTCGGCCAGGAGCTATCGGACGGGCGCGCCGGCATCGTCGGGCCGGTGACGTGGGATGGCCAGGAGCTGCGTGGCTGGGAGCAGTATTCGCTGCCCTGGCTGTCGCCGCCGCGGAACCTGCCCTGGGCCCCGGCCGCCGCTCCCGCGGGCGCAACTTGCGGCCAGCCGACGTTCTATCGAGGCGCCTGCCAGGTGGACCAGCCGGCGGACACCTTTTTGGATTTGCGCGGATGGGGCAAGGGCCAGGTCTGGGTGAATGGGCGCCACCTGGGGCGCTTCTGGCATATCGGTCCGCAGCAGACGTTGTACCTTCCCGCTCCTTGGCTGGGTTCGGGCGCCAATGAGTTCGTCGTTCTGGAACTCGAGCCATCGGGCCGCAACTCACTGGCGGGGGCGACCTCGCCGCTCTACGCACGGGCGCCGGCCCCAGGCGCCGCAGCCCGCCGTCACTCCTAAAGCCCGAACCCAGAGCGGCCTACGCCGGCGGCCAACGACCGTCGCCGAGCCAGTTGGCCAGCCCCAGCTCGCTAACGATTCGCCCCGCGCCGCGTCCATGCAGAAGCCGCATACATCCGTCGGGCGCGCGCGTCTCCCCGCCACCTGGCGCGGTTGCGGTTACCCTGGGTGCGAGCGACCGCCGGCCCGCCCCGCGCGTCCCCAACAAACGAACCAGGCACAGCGATGCTGAACGATTTCCGCCACGCAATCGGCTTCCTGCTCAAGTCACCGGGCTTCACCGCCGTCGCGCTGTTGACGCTGGCCCTGGGCATCGGCGCCAACACGGCCCTCTTCACGCTGGTGAACGCCGTCATGTTGCGCGGCCTGCCCGTCGGCCATCCTCGGCAATTGGTCCTGCTCACCGATCCCACCGCCATGGGCATGAGCTACGGCACCTCCGGCGGCCGTCGCGGCCTGCTCGCCTACCCGGAGTACCGGCGCCTGCTCGACAGCGATCGCGCCTTCACCGGCCTTTTGGCCGCCGGCAGCATGACCGCCCGTGATCCGGTGCAATGGGGTTCCGGCGGCGCCGAACTGATCCGCGCCAAGTTGGTCAGCGCGAACTATTTCTCCGTCCTACAAGTCCCGGCCTATCGCGGCCGCACCTTCAATCCTTCGGCGCCATTCGTCATCGGTGGCGACCCCGTGGCGGTGATGAGCTACCGCTACTGGACGCGTCGTTTCGGGAGGAACCCCGCCGTGCTGGGCCGTGCGCTCACGCTCTTTGGACGCAGTTTCACCGTCATCGGCATTACCCCGCCGGGGTTCCGGGGGGAGAACGTCGGCGATGTTCCGGACCTGTATTTTCCGATGTCCATGGCCCCGGTCGTCCAGCCCGGCCCCGACCTGCTGCACAACCCGCCGGGTGTCTCCCGGGTCATGTGGCTCCAGGCGATGGGCCGGCTGAAGCCCGGCTTCACCCGCGCTCAGGCCCAAGCCGCCACCAACGTCATCTTCCGCCGCACCGTCCGCCGCCAGGCCGCCGCCGCCGCTGATCCTCAGAGCCGCCATTCCATCCTCAGCCAATATCTCCGCCTTACGCCCGGTGCCCGCGGTGTCTCCCTGCTCCGCGGCCAGTTTGGCGATCCGCTGTGGGCCCTGTTCGCGCTCGTCGCCATGGTCCTGTTGCTGGCCATCGTCAATCTCGCCAGTTTGCTGCTGGCGCGGGCGGCGGCGCGGCACAAGGAGATCGGCGTGCGCCTTGCGCTGGGCGCCGGCCCCGGCCGCATCGTCCGCCAGTTGTTGGCCGAGAGCCTAACCCTGGCCGTCGCCGGTGGCCTCGCCGGCGCGCTGCTGGCCATTTGGGGTGCCCGCTTGCTGGTCCGCATGGTGTCGACCGTGGGCATGCCCATCCAACTTAACCTGACGCCTGATTGGCGCGTCTGGGGCTTCATCGCCCTCCTGTGCCTGGCCAGCGGCGTATTGTTCGGCCTGCTGCCGGCCCTGCGCCTCTCCCGGCTGGACGTCAACCAGGCCCTGCAATCCCAGGGCCGCGGCGGCTCAGTCCGCAGCCGGCATATTCTTTCTGGCCGGCTTTTTCCGGGGTGGCCACGCGGTGGCCTGCCCTTGGGCAAGGTCTTGATCATCGGCCAGGTGGCGTTGGCGGTGGTGTTGCTGGTGGGCGCGGGACTCTTCGTTCGCAGTCTGCGCCAGTTAACGAACGTGCCGCTGGGCTTCAACCCCCACGGTCTCTACCTGTTCCGCCTGGATACCGCCCGCGCTGGCTATCGCGGCCCCGGTGCCGCCGCCTTCGTGCGCCAAGTCCAGCAACGCCTCTCCGCCCTGCCTGGAGTGCAATCGCTCGCCATCTCCGACAACGGCCTCTTCGATAACAGTGAATGTGGCCTGCCCGTCTCAGCCCTCGGCTACAAAGTCCCGAATGGTCAGCCCGGCTTCGGCGTCCGCTGCGATTCGGTCACCTCCAACTATTTCCGGGTCACCGGCATCCCCATCTTCCTCGGCCGCGCCCTCGGCCCCCAGGACGAAAGCGGCGCCAAGCACATCGTCATCAACCAAACCTTGGCCCGCCGCGTCTTCGCCCACCGCAATCCCATCGGCCAGCAACTCCACGATCTCTACCCCGACGACCACAACGCCCTCTACACCATCGTCGGCGTCGCCGCCGATGCCAAGCACAATTCTCTGGCGGAAAAGCCCAACCCCCGCATCTACCTGCCGTTCTATAACGGCCTTCCGGTGGCGGAAAACGAAATCTCCGGCGGCGTCTATATGGTCCGCGCACAGGGCGGCGCCGCCGGCCTCGCCGGTGGAATTCGGCACATTCTCCACGCCATTGACCCCAGCTTGCCGCCGCCCACCATCCAGCCCATGGCCGCGCTCATCCAGCAATCGCTGGCGCCGCAGGCGATGCTGGCCGAACTCAGCGGCTTTTTCGCCGCCGTGGCGTTGCTGCTCGCCGCCATTGGCCTCTATGGCGTCACCGCCTACGGACTGGAGCGGCGCGTGCCGGAGATCGGCGTGCGCATGGCCCTCGGCGCCAGCCGCCGCGCCGTCATCGCCATGGTGCTGGGCGAGACGGCCGTGGTCGTCGTCTTGGGCTTTGCCATCGGCCTGCCCGCCAGCTTGGCCGGAGCGAAAGTCTTGGCCAGCAAAATCCAGCTCTATGGCCTGAGCTTCTACGACCCCGGGGTCCTGGCTAGCGCCGTTGTGGCCTTGGCCGCCGCCGCTCTGCTCGCCGCCTGGCTGCCCGCCCTCCGCGCCAGCCGCGTGGACCCCCTCGAGGCGCTGCGGCAGGAATAGGTACGCGGGCGGCCCCGCCGCTGCTGCCGCCGGGCGGGAGGGCGACGCCCCAAGCGGCCTGCCAGGCGGGACGCCTGCTCCAAGCCGCGGATGCGCCGCCGCCTTTTTTGCTTGCGGAATACGTTGATGTATGCAATATCTGACTCCGGCGGCGCCGCGCTTGCCAAGCGCGGGCAGGCATTGCCGCCGTGAGGAGGCGCTATGCGGGCACAGTTGGGGCGAGGCGGACGGGCGGCGCTGGCCATGAGCAGCGCCGCGCTGGCGCTGACGCTGGCGGCCGGGGCGCAGGGGCCGGGACGGCGGGGACATTCCATCGGCACTGTCTCCGTGAGGGGCAAGCTGATCGTGATGCACCTCAACCCGGGGGTGCTGGGACAAGAGAACCTGTTCGACCTCCAGGGCCGGACGCTGACCTTCACGCCGGGACCGGAGGGCTACCGCGTCAGCGCCGGGCCGCTGCGCTGGGACTCGCAATCGGGCGCCAAGATGCCGGGCCCGGCGCTGACACTGCGCGATTTCGCGTTCCCGTTTTCCGGGCAGAGGTGGCGAGAGATGTCGGTCGGTGTCAGCGGCTCCGTGCAGATGGGGTCGCCCGGGCCACCGCTGCATTACGGCGCCTATACCTTCCCACCCCGCGGGGGCGTTTCCGTTCCGCGCTTCGCGCAATTGGCCCAGGCGGCCGGCGCCCTGGTCAACGGCAAGCCCGCCATCTGCGTCTTCTTCAAGCCGCGCCTGCAAGGCGCCCGTTACGTCAGCCAGAACGCCCACCGCGTCCTGATCACCTGGGATCTGACTTCGTCCTACGGCGGGATTCAGGATTTCCATTGGTTTCCCACCGTCAACCAATTCCAAGCGGCGTTGTACAAGGACGGCCGCATCGCCTTGTCCTATCGCCATCTGACCGCGCGCGACGCCATCGTCGGCGTCTATCCGCAACTGCGCGGCGGGCGCGCGCATTTGCTGGCGGCGCTCCACGGCTCTGCCGCCAGCTTGCAATCGCTGCGCCTCTCGGCGCTGCACGGCGTCCTGCTCCGCGCCACCTTCCAAGCCGCCACGCCCTTGCCCGCCCCCGGCAGCCAGCATGCCGGTCTCGCCTACCGCGTCAGCTTCGCCCTGCCGGGCGGCGGCGCCCAGACCTCTTGGGTCGTGGCCGCATTCGCCCGCCGGCCCGCCGCCGGCCTGCGCTACATGGCCTTCGGTCCCGGTGTCTCCCGCCGCGTCCAGGTCCATGGCGATCGCGTCTCGGTGCAGGGCGTGTTGCCCGCCGCGCTCCAGTCCGCCCCGGCGTTGCTGGTTTCCGCACGCGCGCTGTCGCGGCAACCTGGTCGCGCCCGCCAGCCCGTGGCGGCCATTGCGCCGCGCCTGGTCCGTCTGCGGGGCCTGGGCAATCCGGAGGTGCATTTCGCCGCGCTGCCCGCCCATGCGGGCCCGTATCCGGTGGTCTATGAGGGGTTCCATTACTACCGCGTGCCGGACATGCACAACCTGGCCTGCACCGTCCTCAAGGGCCTGGGCGACCATTTCGATTTCCTCGCCTATTACTCGGATTTCCGCGTGGACAATCAGGAAGCCGGCACGCCCAGCAACGGGCCGCTCGGCAGCACCGGACCGCCCGTGACCGGCATCGGCGTTCGGCCCGGTCATCCCGCCGCCTATTGCTCCTCCGGGCGCTTCCAGTGGGCTTTTATTCAGCCCATTGACGCCGACGCCATTCAGATGCAGGAATACCCGCCGCCCAACGCCCCCATCGGCAACCGCGAGCAAATCACTTATTACCGCAAGCAGATTGAGGAAATCCTCCAGTCCAATCACATGCCGCCGTACATGTACGCCATGTCGCAGATCGGCCATGAGATGGACCATCGCTGGAACGCCTTTCTCTCCGCCAAGGTCAATGGCAAGATCGTCCCCCTCAGCAATCCCGTCCATTGGCTGATGGGCCTGCAAGTGCCCGTCCCGTTTCCCTACGTCCGCCCCACAGAAGCTTCGATCATGGGCGGCGGCGTCTGGCAGGACAACCACGACGGCACCTATACCCAGTTGGACGATAACTACTATGTGCCGGCCACCGGCTATTCCTATCTCGACCTGTACACGATGGGCCTGATCTCGCCGGCCGAGGTGCCCAACTTTTACCTGCTGCAGCACCTGAAGTACGTCGGCCATGACGCCGAGGGCCACCCCATCTTCAAGGCCGATCGCCTCGACCTGACCATTAACGAGGTGATCGCAGCCGACGGCCCCCGCCGCCCGGGCGTGATGCACTCACAGCGGGACTTCAATACCGGCATGGTGCTGGTGGAGCTGCACGGGCACCAGCCTAGCGCCCGGCTGGTGCGCGAGGTGACGGGCATTCGCCGGCAATGGATCAAATATTTTTCCATCGTCACGGGCCGCCGCGCCCACATGACCGCCAACCCGCGCTGATCACCGCGGCGACGGCGGGCCGGCCGCGCGGCGGCGGGAACTGCGGGCGCGCCCTAGCGGCTCGCCACCGCGCCCCGCGTCAGCTGCCGCCGCTCTCGCACCCATGCCGCGCCCGCCTGATGGACGAGGGCCCGTGCGCTCAGCCAGCCGTCATGCTGCCACACGACGCGGCCGCGGGATGAGGTGAGGGCATACCAGGGCAGGTCGTTGACGCCGTAACCGTCGGCGATGCGGCCTGTCTGGTCACTGACGACGGGCGTCCGCAGCCGCATCGCCAACTGCCGCAACCCGCGCCGGGCGGCGACGGGCGAGGGCTCGGTTGGCATCTCGTCAATCGCCACCGGCAGCGGCCACCCATGGCGGCGGGCGGCGGCGCGGTAGGCGTCCAGGGCCGCCAGGTGGGCCGGCAGGTTGGTCCGCAGCCGCTGCCAATCGGCGAAGAAGCAGACCAGGTGCGGGTGGCCGGTGCCCAGCGCCACGCGGGCATCCGGGCCTCCAGCGCGCGGCGCGATTGCCGCCACGGTTTCCAGCCGCGCCGGGGGCCAGGCGGGTGGATATTGCGGCCCTGGTGGGGGACGCATCGCCGGGTCGCCGGGCAGGAGTTGGGCGATTTTGGCGGCCAAGATCGCCGCTTGCCGGGGGACGCTGTCATACCGCATGGGCGTCACATAGGTGTCCCGCTCATCGCCCCGCTCCCCGATCAGCAGCACCGCCGCCTGGTGCACGTCTTCTCCCTGCTCCGTCGCCACATAAACCCCAAACGCTTTCCAGACGCGCCGCAGTTGTGCCGGCGAACCGGTCAAGAAGCGCCACCGCGGCCCCAGCGCATCCATGCCGTGAATGCGGCTATAGGCGGCGACATCCGCCACCGAAGTGGCTTGCGGGTTTGCGTTGATGCCGAGCAACTCCACCTGCGCCCCGGCCGGTCCCAGGCGCCGAATGGCTTGCAGGAGAATTTGCGAGGTCAGTGGGCAGATCTGGGTACATTCCGGATCCAAAAACGCCAGCGCCACGGCTTGGCCGCGGAACTGCGCCAATGAGGTGCGGCGGCCGCGCTGATCTTTGAGCACAAAGTTTGGCGCTGGCCGCAACGCGGCGGGAGAACTTCGGCCGCCGCCCCAAAACGCCACCCCAAACCCCAGCACCACCATAGCGACGAAGATGCCCGCCACCAGCAGGCCCTGCCGCCACCGCATTCCGCGCCGTGTGCTTTGCTTCGTCGCCATCTCTGCTTTTACCATAGCCCGCCGGGCGAGGCGCGGCAATGGTGCGATGGCGCCCCGTGCAGCCCGGCCGGGGGCGGGGCTGGCCGCTGGCCCTAGCGCAACACGAATGTGGTGAGGGAGCGCGGCGCGAGCGTGACGGTAAAAGCCACACCGGGCGGCATTCCGTGGCCTGCGGCGCGCAGCAGCGGCGCGGGCGCGGGGGCGATATCCTCAGCGCCGCTGGTGCGCCAGGCCTCGATCATGGTGGGGGCGGCATGCGCGATCTGGAATTCGGCCCGTGCCGGCGCCGCCCCGGGTTCCGCGTTGATGACCACAACGCTCAGCTGCCGGCCCAGCCGGTAGGCGGAAACCAGGACCCTCGGCGCGGGATTGGCCGTGGCCGCGACCCGCGCCGCGCCGGGGCGCACGAAGCGGCTGTATTGGCCCAGGGCGAAGAGGCGCTTGTTGGCCTGCCAAGCTTGATGGCGGAGGTCCAGATGGATGAGCGCCTCGCGGTTGGGCGACGGGGAAATCAGCCACCAATACAGCCAGCCCGACACCCCGTCCTCGGCCAGGTGGAAGTGCAGCAACCGGGCCCAATAGAGGGCGTCGTCCATGCCCGGGTCGTTCGCATTGAAGGCGCTGACCTCGGTTTGCCAGATCGGCTTCTGAAACCGTCGGGCCAGGGTGAGCACGCCGGTGCGCGGCGCCAGGCCCACTTCCGGCACGTGGTTGTCACCGGAATAGGCGTGGGAGGCGACGATGCCCACCGCCTCCCGCGCGGCGGCGTCCTGAAGTGAGGGCACCGCCGGGGCTTCACTCCACTCGCTGTTTTCCCCCAGCATGATCTGGGCCGCGAGCCGCCGGCGACGCCAGAGCGGGCCCAAGTGGCTGGCGACAAAACGGCGGAACTCCTCGCCGTTCCAAGCGCAGGAGGCGTATTTCACCGTGACGTCGGGTTCGTTCTGCGGTGAGACGGCGTAGACCTCCAAACCGTGCTGGCGGCGATAGCCGGCGACGTATGCCGCCAGATAGTCGGCGTAGGCAGCGTAACAATCCGGCCGCAGCCGTCCGCCCACCAACGCGCCGTTGGTCTTCATCCACGGCGGCGGCGTCCAGGCGCTGCTAATAAAACGGGTGCAGCCGCGGCGCGCCGCCTGCCGCATCAGCCAGATTTGGCCGGCATCACTGTTCCAATCCGCCTGCCCGGACCGCGACAGGATCGGCGCTTGGCGGCCATCCTCGGGCGGGATGATGTTGCGCACCACGCTCAAACCGGCCCCGCGCGTTGGCGAAAACAGCAGATCCAGGATGCGCGCCCGGTCGCCGGCGGGGTAGTAGCGCAGGACGTCGGCCATGTGGAAGGCGCCGGAGGCGCCAAAGCCGGCCATCTCCTGCCCCCGCACCGCGGCGTCAATCCGCACCTCCAGCGGGGGGCGGTCGAGCAGCGGGCCGGAGCCGGCCCAGACCGAAGGCGCTGCGGCCCAGGGCGCCAGGGCCGCAAGGCGGCAAAATTGGCGACGGTTCATGGTGCTGAATGTACACCCGCGGCATTCCGGCCGTGGGCGCCGCATTGCCGCAGGGCGGGTCTAATATAAGGGCCAGGGAAGACGCGGAGGCGGGGCATGCGCGCGCTGTGGGTGACGG
>JBOGKW010000082.1:0-13867 GCA_050746205.1 Terriglobales bacterium | reverse complement strand
CCAGTCGTGCAAGCCACGGTCGTATACGTTACCGTGATTGTCGCCGCCCCGGTGCTCCACAGGTTCATGGTGGCGGTGGCACTGTTGGTGCCGGTGCCGAGCGGCATGTTGCGGGCGATGGGGCCAAGGTTGCTGAACGACATCGGCACCGGCACGGAACGCGCGCCGCCGGTGTCGGTGTAGTTCGCCGTGAACCCGATTTCCGCCGGTCCCGGCGTCACACACGTAGCGTTATCGGATACGTACAGGTTCACTTGGTAGAGGCCCGCCGTGTTGCAGTTTCCACTGTTGGTGTTGCACGTTAAAAAGGTGACGTTGCTCACGCCAATCGCGGGGGCAACGATGGCAGAGAATTTGGGTGCGACAAAGGCGGTTTGGATGGGGCCAGGGAATGATCCTGGACTCGATCCGCCTATCGGTATCGTGCTGAACAAGGCCGAGGCGACGTTCGCACCATTGGTCTGGGTATAGGGCTCGGGCCATACCGAACTTGCACTGCTGGCGCTGGTACCGCCGAGTCCCAGCCCAATCTCCATGACCGGCCCGGCGTCGGACGAAATGCTCATCGAGGTGCTGTTCACGCCGATGCTGCCATCGAGGTTCATGTCGGCAAACGTGAGCACGTTGCCCGCGAAGTTCATGCCCAGCCGTGACAAGCTGGTCACGCCTGGAGCATTCGAAAAGATGCTGTTCTTCGACGAGGCCGCGGGAAACTGGATCATGCCGCCGCTGTTGAAGGTGGTGACGCCCCCAGACGTAAACGGCGTTCCCGCCACGTAGAAAACCTGCGCGGCCACGTCCCCGGACGTATTCACCGTGGGCGTGGCGCTGCCGTTGCCGTTGAGGCCGGTATCGTTCAGCGACGCCGTGCTGTTGGTGGCGCACGCCACCGCCCCTATCGCTCCCGTGCTGGATGGTGTCCCGCCGGAGAGCACGCGGTAGAACTGGATGTAGTCGTTGTTAGACTCGCAGGCGGCGGTGATGGTCACGTAGTTCGAGGCGTTCAGCGTCGCGGCGGCTGAGGCAAAGGCCTCGCCGGAGGCCGCCGTCGTTGCCTGCGGTCCCACCAGTTCGACCACTTCGTAGCCCCAAGTGTGGCCGGTCGAGCCCGTCACCACGGTGGTGGGGGTGGTGGGTGTCTTGGCCTGCTGCACCAGCGCGTAGAACGGGTTGGCGAAGAAGGTATTGTCCGTTCCACCGCTCAGGCTCTGGTTGAAGTGGATGTTGTCGCCGGTGAGGCCGCTCGATGGCAGCGTCAACTGGTAGGTGGCGGGCAAGCCTGGAGCCCCGGATACGGTGTAGAAGAAGTTTCCCCCGCTCCCCGTCCAGAACAACACGTTGCCCTGCTGGTCCGTCGAAAACGGGTTACCCCACGGCGTGCTCAACCCGGAATCCTGGTAGACGGTGATGGCGGCGCCCAACGTACAGGCGGTCCCGGTGTAGACGCCGCTGCACACCAGGATCTGGGCTCCCGGAATCGGCACCACCACTTGGCCTTGGCCGGTGACGTTCGAGGTCGTGGTCGCCGTGATCTGGAAGGAGACGCTTTGGGCGGCGGCCGCGCACGCCGCCAACACCAGCAGGAAGGCCAGTCTTTTCCGCATGGGGGGATTCTACCGCGTTCCCAGTACGGTGAGCGTGCGGAGTACGCCCTTCCAGGTACTCGCTGCGGGCGCGTTGGCGTTCATGGCCTTGATGACGTGGCTGCCCACCCCCAGCGATGCGGCGAAGCTGAACACCTGGGAGACGCCCAGCGGCGGGGCGGCGGCGGGGTCGAACTCCGCCACGCTTGCGCCATCCACCCACAACTGGATCGAGTAGCCCGCCGAGCACGCCCCAATTGCCCCGGCAAACTCGATATGGCAGAGTGTCGCGGCGGCAACGATGGCCACGTTCACGCTCATGCCATCGATCTGGGTAAAGGTCGCGGTGGTATTCATCGCCGGGTCCGGGGTGGCGCCCACGGCGGTCGCGAAGAACACATGGTTGCCGGTGTGGTCGGCCTGGGGCTCGACCGCCGCGAAGCGGGTGGCGGAATCGGGCACGTTATCGAGATTGCCGCTCAGCGACGCCAGCGATTTGTTGACATGGGCGGCGTCCGCGAAGTCCACGGCGGGGCGGTTGTTGTTGCCGAGCAGGAGCACGGGGCTTGGCGCTGGCGCGGGCGCTGGGGCGGGAGCGGGGGCCGCGTGAGCCGGCGCCGGTGGCGGCGGTTGGGGCGGCGGAATGGCGGCGGCGAGTTTGGCGAGGGCGGCGGCGAGGAAGTTGCCGCCGGGGGTGTTGCGGATCGAGGCGATTTCCCGCTCGATGTTAACTACCGGCATGCTGCCATTATCGGGCCACGCCGGGTCCTTGACACCCCTGTTACCGTGGCAATATGAAGTGTGGAACTTTATGCCCCTGCGGAGCGGAACGCCGTCCCGGCCAGGGCTACTGCCGCGCCTGCCACTCCGCCCATATGCGCGCATGGCGGAGCAACCAGCCCGCCACCTTGCAGGACAAGGTCAAGCGCAAGTGCCAGAAGTTTGCCGAGTTCCATCTGCGCGCGGGCTTGATCGAGCGCGAGGGCTGCCGTGTCTGCGGCGCCCCCGCCCAGATGCACCACGGCGATTACACCCAGCCCCTGAAAATCGTCTGGCTGTGCCGCCAGCACTTCCGCGAACTCGATAAGCTCCCGGCCCCCGGCTAGGCGGTTACCACTTTGGTCCGGGCCAGCGTTGTTCCACGGGCACGTCCGCCATCGTCCTGATGCCGCCATCGACGGCGCGTTTCCAGTCGAGGATGCAGGTGCCGCCGGCGCTATTGACGTGGAAGGCCACGCCGGGTTTCACATCCTCGCCGCAGATGGGGCAAGCGGCGGGAGCGCTGTAGACGCGGTGCCACGGGGCCTCGATGCGGAAGTAGTTGGCGGCTTCGTGCTGTTCTTCGGAGATTTCGTGTTGTTTGCCCTGGGAGAGCAGCCGGTTGGCCTGTTCGATGAGGCCCCGGTAGCGGGTTTCGAGGCGCTGGCGGGTCTTCGCGAGATCGGCGTTCGAAGGCGGGTTTTCGGTGCTCCAGAAACAGCCGCGCACGGTCAAATCGGTATCGATGCTGAACTCGTCGTGGGTGTCGGCCCACTGCGTGCCGAGCCGGTTCGAGGGGTTGACGATATCGTTGGCGAGCGCCTCGCCGTGGTACCCGGTATTGAGCGTCTGGCCGGTGAACGCCTCGACGTATTTCTGGTTGACGATGTTGGGCAGCGTGGCAAAGCAGACGAATGGGGTGCCGGGAGGGCAGGCAGGAATCTGGATGAGGGGAGCGAGTGGGGGCTTGCGGATTTCGTGGCGCCGGTCCGCGATGTTGTAGAGGTAGATGTGGTAGTCGGGTTTGCGGTCGATGTTGGGATCGACGCTGAAATCCACAAACATGACGGGGAGCATGTCCTTGGACATGCTGGCGGCGAGGTCGCGGCTTTTCTCGGCCGCAAGGGTGGATTGGAAGTTGATCGAGTGGGTGGCTTCAGGCATGGGTGGGACTCGTTCCTATGATCTGGCCGCGCGGGCGTGGCCGGTTCAGCAGTCCGCGCCGTTCCATATCCTCAAGTTTTTCGAGCTTGTGCTGGACGGCGGTACGGGTGGTGGGGTTGCTGGCGAAGCTGGTGGGCCCGGTAAAAGACGGGAAGGCGTCTTGGAGGCTGTCGGCGATGAGGGCCTGCCGCTGCTTGTCGGTGGCGTCGCGTTCGGCGGCGAAGGCGGCGCGGCGCTTGGCCATGGAATCGCGGCGGTGTTCGCGGCTGATCCAAGCCATCTGGCGGGCGACGGAGAGGTTCAGGAACCGGCTGCCAAGCTGCTGGCCGGGAAATGGCTGCAAGAGGTGGTAGCGGCCCCGGAATGGGTAGTCGCCAAGCGGGCCGCCGGCCCAATCGTCGAAGCTCCCAAACTCTTCGGCGGGGAGCCATTCGAGCAGGAGCCAATCGTGGGGAAATTGGCCGAGCGTCGGGCGTTCGAGCACGCCTCCGGGACGGCGGATGGGATCGTTGCCGAATTGGAGACGGTACACGGGCTCGCCGTGGTCGTTGCGGCCGCCAATGGCGAGCAGGTCGCTCTGGTACGCTTCCACGCTTGCAGTGTACAACAGGCAACGGAACACGGAGGCCACGGCGGCGCGAAACCGCCATGGCCCCCAAGGAGGGATAACACGCCAGCCCGACTATATCACCTCAAACAAGAGGCTGGGCGGCGCTGGTGATGAAGCACCCGGCGCGCGGATTTGAGTTGGCTAAATTAAAGGCGCAGGTATAGCTGAAGAGCGAACTGGTCAGATACCCGCCGTTGGTGATATCGGGCACGGGAACGACGGTGAGTCCGCCGCCGAAGTCGTACAGTTCGGCGGGCAGGAGTTCGCCGAGGTACCAGAAGTCGGCGCAGAGGAGGTCCAGGCGTCCGGGCGTCTGGTCCATGCACACCTGCACGGGGTCGCCCGCGTAGGTGGCTGGCCAGTTTTTCTTGACCACATCGGGCATGGTCTGGCCCTGGACGCGGGTGGCGTCGGCGTTGAGCATGTTGAGGTACAGGTTCCCGATCTGCATGGCTTGGTCCGGCCCAACGATCCAAGAGGCGCTCTTGATCGTCTGGTTGGTCGAGCCCAAGGCACGCAGCAAGAGGGTGCGGGCACGCATGCCGGTGGACATGCTGATGCTCTTGCCGCTGAGATTGATGGTGGGGGTGCTCAAGCGTCCGGGGAAGTTGGCCCGGTTGAGCCCGCCGATGGTGCCGGTGTTCGAGTTCACGGCCCACGCGGCGATACCCAAGATGGACCCGCCGGCGCTGCCGCTGGCGCCCGCCACGATGAGGTAGTCACCGACAACGGTTCCGGCCGGGAGCGACTGGGCGCTGTAGATGGTGTTGGTGACGGGGTCGGAGAAGCTGACCGTGAACTTCCCACGGTTCGTTCCGCCCACGGCGCTGAACACCTGGATGACTTGCTGGTCCTGGAACCGGAAGGCGTTGTTGAGGCCGACGATACTCGACAACGATTGGCCGGAGCCGGTGCCGTTGTTGATCGTGGCAGATGCGGGGATGATGTCGAGGTAGCCGGAGCCATCGCCGGGGATCAGGGAATCGACGCCCTGGATGAATTGTTTAAAGGAGTTGTTCAGCTCCTGCGCCTGGACGTTGAACAGGCCGCGTTTACGGCCATCGGTGGCGATGCGGCTCAGGTAGGTGAGTTCGCACACGTTGAACAGGAATACCGGGGAGAGGGCGAAGCCCGCCCAAGTCGAGCCGGTGCCGCGCCCGAGCGAGTCGCCGTCGCCGGTGCCCTGGGTGATGGCGGAACCGCCCTGAACACGTGCGGGGACACGGAACGCCGGGCGGCTGACGCCGCCAGCGGCGGTGACGTTGGAGACGGGAACGACGGTGGCGTTCTCGTGGAAGAAGCGGTATAGCGACTCATCGTGCTGGATGAGCGAAGGAATATCTTTGGCGAAGGCGTCCAATTCGACGGCTTCGACGGCGCTTTCGGAAAGCGGTGAGGCCATGGCGGAAAAGCTCCTGGAATGGATTCGCTTTTCTTCGCCAGCCCCCGCGTCGGTTCGGCTTGCGGGTATGCCGTGTGCTTGGCTGTTTCAGGCGCCGCGTCGCGCCAGACCGGGATTGTTACGCCCCTACAACGCCGGGGTGAAGGCCACCCCCCGGTCTATGGCCATTGAGCCATGGGTCGCGGGGCCTGTCAAGCCTCCTGTTTATTTATGCGGCCAGGAGACTTTGCGCCCGTCCTTGAGCATGGCGCGGTGCGCGATCATCGCCGTGGTATCGGTCAGAGACCAGTCAATGTCCTTGTCGAGTGGGGGGCGCGACAACTGATGCACGCCGTCACCAATGGGGGCGCGTTGCTGGCCTACCGCTTGCGCCTGTCCCGGTGGCCGCCGCGCCGTGGCGGCGGCTTGCGGCTGGCCGTACATCTCGCCCACGATCTGGCGCACGATGCGGGGGCGTACCTGATCCACGTTGGCCTGGATGAACTGCCGGGTACGTTCGGCGTTGCCGGAGCGGAACAGGGCTTGCAGCCGGTTCTGGTAATTCTGGTCGGCCCCAAGGGTCGCGCCCAACTCGTTCTGCACCAGCACCAATACCCGTCCCATGGCGGGGTCAGTGAGTTTACGCGCCCCAATTCCGGCTTGGATGTCGGCGCGGCTGGTGCGGTCAACGTACTGCTCGATCACGGGCTGGATCTGGGCAATCATCGGGGATTGCGCGGAGCCGCCTTGGGGCTGTCCCTGGGGCGCGGCGCCGCCGTAGGCGGGTGAGCGGGGCGCGGCGGCCTGCTGCCGGAGGTTCTCGAAGATGGATTGCACGCGGCCAAGTTCGCGGATCGCGGCGTCGCCCTCGCCGCGCTGGAGCCGGTCGATGGCCAAGGCGATACTGTCGGCGATGGGGGATTGCAGCAGCGTGTTGGCGACAATCGGGGTGAGAACGCTGTTGTAGGCTGCCGGGTCGGTGCGGTACAGCACATCGAGGGCGTGCGGCACCAGCTTGAGGAACCCGTCGCGGCTGTTCTGGGCGATGTCATCGATGACGCCGGGGTCGCCGGAATCGATGGCCGAATACAACTCGTTCATGTCGTTCGAGATCGATTGCAGGTCGTTCAGGCCGTCCAACCCCCCAATGGCGTCGAGGTGGGTTTTGATGGTGCGGGCGGAGTCGATCTCCGGGAACAGGTTCGAGTACTCCTGGGCGGAGAAGTAGCTATCGCGGAGCTTCGAGAACAGCCGGTCGTGCTCGGGCATGGCCTTGGACTGTTCGCGCAGCCACTTCACGACATCGCCGTTGGGGATAGGGGCCTCGCTGGCGGCCTGCGCGGGCAGCGGGGCGGCGGTTTCGATGGGGCTCGGGCCGGCTGCGTCCTGGACCCCGGCATCGTCCAGGGGAAGCTCGTCGGCTGCGATGGGTTCGGCTACGTCAACAAAATCGGTGTCCATGTTATTGGGTTGCCTCCAGCGGGACCTTGCCCGCGCGTTTCAGTTGGGTGGACCGCATGCGCTCCCCGGCCACTTCCTGGGGGGGGACGCCGATGCCCGCTTGATCGAGCGCTTCGGCGGCGGCTTGGGGGGGCAGGTCGCGGTAGTTGACGCTGACGTGCGGCGGCTTGATGGCGCCGTTATCCGGCTTGGGAATCAGGGCTTTGTGTTCGAGGGCATGGAGGCGGATGTTGGCGAACCCGGCGCGCTCGGTCGAGGTGCCGTGGCGCATGCGGCGCCCCTCGGGGCCGTTGATGAAGTCCACCAGCGCCTGGTACTCGGCCTCGTGCTGGTCGAAGTCGGGGTCCACGGTGACGCTCGACACCATGGGCGGAATCTTGCTGGCGGCCTGCATGGCCTGCTGGGCCTGGGGCGCGAGCGCGGGGTTCGCCTGGGCCTGTTGCATGGCCATGGCGGCCTGCTGCTGGGCCTGCTGGGCCTCGGGGTTGGGCAGCGGGGCGGCGCGCCCGAGCAGGTCGAGTTCCCCCATCTGTTTTTCGTAGGCGGCGGCCTCGATGATTTCGATGCCCTCGATGCCGATGGCGTTCTTGGCGAGTTCGAGGTTGCGGGGGTGTTTGAGGACCTGGGCGATGACGGGGTTGGAGGCATCGTTCATCAACTGCATGATGCGGAACTGCTTCTGCGCCCAGCTTTCGGGGAAATTCGGGCCGGATTCGGGGCGGGCGAGGCAGTGGCCCTTGAGGTCGCTTAGCTCGATGCGGATGGCTTCGCTCGATACGGCTCCGCAGACGGCCTCGGTGCGGCAGCGCGCGGCAAGCTGGACGGCTTGCAGGAAGTAGTTGGCGGTGGCTTCGGTGAGTGCGTGCCAAGTGAGGGTCAGACGCGCGAGTGCCTGATCGCGTTGCAGTGACGCGGTGCCTACGGGCGTGTCACTGTTGCTCAAACTGCCGTAGAGAGTTGGCGTGGCGCCCACCAGCAGTTGCGGCACCTCGTTCATGAACTGCTGGATGAACTGCGGCATCGAGGCTTGGGGGGTAGGCGTGGGCTCGACGAAGACGGCGTTGGCGGGGTTGATGGCGGCGCCATCGGGGTCGAGCAGGGGAACGTAATTACCGGGGGTCGCGGGCTGGTTGGCGAGCGCGGCGACATCGATCAAGCGGGCATCCACGTAACGGTTGGCGACGGTTCTCACGAAGTAATCGTTCATGAGATCGAGCCAGTTATTCAGGCGTTTCTGGACGCTGAGGATGGTCGAGCCGAGCGCGAGGCGGTTCATGCCGGAGCCGGGGAAGGCCTGTACGAGGGTGAGGTGGTCTTCCATGGCGCAAGCGCGGGCGTGGATGAAGGTCTCGCCCGCCATGACCACTTCGCAGCCTTCCGGGAAGGCTTCCATCAACTCCGCGCGGACATCCATGTCCATGGTGTTCATGAAGGCGGCGGGCCGCTGGAAGGTGCGGCGCACGGTCACATCGCGCACCATGGAATCGCCGGTGACGTAGCTGGCGTCCAGCGCCAAATTGACGTTGATGCGGGCGATGCGGTCGAGTTCGTTTTCGCCGCCGGAGCCGCCGCCGCCGGGATGGATCTTATCGGCTTTATCCGGAAACATCGCCTTGACGATGCTCACGTCGTACTCGCGGCAGAGTTGGACGAAGGGCATCTCGGCAAGCGACTGGCAGTTGATGGGGACGTGGGCTTCGAGTTTGCCGTAGGCGGACATGATTTCGCGGCCACGGGGGCGGGAGCGCGGGGAGGCGGGCAGCGGGGGCGTCGATGGGAACACCGGGTGGACGCGGAACACGCCGTCGGTGATGGGTTCGCACATGGCCACGCCGCCTGGGGGCGTGAAGCCATCGAGCCAGCCGCCGGGGCCGTTGACGGCCTCGGCCATCTGGCGCAGCACGGAATCGTGGGTGACGATCAACACCGGCGGGGTTCCCGGAGGGCGGCTGTAGAACTGTCCGATGAAGTCGGCGAGGGCGGCATCCACGCGCTGCTCGAAGCCCTGGAAGGTTTCGCCATCGCCGCCCACGGGTTCATTGGGGTTCGAGCGGGCTTCCTGGAACGCTTGCCGCATGCCATTCACGGGTTGTCCGGCGAGCGTGCCAAGGTCGAAGCTTTCGAGGCGCTCGTCGTAGGCGATGGGGACGCCCAGCGCTTTGGCCACTATCGCGGCCGATTCCTGGGAACGTTCGAGCGGCGACGCGATGACCGCCGATACGGGGTGGCCCTTGAGCCAGTCAACGGCCTGTTGGACTTGGCTCTGTCCGAGCGGGTCGAGGGGGACTTCCGAGCGGCCACGGGCGAGGCCGTCTTTGTTGAGGGCGGTTTCACCGTGCCGCATGACGTAGAACGCCACCGCGCGGGGGCCGCTCTCGGGCACCTCGGCCTCGGGCTCATCGGGAACCTGCTCGCGCCCGTAGCGCTGGGCATCGAGTACGTAATCGCAGCACAGGATGGCGCGGCCCCCGGTGAAGAGGTAGTAGATCAACTGGTCCTGGAAGGTCAGGAGGTCGTTGTTGTGGGCGAACAGGCGGGCGAAGCGGGTAGCGCTCGCGGCCTTGGCAATATCGGCATCGCAGCCGGGGTCCTGGGGCTCGAAGCGGACCTGGGGCAGATCGCGTCCGAGCGCCGCCGTGATGATGGAGCCGTAGGCGGCGATGATGTTGGTTTCCTGTCCCTGGGAGCTGCGGTTGTTCCGGCCCCGGCCAGCGTTGTTGTAGATGGTGGCGTTGGGAGGAACGACCCAGCCGCCGCCGCGGCGCGGCAGGAGGTTCTGGTTGCCGCGGTGGTAGAGGCGCATTTCCCACTCTTGCTCGACTTCCCAGCGGCGGGCGGCGACGTCCTTGTTGCCGACCAAACGGCACAGGGATATGAGTTCGCGTTCCGCCGCATCGCTCAAGGTGGCGGGGGAGACGGGGCCGGACCAGCACGGAGCGATGTCGCCCGCCTGGAAGCTGGGAGCCTCGGGATCGGCGCGGGAGCGTTCGGTTTCGGCGGCGCTCGCGGCGGAGGGGCCGCCGGCTGAGGTCATCGCTGGCATGGGTTAGCTCTTCGCGACATTCACGGTAAAATTCGCCTTTTTCACGGTCGAGGCGGGGTAGTCGTCCTTGTGGGCCATGATGTGGCGGGCGGCCTCGCCGGTTCCCATGCCCATGCGCTTGGCGATACGCGTGAAGCTGCCTTCGGTGCCTTTGGCCTTCATGCGTTTCGAGGCATCCTGCATCCAGTGTTTAGCCATGGTCCTTGTCCTTGGTTCGAGCGGCGTGGCGCGCATAGGCGCCGCCCTTATGATCGGGCAGTTTGGCGTTGGGCGGGGTCTGTTCCTGCCAGCGCGCGGCGATTTTAGGGTGATGGCTGTACATGAACCGGCGCTGCGCTTTGCTTTGAAACGGCACGGGGTTTACCGGGGAATCTCGACGAGGTTCGCGCGCGCGCGGCCATTCTGTTGCTCTTGTTTCATGGCAAACATGAACGTCATGCGCTCGTTTTCGAGCATGTGGCGCAGCACCTCGTGGAACGCCTGGACGCGGAGCGAGGGGGAGGCGAGTTCGGATACGGACTCGGCCATATCGATGATGGAGCGGTATCCGGCCATCATGCTGGCAAGGTCGTTGGTGGTTTTGGCATCGAAATTGCTAGTGGGATCGATCATTTGGGCCTCCAGTAGTTGCAGCAGCCTTCCAGTTGCACAGAGGCCGCACCGGCGCCCATGGTGAGGCCCCCCTGCTTATTTTTGGCGTCTTCGATGACTTTGGGGTGGTTGCAGAAGTGCGGAAACGCGAAGTGGTGGCAGGTGACGCACATGAAGGGGCCAAACGAGGCGCGGGCGTAGTGGGCGGTGGGGGTGCCGAACTCGGCTTCAGCTCCGCTGGCCATTCTTACTCCTTGCGGCGATGCGCTGGAAGGCGGAGTTCTGTTTCCCGGCTCCGAATCGGCGGGGCATGCCCTTACGCGGGGCGGCGTCGGCGCCGGCGCCCGTTGCCGGGGGCACCTGGAGCGAGCCCGCGCCGAGGAACCGGCGCGCTTCGTTGTCTTTCATGGTGATCTTGACCTTCACGTGGTTTCCTCCGGTGGGGGCAGGTCGCGGCGGTCTTCGTGGGCCAAGCGGCGTTGTTCAGCCTCGCCGGTGGGATGCGCAGCGGCGTTGCGGTGGAAGTCGCCGCCCATGGGCGGGTTGACGCCCATGAAGTCCCCAATCACGTTATGGGCGGCCTCGACGGAACCCTGGACCATGGTCGAGTGGTGGCCGTCGGGGTGCTCGGCCGAGATGCGGTGGCGGCCCATCGGTAAGCGTTCAATGGTTATTTTGGAGGGCGCGCCGTGTTCTTTCATGGCGGCGGCCTGGGCTTCGCCACCGGGGGCGGCCTTGGAGTCGAGGAACCCCTCGTAGCGGCGCAGGCGGATGGTATCGGGGAAGGATTTCCCGTCCCTGGCGGTGAAGCTCATGTTTTGGCCTCGACCCTTTCCCAATCGACTTCATTCTCCCATTCGGCTCCTGGGCGGGGGGCGTGCGGCGATGCTGGTGGAACCGCGCGGGTTTCAGCGCGGGCGGCAAGCTTCATGGCCTCGAAGTTCTGCGCCATGACAGCGGTTTCGAGCCGGTGTCCGGCGGCCTCGGCGCGCATCAGCGATAACTCAGCGCGCAGTTCGAGGATACGGGCGAGCATCAGGGCATGGGCATCACGCTGGTTGAATGTCCACCACATGGGGCTGAGTCTATCACCGGCGCCGCGCCGCCCAAAGTGTTTCTCCGGGCATGTGGGTTCCCGTGCTGCGCTGCTTGGTCAAGTACAACCAGCGTTCCAGCGGATCGGCGATGCTATGGGCCTTCTCCTCGACGCCCACGCCGGCGGGGGCCTCGCGCGGCAGGCCCACGCTCAACACGCCATGTTTGAGCGCGTCAAACAAATCGTCGCCCGAGTCCTTGCCCTTCTTGACATCCTCGACGTTCGCTTCATCGCGGGTGCGCATCGGAATCGCCTCGGCCAGCCGGGGGCAGGAGTCGATCACGAAGAAGTCGCGGTTCCCGATGTCTTCGTACAACATCACCGCTCCCCGGATACGCTCCGCCGTCGAGGCCGAGCCCGCCGCCCGCACCAGCCCCGGCAAGCCATGCCTGGACAGTGCCCGGCTGAACTCGGCGGCAATCGTCTGGGTGGACTGCGGCTGCGCCCTTCTGGCAAACAACTCATGGCTCGCAAACACCGATCCCAGCGCCTTGCGCTCGGCCTCGAAACTGCCCCAGCACGGCCCCCCAGTCATCGCGCCCCGGATCAGCGCGGCCGCGTCTTCAAGCGACATCTCGTTGAACAACCGCTCCCGGTAGCACACCACCACCGATTTCCCAAGTATCCGGTGCCGGGCCCTCGTAAACCACAACACCGCCGTATGATGGCTCAACCCCCAATCCAGTCCAATCCACGCCCGCTCCCATGTCTGCCAGTCGAAGCTCTCGACCGGCTGCACGTGCACGCCCTCATCCCAATTCGTGTAGTACTGCCCGGAGATGGTATCGAGGTTCCCGTACAGCAGCTTCTCGCGCAGCGCCGGGCTCAGGTTCTTCAACCGTTCCAGGTACCCCGGATCGCGCGACATCATGGCCGCGTTGTCCATCACCGTCGAATGGATGTACCAGTAGTTCCCCGCCTTGAACCCAAACGAGTCCCCGGCCTCGGGCGGCTGTTTGTGGTCCACGAAGATCGACTTCACCCACCCCCATCCGGGTCCCATGGGGTTGGTCGCCGCCATCATCCCCGGTTCCATCCTGGCCCCGTCCGCCGAGACGCCCACGCACCCCGCGTTGATCCGGTTCCTCGAACTCAGGAACTCCCATTCGTGGTGGCTGAACTGCCCCACTTCGTCAATTCCGATCAACGCGAACGCGCTTGATAAATACTGCCGCAGCGCCGCGTCCCCGCCACCCTCCAAGTGCCCAAAATGTATCGTGCTCGGCACGGGCGCCCCTGGCACGTTGAACTTTGCCACGTGCTTGGTATCGTTCCACGTGAAACACGCGGCCGGAAGCTGCGCCAGCAAGTCCGAGATCAACCCCTTCTGCAACTCCGGGTAGTTCCGCCGCAACAGCAGTACCTGCACCCCCGGATAGCGGTAGCACCACTTCACTGCCTCCCACAACAACGCCGTGGACTTTCCGCTTCCCGCTCCCCCCACCAGCAGCCTGTACTTGCTCCCGTTCTGGTGGAACGCCGCCTGCTTCGGCATCGGCTCGTACCGCCCGTCGAGCGTGACCTCCGGCATCCTACTGCTTCGTCCCCGTCATCCACTCCGGCATCACCAGGGTGCTCGCCTTCGCCTCCACCCTCGGCGCCGGCGCCAGCTTCCCGTCCAGCCGCGCTATCAGCTCCAACGCCATCCGGTCGCTCCCCGTCTTCGCCCTCAAGATCAACTTCGCCACCAATTTCTCCATCTCCCCTGGCTCCCCCAACTGCCGCGTCAACTCCCGCGTGAACTGATATCCCAGCGTCGCCTCCACCTCCCGCTGCTCCCGCTCCAGCTTCCTCACCCGCAACTCCTCGTTCTCCTCCTTCGTCTTCCAAAACTTCACCCGCTTCATCCTCACATACCCGTCCGGGCATGGTCCTATCCCTCCCGGCGCCTTCCCATTCCCCCGCGCGCTTACCCGCGCATACAACAACTCCCCCTCCGGTACCACAAACCCGTGTACCACTTCCCCCGGCCCCCACGCCCTCGGAAAATCCTTGTCCATCTCTCCTCCTTCCTACGAATTCTATCCCCCCTCACACCCCCGTGCTTATCGTCTTGCTGCCCTCCGCTCCCCCGCTTGCCTCTCCACTTCCTCACACACCCGCTTTCCTTGTTTCCCACGCACGCGCGCCGCTCTATACCACAGGCTCTCTTTGCGGGTGGTGCGAACGACGGTCCCCC
>JBOGKW010000081.1:0-13965 GCA_050746205.1 Terriglobales bacterium | reverse complement strand
CTGCCGGCCGGCGCGCTAGCCAATTGCCGGTCACGGCACGCAATTGCGCCAATGCCGTCTCATGCTCCGCGAGCGTCTGCCAATAGATTTCCTGGAGATTTTGGTAATCCAAAAACGCCGCCATTACGGTTTCGAAATCTTCCCGGCCCGACTCATACTCCGCCAGCGTGGCCCGCCAAGCCGCCGCCGCCTGGGGCAGCAGCCCTCCGCGGTCAATGTGCAGCAACCGTTCATCGGCCCGCGCCTGCAAATACCACTGCCGCGCCTGGTAGCGGAGGCGGTCAGTTTCGGCGCCAAAGGCCTCCTGCGCCTCCGCCGCCTGCGCGCTCGCCTGGGCCAGCGCCGCGTCTTGCTTGCGATGCCAAAACACCGGCAGCGAAATCCCCACGGTCAGATTTGTCCGGTAGGGAAGGCCGGGACCGGTGGCCTGGTACATATACCCGACCTGCAGATCGGGATAGAAGTTGCGCCGCGCCAGCTTTACCCCCAACTGCCGCCGCGCCGCCTCCAGCGCCCGTATTCGCAGCGCGGGGTTCGCCGCCACGCCCGCGCGCAGCTGGCCCGGCGGCGGGGGCGGCGGGGACTCCCCGAGTGTGGTGGGCTCGATGGCGGCGGATCCCAGCGGCCGGTTGAGCAGATCCGTCAACCGCGCCTGGAGGGTGTCCCATTGCCGCTGTTGCACGGTTTCCTCGGCCAATAGGCGGGTTAACTGGAGTTGCGCCTTCAGCACGTCGGCTTCGTTGCCCTCGCCCACGCGGTACCGCGCCGTGGCGATCTGGGCGACCGCCGCCAAAAGCCGCCGGTCCCGCTCCAGGACCGCCAGCGTCTGCCGCAGACCGCCGAGTTGGTAATAGGCGCCGGCGACCGCCGCCCGGATGCGCCGCCGGAGCGCGGCCAAGGCTTCCCGGGACATCGCCGCCTGGCGTCGGGCCATCTGGCCCCGCAAGCGCAGCTTGCCCGGCCAGGGGAATCGCTCGCTCACGCCCACGCCGGCGTAGCCCATCATTTGATCGGGCTCGCCTGTCAGCGGCAGCGGCCCGCCGACGTTCATGGCGCCGAACTCAAACTCCGGATCGGGCAACGCGGAGGCCTGGCTGGGCTCCTGCTGCGCCGCCCGCCACGCCCGTCGCGCCGCCAAAATGGCCGGATTGGCCCGTTCCGCCTCCCGCACCAGGACCGCCAGCGGCACTGCGGCGGCCGCCGCGGGCGCTGGCGGCAGGGGCGCCGCTTGCTGCGCCGCCAGCGGCGCCGCCAGTAGACACCACGCCAGAATCCATTTCATCGTTTCGTCCTCGTTCCGACTCAAACGGGCACACTGAGCGCGCCCACACCGTGGCAACGGAGCTCGGAACGGACCTAGATACGGAGCGGAGATGAGGCGGGAACGGCCACCAACGGCGGAGAACTACCGCTCGGAGCCGCTGCAACCGATCGCCGGGAGAAAGCGGCGGGCGGCGCCACCATTGCCGCCACCGCCAAGGGCGGGCCCGGCGCCCGGCGCGGGCTCGGCGCCACCGCCGGCGGCAGGGGTGCCACCGCGGGTTGCGCGCAACAGCTGCCGGCCGTCCGCCCTGTGGCGTCCGCGCAGCGCCACGAGCGCCGGCAGCAGGCAGCCGCCCCCGGCCCAGCCTCGCCGCCCGGACAAGCCAGCAGCGACGGCGCGCCGCCCAGCAGCAGTGCGAGCGATATCAAATATGCGAGCCGCCGCATCTATACGGAGTCTACCATCCGCCTCGCCACCGCCGGAATGCTAGCCTGAGTTCATGGGAATCCGCATGTACACCACGGGTTGGTGTCCCGATTGCCGCCGCGCCAAGGCCTTCCTCAAAGAGCGGGGCGTCGCTTTTGAGGAGGTCAATATCGAGGAAACCGAGGGTGCGGCAGAGGCCGTCGTGGCCAATAATGGCGGCAAGCGCAAGGTGCCGACCTTTGAAGTCGAGGGCCGCTTCTTCGCCTGCAGCCCCTTCGATCCTCAGCTCCTCCGCCGCGAACTCAACCTCGATCGTTGAGCGCGGGGCAGGCGGCCCGCCCGCCAGCCCCACAAATGGCCCTCGGCTAGATACCGTGCTTTTTTGCGTAGTGGCGGAACGAACGATAGGACATTCGCAGCAGGTCGGCGGCGCGGGTCCGCACGCCGCCCGCCTGCCCGAGCGCGGCCGCCAGGTAATGCTTCTCCACATCCTCGATGAACCGCTCCAGCCCGTCGGGCGGCAGGGGCGGCAGGCCGCCGGTGGCGGCCGGCGCGGAACCGTTGTTCAGCCGCGCTTGCAACGGACCCACCGTGACAGTGTCGCCTTGGGCCAGCGCCACCGCCCGCTCCACGACATTTTCCAGCTGGCGCACATTGCCCGGCCAATCGAAGGCCTCCAGCCGGGCCAGTCCCGTGGCCTCGAATTTGTTCACCGGCTTGTTCATCTCGGCGGCGAAGCGGCGGAGAAAATGCGTCGCCAGCAGCGGCACATCCTCGCGGCGCTCGCGCAGCGGCGGCAGCTCGACGGGAATGACGCTGATGCGGTAGTAGAGATCCTCGCGGAAGCGCCCCTCCCGCACCGCCGTCTCCAGGTCCGCGTTCGTGGCAGCCAGCAGCCGAACGTCCACGGCGATCTGGTTGGACGAGCCCAAGGGCCGCACTTGGCGCTCCTGCAGCACCCGCAGCAGCGATACCTGCATCGGCAGCGTCATCTCCCCGATCTCATCCAAAAAGAGCGTCCCCTTGTCGGCCGCCTCAAACAGCCCGTGCCGGTTGCTGTTGGCGCCGGTAAAGGCGCCTTTGACGTAGCCGAATAGTTCGCTCTCCAACAGGGTTTCCGGAAAGGCGCCGCAGTTGACCGTAACGAAGGCCTGTTCCGCCCGTGGCGAGCAGCCGTGGATGCCGCGGGCCACCAACTCCTTGCCCGTCCCGCTTTCACCCCGAATCAGTACCGTGCTGGCAGTGGCGGCGACGGTGCGCACCATTTCCTTGAGCTGGGCGATGGCGGGGCTGTTGCCGATCAAATGCCCCAGTTCATTGCGGCTTTTCAGTTCCCGTTTCAGGCTGCTGTTTTCCCGCTTGAGCTGCTGATATTGCAGCGCCCGGGCCACGGTGTACAGGACGCGATCTACCAGGTCGGGCGTCTTGATGATGTAATCCACCACGCCGCCGATCTTGATGGCCTCAATGGCGGTCTCCATGCTGCCGTGGCCAGTGATAAAGATAAACGCCGTCTCCGCGTCCTGTTGCCGCGAGAACCGGAGGAGGTCCAGGCCATTGTCCTGCGGGCTGAGACGGAGGTCGCAGATGGCCAGGTCAAAGATGGCGGACTCCAGTTTTCGCCGGCCGTCCGCGGCGGTGCCCGCGGTCTCGACCTGATGACCCTCTTTGCGCAGGGCGATGTCCAGAACCTCACGAATGGATTGTTCGTCGTCAATGATCAGAATGTGCGCCATAGTGCGTTCGTGATTAATAGCGGGAAGGAATGAACTGGCCGACCTCCGCCTCGGCGGTCGGCGCGTCGGGCGCTGGGGCGGCAGACCGGGCTTCGCCGACGGCGCGCTCCAGCGGCAGTTGGATGACAAACCGGGCGCCGCCGGAGACCGGCGGCTCGGCCCAGATTTTGCCCTGGTGGGCCTCGACGATGGCGTAGACCAGGGCCAGCCCCAATCCCGTGCCCTCGGCGAAGCCGCTGCGGAACGGCTCGAAAATCTCCTCCTCGCTGCCGGGCTTGAGTCCACGGCCCGTGTCCTCAAACTCCAACCGCACGCCCAGCGAGGAAGGCATGGCCGTAATCCGCAACACGCCCCCTCCGGGCCCTTCGGGCATGGCTTTGAAGGCGTTGTCGCAGAGATTCCAGAAGACCTGCTTAAGCCGGTCGCCGTCGCCCCACACGGGAATCGGCTCGGTGCCGAGCGCCGCCTCCACCGCAATTCCGGTTTTGCGGCGCGGACTCTGTTGCGCCAGCATCAGCACCTCCTCCAACAGGCCGCGCAAATCCACCTCCGCCATGTGATAGTGGTAATCGCGGGCGTAGCCCAGGAAGTCGCCGACGATGCGGTTGAGGCGCTCGGATTCCCGCTCCACCACCGCCGCCAGGCGCTGTTGCTCGGCATCGTGCCCGGCGCTTCGGGCTAGCAGCCGGACCGAACCGGCCATCGAGGCCAAAGGATTGCGGATTTCATGCGCGATGCCCGCCGCCATGCGGCCGACCGCCGCCATCCGGTCCTGGCGGCGCAGATCCCGCTCCAGCCGCCGCAGTTCGGTTAAATCCTGGAAATGGATCACCCGCCCGGCCGCTTCGGTTCCCTCCACGCGCAGCGGAACGACGGTAAGGCCGATGATCTTTTCACGCCCGTGGCGGGTGACGCGGATCTCGCCGCGGCGGCCGAACATGCCCTCCGGCACCGCGCCCAGCACACCGTCGGCGGGCTGGCCCAGCAGTTCGGCCGCGGGCTGCTCCAAGATGCGTTCCGCGGCGGGATTCACCAGATGGATGCGGCCGCTCAGGTCGGTAGTGAGTAGCCCGCCGCCCATGGACCGAATGATGTTGTCGTTCAGCGCCCGAAGGCTGGCCAAGACATGCTGGTTCTCGCGCAACTGCCGGCCGGCCGCCATCAGCTGGCCGGCCAGCAGTTCGGCCAAATACGCGGCGGCCAGAAAGGCTAGCCCGTTGAGCAGGACCGAGAGCCCCATGGCTCGGTCGTTGGCCGGCGCGCCCAGGCCGCCGATTTCCAGCGCCGCCTCCGCCGCTCCCCAGTACGCCAGCGCGCACAGACCGGCCATGGCGTAGATCACGCGGCGGGGCAGCAATGCCGCGGAGGCCACCACCAGCAGGGCGTAAATCTCGGTCAGCAGGCTCGAGTAACCGCCGGTGGCGGCAATCACGCCCGTGACCAGCAGCACATCCAACCCCAACTGCGTGTACACCTGCGGCGCCACCCGGCCGCCCGAGCGCAGCCACGCCCGTTCCAGCAGCGCGATGCCATACCAGGCGGCGATCAGATAGAGGAACGGCGCCAAAGCCGCGCCGGCGGTGTGATCCCGTAAGGCCACCAACAACTCGACCGCAAGCGAAAGCGAAATGCCAAAGAAGCGTGCCCGGGTCAGCCACACCAGCCATTGGGCGCGGATCGCGGCTTCCGGCGCGCCGCCAGCCAGGCCAACGCTGGCGGGCTTTGCATGCTCCATGTCGTGGGCCATGTCGTGGATCGGGCTGCTCTCAGGTGGGTGCCGCGTTCGGGCAGGAGCAGCCAGATTATGGCAAACTCGACCATTTGCGTCCTCTAGCGAAGGACAGTTTTCGGCCAGTTGCCCCACCGCTTACTGGCCCGGCGCACAGGTCGGGCGCTGCAGCGGAATGCCCCTGGTTAGCGTGGGGCAGGCGTCCCCGCTCGCCTACCGCTACCCCGGCGAGTCACGCGCGGCGCCCCGCACCTGCGCGACGCCATCCGCCAGGCCCACGTCACCGCGCCGGGGATGGCCGCGCCGCTGCGTTTTGAGGCCAGCCTCAGGCTAGGCCGGCGGCGCCCACCAGGCGGTTGGGATCGGCTTCATCGCCGCGGCCAGGGCCACGCGGCAACGGCGAGGATGGCGAAGCTCCTCGGATCAAGGGTCACTGGTTCCCGCTTCGCGGCGCTGCAGAAATCGAAACTTGCGTTCAGTTTTGTGTCACCGCAGAGGGCGGCGGTCGCCGTTCGGCCGCAGGCGCTAGGGCCGGCGGACGGACGCGAGCTGGCCGCCGGCCGCGCCCGGCAGGACGCTCCAGACGGCGGGATCCTCTTGACCCAAACGCCAGGCGGAAACGCCCGCGAGGTGGTCGCGCTGGGCGAGTCGCCATAACGCCCGAAGGCTGCGCGCTCGACTCCACCAGATGACCCGAGTTGCGGCCGGGCCGCGGTCCACGGTGACGTAGACCTGCTGCACGGGATCCCAGCGGCCCGGATATTGCCGCCACAGCGCGGTCAGCCAGGCCGAGTCCCCGCCCCGGGCCCGCCAGGGACTGGGATGCAGAGGCCGATAGCGGGCGGGAATAGCCGGCACGGGAAGTACCTGGATCGCCGGGCGTCCCACCCACTCCGTCGAATAGAACGCGGCCCCGATGGAGATCTTCCGCGCCGGCATGAACCGCCGAGCGTAGCGCAGGCAGGCTTCGATCCACGGCATCCCGCTGACCGGTCCAGGCGCGGTCAAACCGCTATGCTCGGAGTAGGTCATCACCGTGACGAAGTCGGTGTCGCGGCCGAGGGCGCGGTAGTCATAGACCCCCGACCATGTGTCCCAGCCGCCGGCGGAAAACGCCCGCGGATTGCTGGAAATGCGGGGCACAATCGTAACGCTGAACTTCAATCCCGCGCGATGGAAGGCGCGCTCCGCCTCGGCGCAAAGCCGGCTGTAGCGGGCGCGGTCCGCAGCGGGGATGTGTTCGAAATCAAACTGAATGCCCCACCAATGTCCGGCGCGGCCGTCGCGCGTGAGGTCGCGAATCATGCGGCGTTCGGCGGCAGGGGAGCGGAGCGCCGCGTCCATGACCCGGATGCTGAAGCCGGCATTCGTGACCAGCGGCATCAGCTTGATGTCGTCCTGTGCCGCGAGGCGCGCGACCAGCGCGGGCACCTGGCCGGTCACCTGCCCATCGGCCGCCATCTCGAAGACCTGGGGCGCAATGATGTCCACCTGTCGGGCGTGCGCGGCAAAATCGGCCAGCGAGCCCGGTCGGTTGACTGCGTACATGAGGACCAGTGGTTTGGCCGCGGCCCAGCCTGCGGCGGGGGTCATTACGATAGCCGCCGCAAGGCCGCCGGCCAAGCTTAGGATCCGGAAAGGCGTTCTCATGGCGCCAGCATCTCCTATCGCGGAGAAAAACGAAAGCGGCGGAGCCAACCCACAAAAATTTAGCCCTGCAGGTCGGGAACCTGCAGGGCCGCTGCTGCGGGAATACCCCATCCCGCTCTGGGTGTGAGTGAAGGAACTACTTGAGGATTGGCCCCAGCATAGCTGCCATACTTCACGAATGTGTCCGGCGTACGTCAAATCGGCGTCAAATCGCCCGCCCGGACGGCACCAAAGGTGACAACCGGCTCCGGCCGCCGCCTAGCCCTCCGGCCGGAATCTGCCGAGTATCGCTATGCGGACGAGGCCAATGCTAAAATCGAGCTACCCTCTCCGTAGCACTCCTTGCGGGCCGCCCTGCGCGCCCCGGCAGGTTGTTTCATGCCTCAATTTCTGGTCAGAGCGTTAAACGAGCGCGGCCATTGGCTGCACCAGCCGGAAGACGCCGCGACCGAGAAGGAGTTGCGGGAACGCCTGCTGCAACAGGGATATCAGGTCTATTCCATCCAACCCCGGCACGGCGTTTTCGACAGTTGGCGCCGGCGCCAGGCCCGCGTCCGGCAGGACGTGTTCCTGACCTTTAACCAGCAATTCATCACGCTCATCCACGCCGGCCTGCCGATTTTGCGGGCGGTCGAGTTGCTCGCCAAGCGGGCCCGGGATCCCAAGCTGCAGCGCCTGCTGACGGCGGTGCTGGAGCGCATCCGCGGCGGTGACCTGTTATCGGAGGCCTTCCGCCGCCAGCCCAGCGTGCCGGAGATCTACACCACGACGCTGATGGCGGGTGAGCGCAGCGGCAACCTGGAGGAGGTGCTCAAGCGGTATCACCAATATCAACGCTTGGCGCAGTCCATTCGCCGCAAGCTGACCAGTTCGCTCGTCTATCCCTGCTTTTTGCTGGTGATGGTCTTGGTGGTGCTGATTTTCCTGGTCACCTTCGTGGTGCCCCGCTTCGCCAAGCTGTACGGCTCGCTGGGCGCCCAACTGCCCACCATGACGGTATACATGCTGGACTTCGGCGAGGCCGCCAAGCATTACTTCTGGGCTTTGCCCCTGGGGCTGATCCTGGTCGTGGCGGCCCTGGCGCTGCTGGTGCAGAAAACGCCCCTGGGCACGTGGATTGACGCGGCGTTTTTGCGTGCCCCGGTGGTGGGCGAGCTGTGGTGGAAATATCAAGCGGCGCTCCTGGCCCGCACCCTGGGCACGCTCCTGCTCGGCGGCATCCCGCTGCCTGCGGCTCTGGACACGGCGGGCACGGCGCTGCGCAGTCGCCGCCTGCGGGAAGGGCTGCGGGACAGCACGCGGAGGGTTCGGGAAGGGCGGCAACTCTCCGACGCACTCAGCGAGCACAAGGTGCTGCCCTCGCTGGCGGTCGAGATGGTGGAGGTGGGCGAAGGGACCGGAGCTCTGCCGCAGATGCTCGCCAGCGTGGCGGAGTTCTACGATGAGGATCTGAGCACGGTGCTGACCACGCTGCTCTCGCTGCTCGAACCGCTCATCCTGATCGTCGTGGGAACCATCGTGGCGGCCGTGCTGATCTCCCTGTACCTGCCCATTTTCTCCCTGGGGTCGCAGATCCATTGAACCCGACGCCTCCCATTCCGGCATCCTTGGGGCTGGTGCCCGGACCCGCGGCCGGCGGCGAGGGCCTGGCGCTGGCGCGTGAGCTGGCGCGCCGCTACCGCTGCGAGTTCGTGGATCTGAAGGACTATCGCATTGACCCGGCGCTGTTCCGCACCGTGCCGGTGGACCTGATGTTCCGTTACAACTTCGTTCCCCTGGCCGGCGATGAGCACAGCATCACCGTGGCCATCGCCGACCCCAGCCAGCTAATGATGATTGACGAGGTGGGCCTGCTGCTGGGCCGCCGCGTGCGCATGCGCGTGGCCACGCTCGCCCAGGTGGCGGAGATTCTCAAGAAAACCGAGCAGTCGCAGCGCGTGCTGGAGGAGGCCACCGAGGCCTTCGCGCTCGACGTCATCCGTGAGGACGACAACCCCGACGAGACCATCTCCATCGAGAAGCTGACTGCCGGCGGCGACATCAGCCCGATCATCAAGCTGGTGGACACTACCATCTTTACCGCCTTGGAGCGGCGCGCCAGCGACATTCACATCGAAACCGGGGACGCCGAGGTGGTGGTGAAGTACCGCATTGATGGCGTCTTGCATCCGGCCATGGCGCCGATCGCGCGGGAGTTTCACTCCCCGATCATCTCGCGCATCAAGGTCATGAGCGAGCTGGACATCTCCGAGCGCCGGGTGCCGCAGGACGGCCGCTTCCGGGTCCGCTACAAGGGCCGCGCCATTGACTTCCGCGTCTCCATCATGCCCAGCATTCACGGCGAGGACGCCGTGCTGCGGGTCCTGGACAAGGAGGCGATGAGCGAGAAGTTCCAGCACCTGAACCTGGACGTGGTGGGCTTCGACGCGGAGGGGCTGCGCAAGTTCCGCCGCTACATTCGCGAGCCCTACGGCATGGTGCTGGTCACGGGCCCCACCGGCAGCGGCAAAACCACCACCCTGTACGCGGCCTTGAACGAGATCCGCAGCGACGAGGACAAGGTCATCACCATCGAGGATCCGGTCGAATATCAGGTAAAGGGCGTAACCCAGATTCCCGTCAACGAGAAGAAGGGGCTGACCTTCGCCCGCGGCTTGCGCTCAATCCTGCGGCACGATCCGGACAAGATCATGGTCGGCGAAATCCGGGACACCGACACGGCGCAAATCGCCATCAACTCCGCTCTGACCGGCCACCTGGTCTTCACCACCGTCCACGCCAACAACGTCGTCGACGTGATCGGGCGTTTCCTGAACATGGGGGTCGAGCCCTATAACTTCGTCAGCTCGCTCAACTGCATTCTCGCCCAGCGGCTGGTCCGCATGATCTGCCCCAATTGCAAGGTCGCGCGGCGCTACTCGCGCGAGGTGTTGGAGGCGTCCGGGCTGAATGGGGAATGGTTGGAGCGGGACTTCTACGAGGGGGCCGGCTGCCTGGACTGCGCCGGCACTGGGTTCCGCGGCCGGACGGCGATTCATGAACTGCTGGAGATGACCGACACGGTGCGGGAGATGATCCTGGCGCGACGGCCGAGCTCGGAGATCCGGCGCATCGCGCGGCAGGAGGGGATGACTTTTTTGCGGCAATCGGCGCTGGACAAAGTACGCGACGGCGTGACCACTCTGCGCGAAATCAACAAGGTCACCTTCATCGAGCTGACGCGATGAAGCGGACCTGGGGCACAACCGCTGGCGCCACCGGCGAGGCCGGGCGCGGGCCAGGCTGGCTAGATTCTCCGCCGGCACGGGTGGCGGTCGAGATTGCCGCCGGGGGCGTGTTGGCGGCGCGGCTGCAGCCCGGGCGAGGTGTTAGCGGGGGCTCGGCGGCGGTCGCGGAGCGCCCGCTGCCGGCGGACAGTCTCCAGCCTGGGCTGACGGTGACTAATGTCACCGCGCCGGGCGCGCTGACAGCGGCGCTGCGGCAATGCCTGGAGGCGGTCGGCGGGGTGGGGCGGGAGGCAGCGCTGCTGCTTCCCGATCTGGCCTTCCGCGTCGCTCTGCTGGATTTCGATGAGCTCCCCCGCCGAGGCGACGAACTGGACGCGCTGGTGCGCTTCCGCCTGCGCAAGACCCTACCCTTCGACGCCGATCAGGCCGCCCTTTCGGTGCAGGTGCTGCGCACGGGGCTGCGGCGCGGAGTCGTGGCGGTGACCGCGGATCGGGAGCGGCTGAATGAATACGAGGACGCATTCGAGGCGGCCGGCGGCCGCGCGGCCCAGTTGCTCCCCGCGGGGCTGGCGGCCCTGATGGCGTTGCCTGCGTTTGGCCACGGCACGCTGTTGTTACGCTGGCGCGGCGGCGCGCTGACCAGCGGCTTCGGTTGGGAGGATTTGCCCCGGCTTTTTCGCGTCGTTCCCACCGGCAACCAGCTGGCCTACGACGACCTCCACGCGTCGGCAGCCTTCTTCCGCGATTTCCACGAGTCGCTGCCTCCACCGGAGCGGGAGACGTCGCCCCGGATACTGACCTTCGGCGTGCCGGAGGCCACGGCGGCGCAACTGGGCGAGGAATGTCCCTGGGCCGAGGTCCGGGCCGGCGCTGGCGCCTGGGGCACGCGGGAAAGCCAGCTGGCAGTGCTGGGGGCGTTGCACGAGCCATATCCACCGGCCGCCAGCGGTGCGGGCTCCCTGCCGCCGGCACTGCCACCCGACAGTGGCCCGGGAGCTTCCGCATGAGGTTCAGCGTTAACCTGGCGCGGACGCCGGGGGAAAACCGGCGGCGAGCGTGGGTGCTGTGGGGCGGCGGTTGCGGCCTGGCCGCTGCGGCGCTGGCAGTCTTGGCGGCGATCACCCTGTCGGGTTGGAGCGCCGCGGCCTCGGTGCGGACGCAGACGGCAGTGGTCCAAGCTCGCATGGCGCCCCTGCGACGGGAGCGGGCGCAACTGATGGCCGAGATGCAGCGGCCGGATGCGCAGGCGGCGATGCGGCGGGCGGCGTACTTGAACCAACTGATTGACCGCAAGGCTGTGAGTTGGACGCGCCTGTTCGAGCGCCTGGAGGCGCTGCTGCCGGCGCAGGTGCAGTTGTTGTCGGTCCGCCCAGCGGAGGAGCACAGAAGGACGGCCTTGATGATGGAGGTCGCCGCCCCCAGTGTGCCCGCTGCCCTGCCCTTCTTGCACCAACTCGAGGAAGCGCCGGATTTCGCCTCCCCCCAAGTCACCGACGTCAGCCGCCGCCAACGCGGGCCGGCTACCGCCGTGAACGCTGCAACCAATGGGCCGGTGAGGCTGGCAATCGTCGCGTTTTACCAACCCCAACTGGGACCCGCCATTGCGCCCGATCTGGCCCCGCCGGTCGGCGTGGCGCCGCGGCCGCGGCCGCTCCCCCCGACTGCAGCCCCAAGGCAGCCCCGGAGGCAGCCGTGACCCAGTCGGGAGCCTTGCGCCGCAAATTGCGCACCGCCACGGCCAGCTTTCTCGCCGCGGATGTGCTGTTGCTGGTATTCCTGCTCTCGCCTTGGGGCCCCTCGCGGACGCAAGCGGAAGGCTCGCTGGCCCGGGCCGAAGGACGCTATGTGACCCTGGACGCACAGGTCACGGGCCTCCGCCGGCTGTCCCAAGAAGTCCACGCCAGCCAGCGCCAGGCGAGGCAACTGCTGGCTAGTGGCATGCCCCCCGAGCGCACCGCCGAGTTCCGCCTGTTGCGCTCCCTGCAAGGCATGGCGCAGAACACCGGCGTGGTCGCCGACGCCTTTGGCTTTCACCCCGGCCGCAAGGTGCGCCTGGGGCTGCGCCAGTTGACCATCGCCATGCGCGTCACCGGGCCGTACGCGTCGGTGGTCCGGTTTATCAATCACGTCGAGCGAGCGCCGCTGTTCTTGATCGTCCGCCAGGTCTCCCTCTCCGCCCGAAGCAATCGCCCCGGCGCGCTGGCGCTGGCGATTCAAATGGAGAGCTATGTCCAAGCCCAGGACGCGGCACCACAGACGCCACCGGCCCCCGAGGGCGCCGCCACGGAGGGCGCGGAATGACGCGCGGCGACGCCAAGCGGACGCCCCCCGGGCAACTGGCGGCTTTGGCCGTCCTGATCGTGATCGCCGCGGCTCTGCTGTGGCGGGCGGAGGGCCTTTCGCACGGCCTGGGCCACCTGATGGGCAGCGACCACGGTGACGCCGCCGTGCAACGCCTGTTGCACCAACCGGACCCCACCTTGCATGAGGCCTATTTGCACGCGGTGCGTTCGATCCGCTATCAAGGCGAGCTGCGCAACCTGTTCGCGCCCGCTCCGGCTGCGCCACTGCCGGTCGCCAGCAACGACCCGGGTTCGCCCGGCAGCGCGGCGGCGCAAGCGGCGGCCAATGCCGGACCGCCGCCCCCGCCGCCGATTCCGCTGCGCTTTTATGGCTACGCCACCCGCTCCGGAGAAGCGAAGCGGGTATTTCTGCAGTGGAACGACAAGATCTTCATCGCCACCCAGGGGGAAGTCGTGGCCCGTCGCTATCAGGTCATCCGCATTGACCCCAAGGCGGTCGCGATCGAGGACCTCCAGGAGCAGCGGACCGAGGTGCTGCCCCTGCTGCTGCCCCCCAATGCGGGCTGAAGCCATGGAGCGGGCGAAAATGGATCGCTTCCAGCGCCGGCAAAACGGCTACGCGCTGCTGATCATTTTGCTGCTGGTCAGCCTCTTGGCGATCAGTTTGGCGGCGGCGGCGCCGGGCTGGCTCACGGCGCTCAAGCGGCGGCGGGAGCAGGCGGCGATTGATTACGCCCGGCAGTACGTCATGGGCATCCGCCGGTACTACCACAAGTTTGGCGCCTATCCCCCCAATCTGGACCGGCTGAAGGAAACCAATGGCGTGTATTATCTGCGCCGCGCGTGGCCCGATCCGCTGGTGAAGAGCGGCAAGTGGTACCTCATTCACCCCGGCGATTTGATCGCACCCAAGGTGCAAGGGGCTCCGGGAGGGGCGCCGGGCGCAGCGTCGTCCTCGGCCGCGAGCGGCGCGACGGGGGAAGCGCCATTTGGCGCGCCGGGCGGGCCCGGCACGACGCCGGGCATGGCTGGGGCGATGGGAGCCGCGGGGCTGGCGGGCATTCTGCCCCAGGCCGTGCCCGGCGGCCCGCAGACGGCCTTCGGAACGTCGCCTACCGCGGCCACCGGAGCGCCAGGGACAATGGGCTTCACGTTGCCGCAGGTCCAAGGAGGCTCCATTCGGGGTATTGAGGTCATTACGGGCTACCGGCTGCGCAAGCAAAGCGACTCATTCAGCAGCGTCGGCGCCGGACCGATCATCGGCGTCGCCATCCCCAGCGACCAACCGGCGGTGCATGAGTTCAACGGCAAGGACCGGCCCGATCAGTGGCTGTTCCTGTATTTGCCCACCGCCGACCACTCGCTGGGCGGCGCGGCGCCGCAAGGGCCGGTGGCGCCCGGCGCCGGCGTGCCGGGACAGAACAACTCGCCCTTCGGCAGCCCCAGCCCGAGCCCGACCGGCAGCCCTACGGGCGGCCCCCCTGGCGGTCCGGGTGTCGGCCCGAACGGCGGCGGAGCACTCGGGCCGAGCGGCAGCGGCGGCGCCTAGGCGGCTGAAAAAAAGCGGACGCCGGTCCGTCGAACCGGCCCGGGCCGGGGCCAGCATGGGCTGGCCGTAGCCGTTCTAGGC
>JBOGKW010000080.1:0-14049 GCA_050746205.1 Terriglobales bacterium | reverse complement strand
GTCTGATGCCCCCACTTCGCCCCACTCCCAGTGCCACCGCGGTGAAGCCCGGCGTGGTTCGCCGCTTGGCGGTCAGCCTGTTTCCCTCGCACCCGCTGGTGTCGTCGGAGTTCGACCAGCGGCTTGACCCGGCGCGATTCGTATTGCAGACGCAACATCCGGAGATCGGGCCCGGAGGTTCCGTTGATGGGAGCCGGTTGGCCGAAGCGGACGTTTTTGTGGTCGATACGCATTCGCCCCGTCCGGTCACGGAGAGCTTGATCGCGGCCATCTTCGCCCGCTTTCCGCAGGCCCGCGTGATTGCCCTGGCCGACGATTTTGCGGAAGTCAACGCCTTTCCCCTACTCCGTTTGGGCGCGAAGGGTTTGGTCACCTACGCGCAGGCCCCAGGCCAGATTCCCCAAGCCCTGGAGGCGGTTGCCAATGGCGGCTACTGGGTACCTCGGCCGCTGTTGTCCCGCTTTGTGGACTCCATCATCACCGGTCTGGGCAGCCGCCAGTTTGCCACGGGCACCACGCAGCTCAGCAAGCGGGAAAAGGAGGTCTTGGACCTCCTGCTGGAAAATATCTCCAATAAGGAGATCGCCCAGCGGCTGCACATCTCCGAACGGACGGCCAAATTTCACGTCTCCAATTTGCTCGCCAAGTTTTCAGTGCGGCGGCGCGCCGATTTGATCGTCCTGTGGTTCCAAAATCCCTCGGCGACCGGCTGACCCCCGGGCGGTAGCGCGCGCGGTTGCACGTAAACTATCGGCAGGGGCGGTGTGTCGCCCCAACTCGCATGCCCAAGGCGCTCGCCAGCGGTTCCCGCCGGATTTCCACCGCGGGCGCGGTTCCGGTTACGGCCACCCTCACCTGGACCCGGGCGCTGCTATTGGCGGGCTTTGGGGCCGCCTTTTTGGCTCTGGCGTTCCCCCCGCTGAGCCTTTCGGTGCTGGCCTGGGTCGCGCTGGCGCCGATCTTCCTGCTGTGCCTCCGCGCGGCCGGAGCGCATCAGGCCTTCTGGTGCGGGTATGTCGCCGGCGCGATCTTCTTTGCCGCCGATTGTCCGTGGGTGGCCTACACCGTTCGCAGGTATGGAGGGCTGAGCCGGCCCGAGGCCGGGCTGGTCTTTGCCCTCTTCTTGGCTGTGGTGGGCTTGTTCTTCGCCCTCTTCGCTTGGCTGGGCTATTGGCTTTGCCATTGGGCGCCCTGGCCATGGCTGACGCTGCCGGCACTGTGGACGGCAATCGAGTTCCTCCGTACTTATGTGCCCATGGGCGGCTTCCCCTGGGATCTGGTCGGCTATTCGCAAGCCAACCACGCCGGCTTCATGCTGTCGGTTACCGTGGCCGGCGTCTACGGCGCCGGTTTTTTGATTGCGTTGGAAAATGGCGTACTGGCCGCCGCCGCAAGCCACTTCTCCGGCTGGTTTGCGCAGCCGCCGCAGCGCGGCGCCCGTACCGCCTGGGGCTGGCCCATCACACCGGCGATCGTCTGGTTCGCGGTGGTGGGCTTCGCCAGCTTTCCCTTCGATCCGCCGCAGCTGCAAGCCGCCACGCTGCGCGCCGTGTTGGTGCAGCCCAATGCCAATCCCGCTAGGACCTGGTCCGACCCGGCGTTTGTCGCCTATCTGCGCCGGCTGACGCGGCTGTCACGGCCGGGCACGGCGATGGACCCGGGCGCTCCGGCCCTGGTGCTGTGGCCGGAAAGTCCCGCGCCTCTAGAGTACGCGGCCGAACCGCAACTGCAATCCACGGTGACCGCCTTAACCCGTGCCGACCGCGCCGCGCTGCTGTTCGGCGAAACCGCGCTGCTACACCCCTCGGCGCCAACTCGCGGGCAAGACCCCATCAACGCGGCCCGCATGATCCATCCCGATGGGCTAGCCGGCGCGCGCTATGCCAAGCGTCATTTGGTTCCGTTCGGCGAATACGTACCGCTGCCCGGCTGGCTCCGGCGCTGGGTCGGTATTCGCGCCATGGTGAGCCAGGTGGGCGACTTTGTTCCCGGGCAGCGGCTGACGTTGTTTCATTTGCCCGCTGGCCATGCCGAGGGCAACGACGCTGCCGGCGCCTATCCGTTTGGCGCTCTCATCTGTTATGAATCCATTTTTCCCGCGCTGGCCCGCCAGGAGGTTCGCGGTGGGGCGCAATGGCTGGTCAACCTGTCGGACGATGGCTGGTACGGCCACTCCGCCGCGCGGCCGCAGGGCTTGTTGATGGCCCGCGTCCGGGCCATGGAAAATCGCCGCTGGCTGCTGCGCGACACCAACGACGGCATTACCGCCATCGTGGATCCTTACGGCCGCGTCACCGCCCGCCTGGCGCTCAGCGTACCAGCGGCGCTGCGCGGACACTTCGCTGCCCGCACCGACCGGACGTTTTACACCGAGCATGGCGATTGGCTGCCGTGGCTCTGTACAATATTGGTAGGCCTCATGTTTCTGGCTGGTGGGGTGCGCCGTTGGCGCCGGACCGGCTGAGCGTGCCGACTCTTCATGCCCACCCAACCCATGCTGGACGACCTAGATCGGGAGTTTCAGGCCCTTCGGGCCCAAACCCACACCGTACGGGTGTATCTTTGACGTCCCTCGCCTAAGCGCGCAACTGTCGCAGTTGGATCACCAGATCGCAGCGCCGGATTTCTGGGCCGACGCGGAGCGGTCGCTGGCGGTCTCGCGCGAGCGGAAGCAGGCCGAAAAGCTCCTGACGGAGGATCGTGAGTTGGGCCAAGCCGTCGAGGAGGCCGCCGTCCTGCTGGAACTGGCGCAGGAAGGAGAGGACGCGCTGGCGGATCTGCATGCTGCCCTGCAGCGCCTGCGCCAGAAGCTTGAGCGCATCGAGACCGAGACCCTGCTCAGCGGCGAAAACGACGCCGCCAACGCCATTGTTACCATTCACCCCGGCGCCGGCGGCACCGAAAGTCAGGACTGGGCCGAGATGCTGATGCGCATGTACCTGCGCTGGGCCGAGCGCCAGGGCATGAAGGTCAGCATCTGGGACCGCCAGGACGGCGACGAGGCCGGCATCAAATCCGCCACCCTGCAGATCCAGGGCGAAAACGCCTACGGCCTACTGCAGTCGGAAACCGGCGTGCACCGACTGGTGCGTATTTCGCCGTTCGATCAGGCCAAGCGCCGGCACACGTCGTTCGCCAGCGTCTTTGTGAGCCCAGAGATTGACGACCGCATCCAAGTGGACATTCGTGACGAGGATCTGCGGATTGACACCTTTCGGGCCGGGGGCAAAGGCGGCCAGCACGTGAATATGACCGACTCCGCGGTGCGCATCGTTCACCTGCCGACCAACATCGTCGTGCAATGCCAGAACGAGCGCTCGCAGCACAAGAACCGGGCCCAGGCCATGAAGATTCTGCGCTCCCGGCTGTACGAGCACGAACTGGAGAAGAAGCAGGCGGCGGCTCGCGTCATCGAGGACGCCAAGCTGGACATTGATTTTGGCAGCCAGATCCGTTCCTATGTGCTCCAGCCCTATCAGTTGGTGAAGGACAATCGCACCAAACTGGAGATCGGCGACGTGCAGCGTGTGCTGGATGGCGACCTGGACGCTCTGCTCCGCGCCTACCTGATCCACAAGCGCGCCGCCGCCGCGCCGTCGGCCGGCGCGCGATAACGGCGCCCCCGACGCTGGGGTGCAACAGGCGGGCCCCGCCGCCCATCCAAACCCGAAATTTGCATCGGGAGGCGGAGATGCAGGCGGTTGTGTTTCGCGGCGTCGGAGACATTCGACTGGAAGATGTGCCCCTTCCCAAGCTGGAGGCGCCGACCGACGCCATTGTCCATCTGACGGCCAGCGCCATCTGCGGGACGGATTTGCACTTTGTCCGCGGCACCGTGGGTCCGCTTCGGCCGGGCACCATCCTGGGGCATGAAGGCGTTGGAATCGTCGAGATCGCCGGCCCGGAGGTCCGGAGCTTCCGGAGCGGCGACCGCGTTGTGGTCTGTTCCACCATCGCCTGCGGCGTTTGCGTATATTGCCGCAACGGCGAGTATTCGCAATGCGATCGTGCCAATCCCCGCGGCCCCGCGTCGGGCACGGCCTTTTTCGGCGGCCCCGAAGCGAGCGGGCCCTTCCAAGGCCTTCAGGCGCAGAAGGCCCGCATCCCGTTTGCCGCGACCACGCTGGTCAGTGTTCCCAGCGGCGTCAGCGACGAGCAGGCGATCCTGGCCTCGGATATTTTTCCCACCGGATATTTCGCCGCCGATCTCGCCGACATCCGTCCCGGGCGCACGCTGGCCATCTTCGGTTGCGGCCCGGTGGGCCAATGCGCCATTCTCAGCGCCAAGCTGATGAATGCCGGCCGCATCTTCGCCGTGGATGCGATTCCCTCCCGGCTGGAGCGTGCCCGGGCGCAAGGCGCCGAGGTCATTGACTACAACCGCGAGGATCCGGTCGAGGCGCTGCGCCAGCTGACCGGCGGCATCGGCGTGGATCGCGTGATTGATGCCGTTGGCGTGGACGCCAATCGCCCGCGAGCCGTGACGGGAACCAAGGCGGAGCCCGTCGCCCAGGGGGAGCCGCTCGCCAAGGCGGAGCACGCCGCCAACGATCCGCGCCAGGTCGCGCCGCAGCCGCATGCGGGGGACGGCCGCTGGCAGCCGGGCGATGGGCCCGCGCAGGTATTGACCTGGGCGGTGCAGGCGCTGGCCAAGGCGGGGCGACTGGCCATCGTGGGCGTGTATCCCGAGGCGGCCCGCATCTTTCCTATCGGCCAGGCGATGAACAAGAATCTGACCCTCGCCATGGGCAACTGCCCGCACCGCAAATATGTACCGCAGTTGCTGGAGATGATCGCCGCTGGCTTGGCCGACCCCGCCGTGCTGCTCACCAAAGCCGAACCCATCACCGACGCCATCGCCGCCTATCAAGCCTTCGACCAGCGCCAGCCGGGGTGGCTCAAGGTGAAGCTGGACCCGCAGCGCCAAGCTCAACTCCGCGCCGCCTAGGCCCCGCGCCGCCGCCACGGCGTTCGCGGCGCCTTGCCAACGCCCGCGTCGCCGCGCTGCCCCACGCCCTCGCCCCGGAGGTTAAAACGTGATCTTGGCGAACAACTGCATGAAGCGTGGTTCGGTCAACGTGGAGGTGTAATTGCCGAAGGAATTGCCGCTATCCAGCGCCAGCGAGGCCGTCTGAGCGTCGAAGCGGACCGAGTTGGTGGCGTTGAAAGTCTGCCAGCCCACCTGCACCGCCTTGCCCTCGCCGATCGCAAAGCTCTTGTCCAAACCGGTGTCAATCCCGAAGAAGCCGTCTCCCTCGACCACATTGCGGCTGCCCGCCTCGCCGGGTAGATCTTGGCGGAAGGCGGCCAGCGCTAGTGACGGATTGGCGAACATGTTGGGACCGGAGCCGTCCGGTCCCTGCGGGTTCATGGTGGTCTGCATGCCGGGGATGTCTTTGATCTGCATTGCGTTGCCGGTCAGCTCCCAGTTAGTGGGGAAGAAGAAGCCGTTGCCGGCATTGACCGGAAAGGCTCCCGTCCAGCGCCAATAGCCGCTGAACTCCCACCCGCCGATCACCTCGTTCAGCCAGCCCGGCGCCCGACGGCCCAGCCACTGCCCGCGACCCACCGGCAACTGCCACACCCAATTGGCGTTGATCTGCTGCGTGGTGTTGAAGTCCGACTGGCCATAGAGCTGGAACGGCGACCAGGAATTGATGATCGCCCCGCCCAAGCCACCCCCCGGCGGGCTCTCGCTGATGCGCTCGGCGTCGGAGGCCTCGTCCATGGATCGCGACCAGGTGTAGTTGATTTGCGTCTGCAGTTCGCGCGCCAGCCGCGCTTGATAGGTCGCCTGCATGGCGTTGTAATTGGAGGTGCCAATATTGTTCCAGGCGTACAGCGAGCTGTATTGGCTGTGATAGAAACTGTAGTATCCCGTCGTCGGCGCGGGCAGGCCGATACCGCCGTTGCTGGGCGGGAAGTCCAACAGGATGGAAGCCGAAGTCTCGTTGGGCACGAAACAGCTCCACAGCTCATAGACCGCCTGCGTCGCCGTCAGCGGGCTGGTGTCGGCCGGCCCGGGCGTGCAGGGGTTGCTGTCACCCAGAGCGTTCATCACGTCTGCTTGCGTCAGTCCCTTCCAGGTGCTGAAAATGTCCTGCCAGAAGGGAATGTTGGGGACGTTCGCCACCGGCGTATTGGCGTCGTAGAGCTTGCTCAGCCGGTCGGCGGCGGCAAAATAGTCCTGCTTGCTTTTCGGGTCCACCAGGTCGCCGGGCATGGACAAATCTTCCTGCATCGGCAACCGCCGGCCGAAGGTACCGACGTAGCTCACCGACAATGATTGCCGTGTCCCAAACTGCCGAGTGATGGAGAAATCCACCTCGTGGACATACGGCGTCTTGATGGCGCTGTCCAAACCCCAGGCGATGTTGCCGAACAGCGGCGGCGGGGTTTGCGGAAAGCCGCCGGGCGGCGCCGCCGGCTGGATGGCGCTGGGCAGGCAGGTGAGGCAGGTCATCCGCGGTGCATTCGCGATGGTGATGCCCAAGGGGTTGGTGAGGTTCGTGGACAGGCCAAAGGCTCCGTCCTGGTTGAACGTGTTCACCATGCCAGCTCCGAAGTGCTCGTAGATCAGATCGTAGCCGCCGCGGATCGAGAGCTGATTCTTGCCGCCCAAGATGGTCGCCAGCCAGCCGTGGCCCAAATCCGGCGACCAGGCCAAGCCCAGCCGCGGCGCCAGATCCCCGTAATCCCAGTTCCACAGGCCCGGAGCGTTGTTCACCGGCCCGCCCAGCTCGAACGACACCGGCCCGGCATCGCTGGCCGGCTTGCCCTCCGCCGCCAGTTGCCCGGTTTGATTCATCCAGTCGCCCAAATTCAGCGCCGTGCAGCTCCCGCTGGCGGTGGCCACGCAGGGGGTGACTTGCAGGCCGTTGGCTTCATAGGGCGGTTGCTCCAGGGTGTAGTTCAGGCCGTAGGTCAGCACCAGGTTGGGCGTCACGTGCCATTGATCCTGGCCATAAAACTGGTAATCGTTGATCTGAAAATTGCGGTCGATCGGCGACCCCGCCGCCAGCGTGCTGCCATTGCGGCCATAGTTGTAGACCGCGTTGTATTCGGTGATCGCTCCCAGCAGGTCAATCAGCGACCAGTCGTAGTTGTTGTCGAAATCGCTGTTGACGGCGGGCAGACTGCTGTTGGGCGGGTCGTAGGGGCTGGCCGGGCGGCCCGCGAAGCCGGAGGTATTGAGAAATCCGGTGTTGAGCGAGGCGTTGGAAAATGAGTTGTCGTAGCTGATGCTCGCATCAGAGGCGCGGTCGGCCGAAGCGCCGAACTGGATGGTGTGATTGCCGACGATCCAACTGATGTCGTCGGTGAAATCGTTGTCCGGCACGATCAGCGAGCTGCTGTAGTTGCCCTGGGAGTTGGGAAAGCTCAGGTTGCGTGTGGCCACGTAGGGCGTGAACGACGATCCCTCCGAGCCCACGCCCTGGCGGATGAAGCCGTAGCGGAAGTTGTTGATGAAGTTCGCGGAGACCACCGACGTCCAGCCGAAGATCAATCCCCGGCTGTCGGTCAGGTTGGTGTAGGTCGGCGGCTGGCCCGTGAACTCTTGTGGCTGGTCCACCTTGAAGTTCTCGGTCTCGCCGCGCAGGAACATCGTCTGCGTGGAGCTGAGGTCATAATCCAGTCGGGCGATGTAGGTGTCGTAGCCGCCCGGCGTGGGCGAGGAGAAGACATAGCCGGCGGTGTTCAAGAGGTCACCCACGGCGTTGCTGTTGGGCAGCGGATAGCTGTTCAGCATTTGCAGCGCCGCCGGATCCACGCCCGCCACCGCGGCCGGCACCCCATTGGCCGTGCCCATCGCAGCGATCTGCGCCGGGGTGAGAGTCTCGGTGGCGCCGGAGGCGGTCAGGTATTTGAGATCTCCGGCCCGCAGGCTCGCCGTCGGCACGGTTTGGGTCACCACCTCGCCCTCCCGGTCCTGCCGGCCCTCGTAGTTGCCGAAAAAAAACAACTTGTTGTGCACCAGCGGGCCGCCCAGCGTGACGCCGTACAGATTGCGGATCAGCGCCGGCGGCGTGTTCGGCTGTCCGCTCTCCAGCTCCGCGCTCTTCAGGAAGAAATCGTTGGCGCTGAGGGCGGTGTTGCGGTTGTACTCGTAGACCGAGCCATGAAAACTGTTGGTCCCACTTTTGGTGACCATCGCCACCTGGGCTCCGGCGCCGTGTCCCGAGCTGGTTTCGGGGTCGGCGGTGGTGACGCGAAACTCTTGCAGTGAATCCGGCGGAATGTTGAGGACGCTGGTGAAGGCATAGGCGTTGGTCTGGTCGTTGACGTCCACGCCGTCCAGGGTGACGTTGGATTGGTCGCTGCGAACCCCGTTGACTGCCCCGCTGCGGGTGTCATAGTTGCTCTGCGCGATGCCGGGCTGGTTGCCCAAATAGACCACGCCGGGTTGCAGGCTCATCAGCGCCACCACGTTGCGGTCGGGAATGGGCAGCTCCTGAATTTGCGTCGTGGTGAAGGCGTTGCCGATGGAAGCGTCGGTGTGGTTCACCAGGGGCGCGGCGGCGCCTTGGACCTCGACCGTGGTCGCCGAACTGGCCACCTGCAACCCGACGTTTAAAGTCGCCGGCTCATTGACCAGCAGCGTAACGTTGCGATTGATGACCGTGGCGAAGCCGTGAGCCCGGACCGTGACCTGATACACCCCCGGCGGCAGGGCAGGGAACTCATAACCACCTTGGGCGTTGGTGGTCACCGCGCGGCTGAGCTGCGTCGCTGGCCGCAACAGGGTCACCCGCGCGCCGGGAATGGCCGCACCGCTGGGGTCGGTGACCCGGCCGTTTAGGCTCGCGCTACCACCCTGGCTCCAACCTGTCACCACGACGGCAAAAGCGACAAGCGCCGTCACCAGCGCCCGGCTGCAAAGCGGACTACCACGCACGGAGCACCTCCACACAAGTGTTGCGAGTCACAATACTACGAACTCGTCGGCCGGTAAAGTGACGCCTGCCGCCCCGTGGGCAGGCGCCGCTCCTGCCCGGCCGTGCGGTGCCGCACGCAAAGTCCATCTACTCGCGGCAACTTGGAGACGGCCCGAGCGCCAGCGGGCGTCGGCTGCCGACCTCGAAGCCCAGCCGCAGCGACCCGGGGTCCCCAAAGCGCAGCGGCGCGCTTTGGGGTGGGAGCAGCGGGAGCGTCCAGAATAGGGCGGCTGGGCCGCAAGGCCGGCCCAGCGCGCCCGCCCATGCCGGCCGGGCGTTCGAGGATAATCGGGAAGACATGGACCATCCCGGCCCGCGGGGCATTGTTTCCACCCATTTGTTCGCCAATGAACGGTTGCACACCGCGTTGCTGGAGCGGCTGGCGCGCGCGGGAGCCGGCGGCCTGGAGTTGTTTTGCGCCCGCCAGAGCTTCGATTGGCGGCAGCCGGCGCAGGTAGAGGCCGTCGCCAGTTGGTTCCGGCAGAATGAGCTCCAGCTTCACTCCGTGCACAGCCCCATCTACACCGATGAATCCTGGGGCCGGGGTGGCGATCCGCCCGTGGACATTTCTCACCCCGACCGGCGCCGGCGATTGCCGGCCATGGAAGAGGTCGAGCGCGTCCTGGCCTTGGCCGAGGTGATGCCCTTTCGCTTTCTGGTCCAGCACATCGGCGCCGGCGGCGAGGATCTGAGCCCGGCGCGCAGCGAGGCCGCCTTTAGCAGCCTGGAGCGACTTTGTATGTTGGCCAAACGGGCGGGCGTACGCGTCGTGGTGGAGAATACGCCTCACGCGCTGGGGACGCCGCTGCGGCTGATGGAGTTTTTGACCGCCACGCATCTCAATGATGTTGGCGTCTGCTTCGACACCGGCCATGCCCATCTCCCCGGGTTTCTGCTCGGTGGCGGCGGCGTGGCCGAAAGTTGGGAGACACTGGCATCGCGTGTCGTCACGACCCATCTGCACGATAACCAGGGCCAAAAAGACGAGCATCTGTGGCCGGGCCAGGGCGGCATTGATTGGCTCGGTTGGGCCCCGCAGCTCGCGGCGCGGGCCGGCATCCCGTGGGTGCTGGAAATCGCCACGCATCCTTCCGACCCCGCTACCTTCGCCCGCCTGCGCCAGGCCTGGGAGCAGCTCGACGCCTGGGCCGGCCGCCGCTAGAGGAGCGGGTTCGTCGCAGGCAGACAGGCGAGGACGCCTGTCCTACGGGGACGCCAGTCCTAGGAACCGCTCCCGTAGGGCAGCCGTCTCGGCTGCCGCTAGAGAAACGGCATCGTTGGAGGCAGACAGGCGGGACGCCTGTCCTACGAGGACGCCTGTCCTAGGAACCGCTCCCGTAGGGCAGCCGTCTCGGCTGCCGCGAGAGGAGCGGCTTCGGTGGGGTAGGACGGGCGACATAAGGGAAACGTCCCCTGGAAAAACGGGAACTCCCACGGGGCGGGGCTACAATGTTGGGCAAGGATTGTACCCGGCGGTCTAATTCACATGCGCTTCCTGCCGTTTCGCCTCTGGCTCCTCGCCGTCGTCATCGTCGCCGCCGCGGCGGGTCTCGTGGCGTGGCAGGCGCCCACCGTCTCGCCGCTGAGCCCGCGGGTGAAGGCCCGGAACGGTGAGGATCACCCCCTGCAGCGGGCGGCGTGGTTTATGCGCGACCGCCGCGCCCTGGACGGCCGCTTGCCGGCCGAGCACCTGTTGCGCGCTTATGCCGAGCGCCAACTGATCCCGCGAGCCTATCCGCCGGCGGGCCGCCGCGTTCTACTCGGCGCGCGGCGCTTCGCCTCGCCACCGGCCTCCACCAGCGGCAGTTGGACCCAGCTCGGCCCTGATCCACAGACGGATTTGGGCTTCATCCAGGTCTCGGGCCGCGTCACCGGTTTGGCGCTTGATTTGGCCAACGACCCTACCGGCAATACCGTCTATTTGGGCGCGGCCTATGGCGGCGTGTGGCAGTCCACCAACGCCATGAGCGCCAGTCCTGCCTGGACCCCGATCAGCGACCCATCGCAATCGTTGGCGGTCGGCGCGCTGGCGTTGGTGCCGGGCAGCAACCCGCCCGTGGTCATCGTCGGCACCGGCGAGCAGAACAACAGCCTGGACAGTTACTACGGCGTGGGCATGGAGCGCGGCGTCTACGACAGCTCCACCAGCAGTTGGAACTGGACCTTGGCCACCACCGCCGGCGACGCCTGCACCACCGCCACCTGCGGGACCAACTTCGGTTCTTCTCTGCCGCTGCTCGGCCTATCGTTTGCCAAAGTCCTGGTGGATCCGGCGAACCCGCAGGTCATTCTAGCCGCGGGGGGCAGTTCGACGAACGTTAGCTCGGTCAGCTTGACCAGCTACATCCGCGGTATTTATCGCTCCGCCGACGGCGGCCAAACCTGGACCCTGGTGTTCACAAAGGGCGACACCAACGGGACCAACTACAGTTGCACCGACCTGCTCTACGATCCGGTCAACGGTACGATTTACGCCGCGATGCGGGGCCACGGTTTTTACCAGTCTACTGACGCTGGCGTCACCTGGTCGGCGCTTCCATCGCCGACGCCGTTTGTCAACCCTAGTTCGGTCAACTTGGACGACGAATTTCACCGTGCCACGCTGGCCGTGGACGCCAAGGGCGACCTGTTCACCATCATTACCGACATCTACGGCGAACTCGCCACCCCCACGCCCTGTTCCGCCAGCGGCGGCTCGGGCTGCGACACCGGGATCTGGGAGAGCACGAACGCCGGCACAAGCTGGAGCGCGATCGCCGCCCCGACGTGCGGAACCCTGAACAACACCTACACCGGCACCTGCTCGACCGACGACCCGCTGTTCAACGCCGACAACCAAGGCGACTACGACGTTTACATCGCGGTCCCGCCCAGTAGCAGCACCTTGGTGGTGGGCGGAATTGATACCTGGTCGGCCACTCCCAATGGCATGAGCACCACCTGGTCGAACTTGACGCAGGCTTATGGCCCCGGCGTGGTCCATCCCGACGAGCACGCCATTGCCTTCGTCAACGCCACCACCTGGTATGTCGGCAACGATGGCGGCGTTTGGTTTACCACCAACGCCGGCGACGCCGCCGATAACGGCAGCGCCCAGGCTTGGACCAACATCAACACCAACCTCAATACGCTCCAGTTTTATAGCGCCACCGGCGACCCGTCCCAGCCTGGCATTTACACCGCCGGCTCGCAGGACAACGGCACCGTGGTCAACACCACCAGCAGCGGCACGCTGGCGGGCCAGGTGTGGGGCGGCGATGGCGGCCAGACCGCGATCGCGCCGGGCACAAAGGACTATTTCACCGAAAACGCCTACGTGCCCGAGCCGCCCAGCACCGCCGGGGCCGATCCGATTATCGTGGCGTCAACCAACGGCGGCGTGCCGGTGCAATACCAAAACTATCCGTGCACCTGGCCGGGCAATGGCAACATCGCCCAGGACACGCAGGGCTTCGCCGGCTGCGAGCCGACCTATAGTCCGATCCTCGACACCAACCTGCTGGCCGAGAACGGCGACTTCTATTTGCCCTACCAGTTGATACCCAACGACGACAGCGTGATGCTGCTCGCCACTTGCCGGCTGTGGATGGGCCCGTCCCTGCCTGCCGTCGCCGACCTAGGCTGGGCGCCGATCAGCGGCGACCTGACCACGGACGGCGCTCCCGCCGGAGTCTGCGGCGGCGACTACATCCAAGACTTCGCCATCGCGCCGTCGAACCCCGCGGTCGTCTACACCGTCACCACCGACGGGCAAGTCGGAACGTCGTCGAACATCTATCTCGCGTTACCTACCTGGACGGACGTGACCAGCAGCCCGATGCCGACCGACGGCTCACTGCCTTTCGGCGCCGTCGCCGTCAGCCCGACCAACTCCCAAGTGGCCTATGTTGGGGTGGAGGGTTTTGTCAGCGGCACCAGCTACGGCCATGTGTACATGACTTCTGACGGGGGCGGCACGTGGACCGACATCACCGGCAACTTGCCGGACGCGCCCGTCAACGCCATCGCCATTGATCCCGAAGTTCCCGATGACATCTACATCGGGACCGATGTCGGCGTCTTTGTGGCCACCGACGGCGGCGTGAGCGGTGAGGCCTGGCAGCAGTTGGGCAGCGGTTTGCCGAACGTCGCGGTCCTGGGCCTGAACTTTGACAGCGCCAATCGCGACCTCATCGCCGCCACGCACGGCCGGGGCGCCTGGGCCATACCGGCGCTGGGCACGCCCCAGACCGGCTTCACCCTGACCAGCCCGGACGCCGTTGCCTATTACGGCTCGGGCAACCCAACCGCTGCGGTGACCATCGGCGCCGTCGCCCAGGGCGGCTTCACCGGCACCATTAACCTTACCTGCCCCGGCTGCGGCGCCACCACCCTCAGCTGCACCACCACGTCGTGTACCAGCGCGACCGTGAACGTCTCGACCTCCAGTTCGTCACCGCAGGTCCAGGGCGCCAGCGGCTCGGTGTCCAACACGCTGACCTTGGCCCTGCTGCCCAGCGGCGTCATCCTCAACGCCACGCCGTCGGATCCCATCGTGACTGCCGGGGCAAGCGCGGCGCTCACAGCGTCGGTGACACCGCAGGGGCCGTTCACGGGAACGGTGAGCCTGTCCTGCCCGAGCGTGGGCAGCGGCATCACCTGCACCGTTAGCCCTGCCAGCCTTTCCATTGCCAGTGGCAAGGCCGGCACCACCACGGTCACCGTCACCACCACCGGCAGTGGTAGCGGAGCATTGCCGCCGGAGCTGGGCAGCGGCCGGGACGGCTGGCCGTGGGCGCTGGCGGCGCTGGTGGTTCTATTGGCGGCGCTGGCCATCACCGGTTTCCGCCGCTCCGTTCGCCACCCGCGGCGCTGGGCCTATGCGCTGGCGCCGGCGATCCTCGCCCTCGGGTTGCTCGCTCTGTCCGGTTGCGGCGGCAACTCCGGCGGCTTGCCGCCGAGTTCCGGCGGCGGTGGCGGTGGTGGCGGCGGTGGTGGCAGCACACCCACACCGTCGGCAACTTACAGCCTTACGCTAACGGCGACCGCGGGCAGCCAGACCGCGAGCTTCCCGATCATACTGACGGTGCAATAGCCGGCGGCGCGGGGACCTGGCGGGCGCGGGGCGCCCGCC